>JBOHVJ010000165.1:0-44717 GCA_050735075.1 Binatia bacterium
CATCAAGGCAGCTTTCTTTTACAATGGACCATCTAGTTCCTATTTTGGGCCCTTTTTTCCAGGCGAGAGTTCTAATCAGGGAAGGTCCAGAAAGAAGTAGAGACGAAAGGGTTTGGTTAGGTAAAGCAAGTGGCATTCGAATCTACGTGGAGGGATTCCGAGTTCTACCTTATGGAGAGCCGAAGGATGACTGGCTCTCCATTGATGCAGATTATGTAAAGCGCTCCAAAACCTTGCCGTTGCTATCAGACCTAGGTTTTGCCGGAAATCCAGCAGACGAAGAAGAGGGCCTTCAGTTCCTAAGAAAAAATGCTTATTTTGGGGCAGTTTTTCTAACTCTCGCAGGTGCTCCAAAACTCCGCATGATTGTCAATAGAGAAGGGTTCATCCCAGACCAGTCCTATGAGAATCTAGCCCAAGTGGTGAGGACTGCCATCTATCTTTCTGTACGAGTTCGAGCAGCAGCCAAACGAGACCTAAGAGATAAACGGAGCGAAGCTCGGAGAGCTAAGTCTACCAGTAAAGATGATATTCCACGTGTCGAGCTTCGAAAGGCTCTTTCCGACTCGATTAAGATCGCTACTGCACACGCCGACGAGGCGAAAAAGCTCGCTGCTAAGGGTGATTTCGAAGCGGCAAGGAACCGAATCGCTAAGGCAGCCGAGGAATTCTCCGAGACTGCTAGCCTATCTGATCAGCTCCTCAGCGAAGGAGGAATATTACGGGTCCTCGCGTCTGTCGGGATGCAGATGACAGCGTTTGTCCATGAGATAAATAGTCTGCTCGGAGGGACTGCCGAAGTAGAAAGCCACATTGCGGAGATAAGGAAAGACCCGCGCCTGCCCACATCGCTTCGTAGCGAAATGGCCAAACTGCAAGCAGCTATGGGTGACCTGAGGCGCAGTGTGGAGCGACAAGCGTCATACTTGACAGATGTGGTTTCTCCCGATGCAAGGCGGAGACGATCCCGCCAAAGTCTGCACAAACGTTTCGAGTCAGGAAGAAATCTCGTCGATCACTTAGCACAACGCAGGGGCATCTCTATCTCGAACAAGATTCCAGAGGAGCTTAAATCTCCGCCCATGTTTCCCGCCGAATTGACCGTTATCTTCTCAAATTTGTTGACGAATGCAGTTAAGGCTGCCGGTGAAAAAGGTCGCATATTGGCTCATGGTAACCGAGAGGATGATGGAGCAGTTGTATTACTAGTCGAAAATACAGGCGTTGCCGTAGAACCAGAAGAAGGAGAACATTGGTTCAAGCCCTTTGAGTCAACAACGGTAGAAGCCGATCCGGTTCTTGGACAGGGCATGGGTATGGGACTACCGATAACCCGCAATATGTTAGAAGAGTACGGAGCGACCATTCGGTTTGCCCGTCCTAGCACCGGTTTTAGTACCGCTTTGGAGATCAGGTTCGAAGATTGAATTTATATGCCAGCAGAGAAGAAGCCTAGGATACTGATCCTTGATGATCACGAGGATGAGATTGTTCTTAAAAGGCTCAAACGTACTCATGGTCGCGCCAAAGTAAGCGTACTTCATCCTCAAGAGGTCGAGCTTCAAGATTTGCTTGAGGTGAGCCTTGTGTTGGTTGACTACCAACTAGACAATTGGTTAGAGCGAGACGAAGCGTCTTCCGTTGCATTGCAGCCACGTGATGGGTTAGCGTTGGTGAGTGTCTTGCGCCGCCAAATCCACAGTCAAAGTGATACTCCAGTTGCTTTTGCTATTTTTACGGGTCATATCCAGAAACTTGCAGGACCTCTACCCGATGAGTATAGGCAACATGCTCTCGCAAGACTGAACAATTTGGAATGGGTTTTTCGAAAAGAAAGAGTTAATGTTACCCAAATTGTTGACCTGGCGGCTGCCGTCATGAAATTGCCGGCCCGGTGGCCGACGCAACCAGGCAAGCCAATCCGGCAACTCGCAAACCTGCTTGGTATTCAACAAAACGATGACGATGCCGATCTGATATTGCAAGATGTCGAAGCGTGTCAACCTCCAGTTCACGAACTTTCCGAGTGGTCACACGGTCTAGTTATCTTACGATGGCTGCTTCATAGGATTCTTCCCTATCCGTGTTTTCTTTGGACTACCCGGCAGTTAGCTGCCCGGCTGCGAATCGACTACGATGCGCTGCGTGGGCAACTCAACAATAGTAGCCCGCTTTCCGTAAAACTGAACAGTTGCAAGTACAATGGAATTCTTTCAGATTTTCTTGGTGCACGTTGGTGGCGTGTAAAAATTGAACGTTTACTATGGCACATTACGAAAGGTAACTCGTCAGATATTGACGCGGTACGACATTCAATCAAGAAGATCGCTCGCACCTCTTTGCCTGCAAGTTCCCCCTCAGATCACCCGATAGTGTGCCTCGGTAGTAAGTTTAGGCCTCTAAGACAATTTTTTTCCATGGATGATGCTGTCCGGATACGCCTAGATGACTGGCCTCCTTATGCGGACCAAGCCTGGACAACCATTGAGTTGGCAAGGGAACATCCCCGCCTCCGGGCTCTGGTCGTTGGAGAAGATAGACATAAGCTTGAGACGGCTGACTGATATTCGAGCGAAATAAATGGCATATCAAGGCCTTCAATTTTCGTTTGCAGAAATGCATAAGGAAATAGTGAACATGAAAAGGCTCGCTCAGCCATTCCTAGATTCTCGCTCGTTCTACAACGTGATCCCAGAATGGCAGAGACAGCTGGAGTATTTTGAGCGCGAGCGGCATCCGAGTGGTGCTCAACTTTCGTGGTCGATTTCGGAGAATGATCCTGTCAAAACCGAGTTCAGCGAGGGCGAATATGAAGCCAAACCCCGAAAAGGCAACTATAAGCTGTACGGGTGTATAAGTGGTGTATGGCAGATCAGTAAGCCTCCTTCGAAGGGCAAAAAGAAAGCATTCCGAAGTCCATATTTCACACTGCAGGGGCTTGCCTCTACAAAGATAGTGATCTGGACTCCCGGCACTAATGGTGCCGATATAGAACTTGCACGTTGGACTCTTGAGGTTGGGGGCGCAGATTCGCCGGGGTGCCATTTTCATACCCAGATCAACCTGGATCATGAAGACCACAAGTTTCCTTCTAATCTTCCTGTACCCCGCTTACCTGCGGTTTTGGTTACGCCAATGGATGCGCTGGATTTCTTGTTGGCCGAGCTTTTTCACGACACGTGGTATGAACACACTTCCCGAGAGACTGATCCTGTCAAGCAATGGAGAGTGTGTCAGGGATCTCGTTTGGGTAGCTTGCTTAATTGGCAAGGCCAAAAGATTCGTGAGGCAACCGGCTCGCCATGGACGACTTTTAAAAGACAAAAGCCATCAGCCAACATATTTTACTCGGGTTGATACAACCGAACCTATGAAAGTTCCGGCATCGTGTAAGGTCTACACGCCCGCGGATCTGGCCGAGGCGATTGTGCGCGCCCTTGGCGACGAGCCGCAGGTATCGTGGCTCGAGCCGTCGCATGGCACGGGTGTATTTGTTGAGGCGATTTCACGCTTAGGAGTCCCAAAGGAGAGAGTCGTCGCCGTTGATCTCGACCCGGCAACTTCAGTGGCAGACAGTTTGGCGACGACATTTCGTGGCGTTGACTTCTTACGCTGGGCCAGCGAGACGGAACAGCGCTTTGATCGTATTGTTGGAAATCCTCCGTTCATTTCGATCAAGCGGTTACCGCCGAGTCTACAGAAATCGGCTGGTTCGGTCCCGGATATCAACGGTCGGCCCATCGGCCGAGGCTCAAATGTTTGGTACAGTTTCGTGCTCGCTTCCCTTCGTTTGCTGAAGCAAGGTGGCTGTCTTGCGTTTGTGTTACCTTCGGCTGCCGAATTCGCAAATTATTCAGTCGCTATACGGCGGGCGGTGCGGGAAACCTTTAGCAGCTTAGAACTGTACCGCTGCGAGCGCCCCCTCTTTGAGAACGTTCAAGAAGGCACACTGGTTGCGGTTGCGCGTGGCTATAACGCTCCCCCATGCAAGGTGAGTCGAAAGCATTTTGAAACACGCGAAGGTCTAATACAGGGACTATCGCAGAGCGGTAGCCGCAACGGCCATAAATGTCCATCTGGCACTGTGCGATCTGCTATCTCGATGGTCACATTGGACGCAGTCGCCGAGGTTCGGCTTGGCGGCGTGACGGGCGACGTCTCCTACTTTCTTATGACGGAGGAGAGGCGAAAGGCTCTTGAGCTTCCCACGGCCGCGCTTACGCCGGTTGTCTCAAAGGCGAGACATCTTCAGTCTGCCTATCTGGACCGGAAGGACTGGAACAAGCTTAAGTCATCAGGCGAACGCATTTGGCTCTTTAGTCCTTCTATGCAAGTGGCGAAACGTCCGAAGGTGAGGGACTACTTAGACCTCGACGCCATCGAAGGCGGCTGCACTCGCGAAGCGTACAAGGTGTCGATTCGAGAGCCTTGGTATCGTACGCCAATGCCCAAAAACGCTGATGCCTTCTTGAGCGGAATGAGTCAACACGGACCATGGCTCTGCATCAACGAAATGCGGCGTTTGAACGCGACAAACACGCTTTACGTCGTGACTTTTCGGAATCGGAACCAAAAGATATGGTACATGTGGGCTCTGGCGTTACTTTCCTCAGTAGCTCAGCGACAAATTCGCCGCCTGGGTCGTCAGTATGCCGACGGTCTAATCAAGTATGAGCCGGGACCTCTTTCGAAAATCAAGCTGCCTGAACTTAAGCGAGACGTTGACTATAGGTCGCTCTACATACGAGCAGTGGATGCTCTTCTCGATGGAGATCGCGCGATGGCGAAGGATATCGCGGACTCTGCTCTGTTGTCATCGTCAGCGTAAGCTGATCGCTAACAACGAAGGCAAAGCGAGGAGCCGGCAACTGCAGGAGCATTGCGGTTGTGTCTAGGCCTCCGCCGAATTGAAAGCCTCGAACAATGAGCAAACCATATCTTTTTCACCTCAAAACTGCCGCCGACCTCGAAACGACAAACGAAGCCGTCCGCGCCGGCTTTGTCGCATTAGCTCTGGAGAAGAACCGTCGCGCGACGCCTTACGTCGAGCAGGCGCGCGCACTGAAGCACGCTGCGTCACAGGCTAAACACCCCTTCGACCTTCTGGAAATCCCTGGACTCCAATCGGCGCTTGTACCGGTGTCAGGTGTGAACTTCGTTGAAGAACTTGTATTCCGTTTCTTACTTACTCGCGGCGATACTCTTGGTGGATCAATGCGGAATATTGGCGGCTTTATGGCGCAGAAAAAACTTACCCGCTCGATTATCGCCCACCTGAGGTTGGCCGGAAAAACAGGCAAATGGCTCCATTCCGAAACCAACGTCTGGGCAGACTTGCCGGAAGATGACGCAGATATTGAGCTCCATCTACGCGGCCTTTGCTGGGAGTTACGGGGAAAACCCCGGTCGCTTGTCTACAACCTCACCGTCCCTTTTTTCCGAAACAATGTTGATTTTTCCTTGTTCAACTGTAGCGCAGAAGATCTGGGCCGTGACACATACAAGAAACCTAGTTCATACATTGCTCTAGGAGAATTGAAAGGGGGGATTGATCCGGCTGGCGCGGACGAGCATTGGAAGACGGCCCGGACGGCACTGGATCGAATTCATAAGGCCTTCGCCAAACACAAGGTCAAACCCCACACCTTTTTCATCGGCGCGGCAATTGAGGCGAAAATGGCCGCTGAAATCTGGAACTTGCTGAAGCAAGGGGTCTTGGAAAACGCTGCCAATTTGACTGATGAAGACCAGATTGCTTCTATAACACGCTGGCTTTGTGGCCTGTGAGCGAACCGCGGGGTTCTTTCACCAAAAACTCGAACAGTAACCTATGTTTTCTTAGTAGATGCCAGGCCACAACAATTACTTCTGACTAGTCGCCTTTGATCTTATTGTTTTTGACATAGTAATCAAAAAGCTCCTTCAGCTTAGTGTGTCTGTTCTCTATTTGGTACTTCTCCCCCGGAGCGTTACTCAAATAAGATTGAAAAACGTAGAGGTCCTCGTTCGATCGCTTGATGCCAGCTCTAGCTTCCTCCTTTAGCCGTTGCAGGAGCTTAGTAACAAAATCAACGAACTTCTTCATAGATTTGCCTCTCTCCTGCTTTGATCCCATGTCGTAGTTCTCATCAGCGAACAGGTCCCTGTAAGGAGGTCTCCGATGCCAGGCTTGCGTTGTTGGAAGGGACAAAAGGTACCGGGAGTCCTTTCTGTCTCCTTCTAGCGCGCACCAGGTTCGGTATACATCGTAGGTGGTGGACTCCTCAGTGCTTGTCGGCAATCGTACCTTTCCAACGTCATTGACAAGTCCTTGAAAACCAAGGAGACTCTGCACATTCGCTGGAAGTTCGGCAACAGAAATATGCTGACCAGCTTTAGTCAATAGTTTGGCAGCGCATACAGTATTTCCATTTGTCACCATGATTCAGGCGGGAGATTATGTGATATTTGAGACTTTGCCGCCGTGGGTGTCTGAACTTCCCGAGGAGAGTCAGCAAGTCTTTCGTTTCTGTCTTGGTCGCAGCTATCGTGTGGACGAGATTGACGAGCAGGGCTTGCTGGTATTGGATGTCAGCGCCGACATCGACCGAAGATTTGGTGGCTTCATGAACGATATCCGCTTGGAGCCCCAGTATGTGAGGAAGCCTGTGTGAAAGTTCGTATCCCTAAACTCGCGCTGCCTAACACGGGCTGCAGCCGATCGGCGCTGGCGACGGCCGAGCAGTTCTTCCCTGAAGTTGCAAACCTAGATCGGTCGCAAGCTCAGGCGCGGGGCCAGGAAGCGAACAAGCAGGTGCGCACAGTCGGAAAGTGAGGAAAGGACGATGCTGTTTCCGACAACGCTGGTTGGCAGTTATCCGCAGCCCGAGTGGCTGATCGACCGCAAGAAGCTTGCCGGACGCTTCCCGCCGCGCGTGCGCGCAAAGGAGCTCTGGCGCATCCCAGAGCCATACCTTGCGGAGGCGCAGGATGACGCCACCATCATGGCGATCAAGGCGCAGGAAGAGGCGGGCCTCGACATCATCACCGACGGGGAGATCCGCCGCGAAAGCTACTCGAACCGCTTCGCCACAGCGCTCGAGGGCGTGGACAGTGACAACCCGGGCACGGCGCTCGACCGCTCGGGTCACCCCAACCCGGTGCCGCGCATCGTCGGCAAGATCCGCAGGAAGCACGCCGTCGAGGTCGACGACCTGAAATTCCTCAAGCGTCATACCAACAGGATGGTGAAGATCACCGTGCCGGGTCCGTTCACCATGACTCAGCAGGTGCAGAACGACTACTACAATATGGAAGAAGAGGCGGCGATGGACTACGCCGCAGCGGTGAACGAGGAGATCCGCGACCTCTTCGTTGCCGGCGCTGACGTGGTGCAGATCGACGAGCCCTACATGCAGGCGCGGTCGGAGAAGGCACGCCAGTACGGTCTGAAGGCGCTCAACCGGGCGCTCGACGGCATCCGGGGCACAACCGCGGTGCACATCTGCTTCGGCTACGCTGCGATCATTCACGAGCGGCCTTCGGCTTATTCGTTCCTTCCGGAGCTCGCCAGCTGCGGCTGCGGGCAGGTCTCGATAGAGACCGCGCAGTCAAGGCTCGACTGCGCGGTGCTCGCGAAGCTCGAGGGCAAGAAGATCATGGTGGGAGCAATCGACCTTTCCGACACGAGCGTCGAGACGCCTGAGACGGTGACGGCGCGCGTCAAGCGAGCGCTGCCCTACGTGAAGCCCGAGAACGTAATCATCGCGCCCGACTGCGGCATGAAGTACCTGCCGCGCGATGTCGCTTTCGGCAAGATGCGCGCGATGGTCGAAGCGGCGAAGATCCTGCGCAGGGAGTTCGGCGACTGAGATGATAACCATTGAGATTGCTAATCCACGAGAGCGAGGAGAAGAGCGGAAGGTTCATGCCTTAAAGCTCCTCAGCACCTCGTCGTAGAGAAGGAATGAAAGGAGACAGGCTTGGACAGGCTACTTTTTGATCCTGCGCTTCAGACAGATCGATTGTCAGCGACGGCTGAGCTTAGATTAGGCTGCTTTTCGTCCCTGCTTCGGAGACGCTAAAGAGACTTTGACCCGAACGCCTGCGCAAGCGAGCATGCTGACCAGGGTATCAATACTGAATATATCAATTTTACCTCTGACCAAGTCGCTGATCCGGGGCTGCGTTACCTTAAAAAGATCTGCGGCCTGAGCTTGCGTCAGACCTCGGGATTCAATTAGCTTACGAAGGTGAGCCATCAGATGGGAACGGATCTTGAGGTGCTCTGCCTCTTCGGCAGAGAAGCCCAGATCCTTGAACACGTTCCCGCTTGAGCGGGTTACTTTAATGCGCATGGGTTGTCTCCTTACTTAGCCCGTCGCATCAGAATCACTTCTCGCAGGCGGCGTTTAGCCAACTCTATCTCTCGCTTTGGAGTCTTGCGGGTCTTTTTCTGGAACGCGTGCAAGACATAAATGCCTTCGCTGAACTTGGCAATGTAGAAACCCGGTGCTCAAGCCCCGTGTGGATCCGAAGCTCAGCCGCGCCGGGACCGATGCTTGGCATCGGCTTCCAGTCTGCTGGGTCTAGGCCGAGTTGCACAAGATGGAGCTGGTGTCCGGCTATGCGTCGGGCGTTCTTAGGAAACGCTCTGAGGTCGTTGAGAGACGATCCGACCCAGAAGACCGGTTTCTCAGCCACAGCAGAGTATACAAATATTTGTATATGATCGCAACACTAAGGACCGGGGGTGCTAAACACTGCGCTTAAGACCGGTCGCTTAGCACCGACAGCTGAGCTTGGGCATCAGGCGGTTCATGCCTTAAAGCTCCTCAGCACCTCGTCGTAGAGGGTTTTCAAAGGTATCTTTTTAGCCTGGGCAATTCGCCTCAGGTCTTCGTATTCGGGTGTCGCTCTTTTTGTCCCGTCTGGTTCTTCGATAACTTTGAGCTTTACCGTGCCGAATCTGGTTTTAACTGTTGAGAGCCTGCGTTTCAGGATCACCCGCTTAACCGGATAATAACGGAGGCCGATGGTTGAGGTCTCCTGAAAGATGATCTGTGCAAGCTTCTCTCTGAGCGGTGGCTCGGCAATGATCCTGAGTAGGGTACCCGGTCGGTTCTTCTTCATCTGAATCGGTGATAGAAAAACGTCGCGTGCCCCTGCGGCAAAGAGACGATCCACGACATAATCATAAAACTCCGGGTTCATATCGTCGATATTGGTCTCTATGATGAGCATCTCATCCTGCCCCCCAGCTGTATCGTCCTGACCCAGGAGGAGACGGAAGAGGTTGGGACGATCAGGAAACTCTCTTTCGCCGGCGCCGTAACCAATCCTTTCGATGATCATCCGCGGTGCCTCCCCGAAACGAGATCCCAGGGCAGCCATGACGGCGGCGCCTGTGGGTGTAACTGTCTCGCCATCTAGGTGGGTCCATTGGACCGGAAGACCTTTCAGAAGCTCGAGTGTGGCAGGCCCAGGAAGAGGCAAAAGGCCGTGTCTGGAGCGGGTTAGACCTCGCCCTAGGGGTATGCGGGAAAAGCAAAAGGATTCAATGTTCAAGTAATGGGTTCCAATGGCTGTGGCCATGATGTCGACGATGGAATCGGTAGCGCCGACCTCGTGGAAGTGGACCTTATCGGGCGGGACGCCATGGATCTTTCCCTCCGCCTCTGCCAATCGACCGAAGATCTTGAGTCCCCGCTCTGTAACCTCGGGAGCTAAGGAACTCTGCTCAACCAAGCGGCGGATCTGCTTCCAGGTCCGCTCAGCTTCTTTCTTGGGCGATACTACACGGAAGCGGGTCGCGCGGATGCCGTGAAGGCTCTTTTTTGTGACCTCAATGCGGAAGCTTAACGAAGGGATTTTCCCAAGCTCTGCCTTTAGCTCCTTTATAGGGAGGCCGAGGTCGAGGAGCGCGCCCACGACCATGTCTCCGCTGATTCCCGATATCAAGTCGCCATAGGCAATCCTCATCCTGCACCTGTTTTTGACTCAGCCAAATTCGGGTTGTTAAGAAGCCATTGCGTACTTGAACAAACTTATTACCAGTCCGTGTGCACCTCTCTGCCGCTCAGCTCCGCAAGGATTTTTTCTGGCTTAAAAGTTTTGCCGTCGAGTCTATCTTTGAGCCAGTTTACAATAATCGTCCGGGCCCGCGGGTTGCGAATAGAGTGTTTTTCCCCTTCGTATACCACTAAAAGTTTGGGCCCGCGGATCTCATCCATTAATTGATGAACAAACTCAATCGGGCAAAGCTCGTCGTCTTCGCCCGCAACGATAAGGTAGGGGCAGGTTACTTTTGAGCCCAGCCCTTTCAGGGTCAAGGTCTTGGCGAATTCGTCAAAGGCCGCCTCATCGTCATATCCCGCCATATACATATAGTTGAGCTTGAAGGTAGGCGAGGCGGTATTGAAGATCGAGTATTGTCCCGGTTCGACACAGACTCCGCTCACGGCGCAGGCCTTAAAGCGGGGTTCAGCAGAAGCGACCCTCGTGCCCCAGTAAGAACCCATGCTGGAGCCGAAGATGGCCAGCCTGTTGGCGTCGATCTCGGCGCGTTTTGAGAGATACTCGCATGCTGCCTTTCCTGCATCTTCATAGTTCGACGCAGTACATTTAATGCCTCTAGACCTAGCCTCTCCCTGTCCTGGACCGTCAATGGAGAGAAGGGCTACCCCCCGCTCCAGAAATGGATCGCTGTGCAAAGGCGTGTCCTCTTTGACCCCGTCCATGCCCGGGATAGAAAGGACGCAAGGGAATTTTTCCCCTGGGTTTCTTCGCGGAGGCAAGTGAAGCAGCGCCGGAAGGGACTTTCCTTCGAAGGGCAGCTCCACGCGCTCAATAGGTCGGTTGGCGAACTGGATGAATTTGTCGTAGCAGGCCCTCTTCCTTTCCCCCCATGCGATCCTCTTGGGGTTTTCATCCTCGTAGATCGCCCACTGCGCATTGGTGTAAAAGGTCGCCGCGACGTAATAGTGCTCGCCGGCCTCTACCTCGTGTCCAGCCTTTTCCGAGACCGATGCCAGCTCCTCCCGGCGTTGAGCCGCCCGGGAAAACTCCCGCGGGATGTCCATAAATTTCTGCACCCTCCGGCCAATCTCCTGAAGCTCGCCGGCCACGCTTGGGCCACAGTTGCGTAAGACCTTGCCCGTCCGGCCTTGATCCCAATCAAGACCTCTTGTTTGGATCACCTGATCGAGGAGCCATCTCTGCTCCCGCCAGCGCCTCATCTTTCTCTCAGTCTCAACTCGCATAAAGCACCTCCTTGTATCAGGCCCATTAACTTCGCCTGACCTCCTTGCGGCGTGCTGCAATAATCAATGAAGTAAAAGTTGCCTTGGTGAGCTAGACTGTAGACAAAATGAATTAGGATGGCAATGGGGACCATGGACAGAAATAGTTGACCCCCTTTGTAGGAGGGACTCCACTAGTGGGCTTCCATCGTCAAAGATCCAAGATCCGCGTCACATTCGGGACCGATGACTAACAACACGATCTTCCACCTAGAGTTAGTTGAGGCTGCAACAAGGTCGGGAAAGACCTCCAATTTCTGCTTGACTTCCATCCTTAGAATCCAATAGCGTTGGGGCAGGCGAATTCCTATCATTTTTCATTAGAGGAGGATTTCAACCATGGTAATGCTAGGCACCGACATGAAGGTTGCCGAGACCCCGAAGGAGGGCCTCGAAGAGTACAGGACAGCCGACGCCTACGAGGCGTGGCTGAAGAAGGAAGGTGTGAAAGTCTATGAGGAGTTCTACTTCCCGAGCCTTTCGGAGCTCGAGCTGGGGCCGTGGCCCCGTAAGGGGGGCGACGGCGCAGTCATCCACATCGCCAGCCGCCATATGCCCAACGACTGTCACGTGGTCGAGATCAGGCCTGGGGGCAAGTCCGAGCCGGAGCACCATATGTACGAGCTCACGATCTATGTGGTCTCGGGC
The DNA here is from genome assembly GCA_050735075.1 of Binatia bacterium. Classification (GTDB taxonomy): domain Bacteria; phylum Desulfobacterota; class Binatia; order UBA9968; family UBA9968; genus JAHFAO01. Next base: position 11,928 of record JBOHVJ010000165.1, read on the forward strand.
CGCGGTGGAACGACGATCTGGCAAGATGAGAAGGATGAGAAGCGCAAGCGGACTTTCGAGTGGCACGCCGGAAGCCTCTTTTGCATTCCGCTCAACGCCTGGTACCAGAACTTCAACGGCAGCGGCCACGAGCCTGCCCGCTACATCGCCGTGACCAACGCGCCCCCCATGATGCGCCTGTTCCGGGACCACGATTTCATATTCAACACCGATTTCAAGTTCCGCTCCCGCTACGCGGGCGAGGAGGACTACTTCAGCGGTAAGGGCAAGCTCTTCAAGCGGCGGATATGGCAGTCCAACTTCATCGCCAACGCGCCGGACATGCTCTTGTACGGCTGGAAGGAGCGGGGCGCCGGCGGCATCAACGCGATGCTGGAGATGGGCGACAACAACATGAAGAGCCACATGTCCGAGTTCCCCCTAGGCACATACAAGAAAGCCCATCGCCATGGCCCGGGCGCGCACCTGGTGTTGCTCAGCGGCAGCGGAGGCTACTCTTTGGTCTGGACCAAGGAGGACCGCTCCGACATGATCAAGTGCGATTGGCAGCTCGGGTCCATGGTCACCGTCCCTAGCGACAACTGCTTCCACCAGCACTTCAACACCGGGACCAATCGGGCCCGCTATCTGGCGCTGCGGTCGGGCGATATGGGCGTCAACTCGCCCCGGGGCGGCGGCGGGGAGTACGCGGACCGGAGCATGAAGGAGGGCGGCTGGCAGATCGAGTACGAGGACGAAGACCGCGACATCCACGAGCTCTTCGAGAAGGAGCTCGCGGCCCACGGCGCAACGTGCAGGATGAAGACGTTCGTCCCCTGGTGCAGCGGCGAGGTGGGACCGACGAGCGAGCGAGATACCTAGGGTGCAATTCGCCGTTGGCCTCCGAAGCGTTTAAGTCGTTCAAATCGTTCAAATCGTTCAAGCCGTTCAAGGGGTCTTCTCTCGCCCCCGTCTTTGCGAGACACGAGCTAACCGTTGAATGCAAAGTTCCTGACCTTGCTGGCGAAACTTCCACGTTTTCGGAATTCCGAAAATGAGAAAATGTCGCTACGGAGCTGTGGAGAGGTAAAAAGTTGAAGAGTACGAGAAGAAATTCGCAGAGTGGGAAACTCTAATGCGGCAGCTCAGGAGATGTTAGGGCTCAGAGGAGGTTGCGCTTTACGCGGCGCTCCCAGGTGCGCGCGAAGAGCTGTTTTTGACCTTCGTATGCTGTGAGTTCAGCCTGCAGCAGGAACTGGTCTTGGGTCGAGGAAAAGCGAGTGTGCGTCTCAACGCGGATCTTCCATGCGCCGCGGCGAAACAGGGTCTTCTGCATGACCTCGGCACGAGCCGACAGCGGATCCTCTTCGCGGATGCGAAAGCGCTTGAGCGTCGTATGCCCGACCTCGAGATCGATCGCCTCGATGTGTGCCAGCGCCTCGCCGTCGAAGTCGCCGCGACCGCTGGAGATGGTGTAGGTCGTTTCGTTGGTGGCGCGGTCACGCTCGATGATTCGCTTCAAGGGAGCGGGTCGAAGCTCGGTTGTCTCTGTTGGCGCGCGCTCGGGCGGTTCGAATGGCCTGAGTTCGGCGTCTCTCGGGTCCGGCGGTCGTACGGGAAGATCGACAAAGCTCTCGCCGGTAAAGAGGCTTACCATCGCAGGCTGCGGCGCCGGCCAGGCGATCGGCCAGTAACTGGTGGAAATGGCAAGTCGCAGGGTGTGGCCTGTGGGAAATGCGTGCGCGGTATCGTTCATGGCCACGCGTACCCGGTAGCGCTTGCCCGGCTCCAACGGCTCAGGATGCTCGTGGCCGTTGCGGTGCGCGAGGTTAAGTAGCCCGTAGGTCACCCGGGTGGAGGCTCCGTCAGGGGCGACGTCGTTGAGGCGGACGGCGATAAGGGCGACGAGCTGGTTGGCCGCAAGCTCCAGCGTCGCCACCGGCGCACCCAGAATTTCCATCCGTTCCCGGAGCGGCTCCGAGTCAAACGTCAACGAACAACCGTCGTCACCCCGCTGGTCTGGTGGCGCTTCTCCCGGCGTGCCGAACCCGCACCACTCGCCGGCGCTGAGCCCTGTCGTCTCAGGCGAGCGGAAGTCAAGCCGTGTTTTGAGGCTCGCGGAGCTGCTCAGCCGATCAGGATCGAGCCAATAACGCTTCAGCGTGATGCGCGGCGAGGGCCATTCCGTTTCTGCCGCCCAGCGGCCGGGGCGCTCTTCATAAAAAGGTCTCGGCGGGACGCTTTCCTGCATCCAGACGCGTAGCATAGGCTCCTCCATAATGCCGGTGTCGACGCCCTTCAACCAGTGATCCCACCAGCGCAGCGCCTCCTGCAGGAACCCGATGGCGGGACCGGGCACGCCGTCGTGCGGATAGAGGTGGGCCCAGGGGCCGATGAGGCCTTTGCGCGGGGCCTTGAGGCCGGCCAGCAGCCGGGGAATCGCGTTGGTGTAAGCATCGGCCCAGCCGCTCATCGCATAGACCGGGCAGGTGATGGCGCTGTAGTCCTCGCACACTGAGCCGTGCTTCCAGTAATCGTCGCGCCGGGGATGTCTGAGCCACAGTTCGGGAAAAAAGACGGCGTGCTCGAGACGGTTGAGCCACATGGCGCGCCAGCGCTCTCCGACCAGCTCGGGATCCGGCGGATAGGCGTTGTAGCTCATCAGCACCGAGCCCCAGGTCAGGTTTTCGTTCAGCAGGCAACCGCCCATGTAGTGCACGTCGTCGGCGTAGCGGTCGTCCGTGGAGCAGACGGTGATGATCGCCTTGAGTTCGGGCGGCCCGCGCGCCGCTACTTGCAATGAGTTAAATCCGCCCCAGGATTTGCCCATCATGCCGATAGCGCCGCTGCACCACGGTTGTCCCGCGATCCAGCGGATCACGTCCAGCGCATCGTCCTGCTCTTGTCGCAAGTATTCGTCCAGCAAAAGGCCGTACGAATCGCCAGAGCCTCTGAGGTCCACGCGCACGGCGGCATATCCATGGCCGGCGAAGTAGTGGTGCATGGGTTCGTCCCGCGCACGCGTGAAGTCACGCTTGCGGTACGGGATGTATTCCAGGATCGCCGGTACCGGGGTCGTCTCCGCGTCGGCCGGCAGCCAGATGCGCGCGGCCAGACGACAACCGTCTGGCATTGGGATCCAGCAGTTTTCAATCACGCGCACGGCGTGGGGAAACCGCTCAACGATCTTCATCGACGCTCCGTCTGCTCTGCATTATACTAGATTTCGAGCCCGGTTTTTGGATTTACGCGGCTGCCCTGGCAGGGGGTGGGATTGACCGGAACATCAGTGCGAGTTGTTCGCGGACCTCAAATCCGGTCTTGAGATTCCAACAATTGATAATGGCGAGCCTGAACCCGCCCGGCGGCATCGTGTGCATTTCCGGAGGCCGGTCGTCGTGGAAGGTCAACTGAATGCTGGAAACCCCCCGCCACCTGAGAAATTCGTCCACGGCGCAGCGGTCTGGCTTCTCGTAATGAGGACCATGCGCTCCAAACAGCACGACGCTGTAGCCTATTCGGCGGGCTTCATTGCCAAGGCGCCAATGGCCGCTCGTATAGAGATCGACGACGGCTTCGATCCAACCCGGACCATACAGGTCCGGCCACTGGTCGGCAAAGCGCAGGTGAGCCTCGATGATCTTAGCGCCAATGGTCTCAAAATTCACGCAGCCCGTATAACCCTTGAGGTGGCGGCGCAGCCAGTCGCCGCAGTACCGTTCGATCTCGGGCCGCGATTCCCCGAGGGTCACCCAGTAGTCGAACATGCCCCGCTCCAGAGCTTTGCCGATGGTGTGCTGCCACCACACCGGCTCGCCGTCGATCACGGCGGCATCGGTGCTCACGTGCTCGCCGGTCAGAAGCGCCATCCACATATGCCCGGGGTGGTGCGCACCCTTAAACTGCTCGGGCGATTCAATGAGTTTGCCACCGCTGCCCATGCCTCGGAGATTATAGATTGGCTTGCTAAAAACGGGAAATTGTCGCGGCATGATATCATGCGGGGCATTTTCCAGCCCTTGCGTTTCACAGATGAGAAGCTTGTTGTAGATCCAGCGGTGCTTGGGATATAGCTGGTAGGCAAGCTGGTCGTCGGTGGGGATGATGACATTGTCGGGACAGGAAACGGCGGTAAAATACTGAGTGCGCCAGGGATCTGTTTCTACGATCGGCATCGCTACACCACTCGCCGGGGCGGCTTGGTCGCCTGCCGAGCAGTATTTTCCCCATCGGGTAGGGGTTGCGCCAGGCGAGAGCTAGCAGTACATAAATAGAGAGCAGGCATGACTTTCCGTATCATTCGCTTAGGCTTCCAGGATTACAATTTTGTCCTTCATGATGGCCCTTTTTGTTTTCTCCATTTGCCTCGTGAAGAAACGAAACCCACCCGAGTATGAGATAAGGCCTGGAAAAACCGATTGTTTCGGTTTCGGGTGCTCCACTTCTTCAAAGCGGTTGCACCCCTTGCTCCTTGTCATGTAGCAAAGAGAGGACCATGTTACCTTGCTGCCGTTGAGTTGTCAGTGTAACTTGACAAACTTTGTGGGCGAGATGATATAAAAAGTAGTTCTGGCCAACTAGGCCTCCGTTGCTTTGTGGTAGGCGTTCACGGGAGATTCGCTAAGAGGCGAGGAAAAGGTAGTGGCAAGAAATTATCATTACATTTCGGGTGATTCGCACCTGGAAATCGACTCGAAGCATTGGATAGGACGCGTTCCGGCGCAATATCGCGATCGGGCGCCACGCCTTGTGCGCCTGCCGGATGGGAGTGACGGATGGACAATCAATAACAAGCTGGCTCGACCGGCGGCCGCAGCGGATCTCTACGGTGGCAAGGGTCGGGACCAATACGTCCCCTTCGGCGCCAAGTACGAAGGAACGCCAGGGACGGGCAGTCCGGCACAGCGGCTCCGCGAGCAAGATCAAGACGGCATTGACGCCGAAGTACTATTCCCTTCACAGCAAGGGGGACCTAAGCTTTGGCGCAACATTCAGGACGATGATGCTTACAAGGCGGTGGTTCGTGCGTACAACAGTTGGTTGGCGGAGGAGTATTGCGCTGTAAACCCAGACCGTCTCATCGGCGTGGGGATCTTGCCGTTGACGCACGATGTGGCAGATACCATTGAAGAGATGGAGTACTGCGCCAAGATGGGTCTCAAGACCGTTCTTCTCCTGGGATTTCCCAGCGGAAAGGCGTACCCATCGGAAGAAGATGATCGATTCTGGGCGGCAGCCCTGGACTTGAATATGCCGGTAAGCGTTCACGTTGATCTCGACCGCTCGGGCGAACGCGCCGGTCCTCTTTTCAAGTTCCCGCAAGAACCCGAAGGGATTATGGAGAAGATCGTTACTGGGTTGGTCGATCAGGTGGCGCGCTTTGGCCCCGTACGAGGAAGCGGTTCGGTCGCCGCGGCTCAGTGGGTTTTATCAGGACTCTTTGATCGGTTTCCAAACCTGCGGCTCTTCTTCGCCGAAAACCAGATTGGCTGGATTCCCTTCTTCCTGCAGGGTGCGGACGTGCGTTACAACCGCCATTACCGGTGGGCTCAGCGGCTCCTGGGCTTCAAACCGCTGAGTCGTCTCCCAAGTGAGTACATCCGCGAGCACTGCCTGTGGGGCTTTCAATTCGATCGGGTTGGAGTTGAGCTACGCCACAAGATCAACGTGGATCGTCTAATCTGGGGTTCTGACTTTCCGCACCAGGAATCCGACTGGCCTGATTCCATGCGTGTCATTGAAAGAAACTTCGCTGGCGTGCCGGAGGAGGAAAAATACAAAATGGTGTGCGGCAACGCCGTTGAGTTCTTCCACCTAGCGCAAGCCTGAATCGAAAGCGGCCATCAGGTTGACCCCTAGATACTTTTATGTCTATTATTTCGTTAGTCTCAGATAGGATTACGCTATGCTTTTTGAGTTTGCTAACGTCTTAGTATTTATGGTCCTTGGCGCTGCCTTTGTGGGTGTGAACCTATTGATCGGCCGCTTTCTCCGCCCCTCTAACCCCCAGGCGCGCAAGCTCTCTACCTACGAGTGCGGCGAGCCAGCCAGCGGCAGTGCCTGGGTCAATTTTAACATGCGCTTTTATATTATTGCCCTGATCTTCATCATCTTTGAGGTAGAAATTGCCTTTATCTTCCCGGTAGCGAGCACTTTTCGACGTTGGATCGAGAGCGGACAAGGGATGTTCGCCTTTATGGAGATTTTCCTGTTTATTGGCATTCTCTTTATTGGCTTGGTCTATGCCTGGGCTAAGGGCGATCTGGAGTGGGTGAAGAAGGTCAGGACGTAAAGGAGATATTCCATGCAGCCGTTAATCAACTCTCTGCCCGAAACCGTCTTTACCACGAAAGTGGATGATATTCTCAACTGGGGGCGGGCCTCCTCGCAGTGGTACATGCTATTTGGCTTGGCCTGCTGCGCCATCGAATTGATGCAGACGGGAGGGCCGCGGGCTGATGTGGATCGGTTTGGATGTGTACCCAGGGCAACTCCGCGCCAATCAGACCTGATGATCGTCGCCGGTACGCTAACCTATAAGATGGCCAAGCGGACCAAGCTGCTTTATGATCAAATGCCTGATCCCAAGTATGTGATTTCGATGGGGAGTTGTGCGAATTGTGGCGGGCTATTTCAGCTTGCCTATTCGGTCTGTAAAGGAGTGGACAAGATTATTCCAGTGGACGTTTATGTCCCTGGGTGTCCTCCCCGTCCCGAGGCATTGACAGAGGGCCTTTTAAGAATCCAGGAGAAGATGATGCGGGAGCGGTGGTTGGTCAAGCAGCCCAAAGTGGCTGAGGGATCTTTAGGGGCCTAACACGTGGGGGCAAGAGAGATATACGACAAGATCGAGCGCCAGTTTCCGGGTAAGGTCAGTGGATTTAAAGAAGAGGGTGCGGATCCCTACTTTGGTGTCGACTCTCAAGCGATTGTGGAGGTAGGTAGCTTTCTCCGGGATGAGCCGGGCTCGAAGTTCGAGATCCTCTCTGATTTGACCTGCGTGGATCTCCCTAAAGAGAACAAGATCCAGGTCGTCTACCACCTCTATTCCTATTCCCAGCGGCATCAGATTGTGCTCAAGGTCGATCTTCCCAGGGAGGAACCTCGAGTCTCGACCGTAGAAGGGGTGTGGAAGGTAGCCAATTGGTTTGAGCGGGAGGCGTTTGACCTTTTCGGGGTTATCTTTGAAGGTCATACTGACCTTAGAAGGATCATGCTACCCGAGGACTGGGTGGGACATCCTTTGCGCAAGGATTACGTGGAGCAGGAGGAATACGATGGAATCAGCACGCAAAGGGCGCCTCTGGTAGAGAAATTACTCCGGTGAGATGGCTATGAGCAAGGCTGTTCGCGCCGAAAGCGAAGTTTTTCATACGGAAGATATGACCATCAGCATGGGTCCGCAGCACCCGAGCACCCATGGGGTGCTGCGCTTCGTCGTTAAGACCGATGGCGAAGTCATACGTGAGGCCATTCCGGATGTCGGTTACCTGCACCGTTCCATAGAGAAGATTGGCGAGAAGGTAACCTGGCATGGATTTGTCCCTTATACGGATCGTGCTGACTACCTGGCGGCGATGTTTGCCAATCAAGGCTTCTGCATGGCTGCGGAAAGGCTTGGAGGTATCGAAGTGACCCGGCGTGGCGAGTTTTGCCGCGTGATCGCCTGTGAGCTGAACCGGATCGCCAGCCACCTCATCTCCGTGGGGACCTTTGGCCAGGATATCGGGGCCATCACACCCTTCCTCCACGCGCTCAGGGAAAGAGAGACTATTAATGATCTAATGGAAATGATATGTGGCGCGAGGCTCACATACAATTATATTAGGATCGGTGGGGTGGGCTACGACCTTACTGTGGAGACGTGCGATCGTATTACCCAGTTCCTCGATCACTTTGAGCGCATCCTCGATGAATACAACCGTCTGATCTCTTACAACAAGATCTTTGTAGAGCGGCTGGCCCATGTGGCTCCCATCACCAAGGAGGATGCCTTTCAGTATAACATCGTAGGACCAAACCTCCGCGCCTGCGGGATCAAATGGGATATCCGGAGGGACATCCCTTACTCGGTTTATCCCGAGCTCGATTTCGATGTGCCGGTAGGAACCGGGGAAAAGGGGACTTTGGGGGATTGCTACGATCGATATATGGTCCGCATCTTGGAGATGCAGGAGAGTTGCAAGATCCTGCGCCAATGTCTCAGGATGATGCCCGAGGGTCCAGCCATCGCCAAGGTGGCGCGCAAGTTCAAGCCCCCAGCCGGCGAGGTCTATGTACGGATTGAGAGTTCCCGTGGCGACATGGGCTTCTACGTTCTCAGCGACGGGAGCGAGTATCCTTATCGCGTACGGATTCGCACAGGTTCCTTCACCGCCATGAGCCTGGTGGACAAGATCAGTCGAGGCCTCATGGTCGCCGATCTTATCGCCCTCATCGCCAGCCTGGATGTGGATGCGCCGGAGATCGACCGGTAGGTCAAGAGGAACCCATGCAAGCTTTCATCGATCAACTCATCCAAGAAGGGTACTTTCAGAGGGTGCCCAGAGAGCTCGTCTATGCGGGCTCTATGGTCCTCGTGGCCTTTGTCGTCCTCTCTTTTTTTGTCGCTCCCCTGGCTGGAGTTACGAGCTGGTTGGAAAGGAGGGTTTGGGGGAGGATGCAGTCGCGGGTTGGACCCAATCGGGTAGGGCCTCAGGGGATCCTCCAGTGGCTTGCGGACGGAATCAAGAATTTGCTTAAAGAGGATATCATTCCTACGGCTGCGGATAAGCGGCTCTTTGCCCTTGCCCCCTATATCGTCTTCATCGGCTTCTTGGCCGCCTTTGTCGTGATCCCTTTCGGCAGTCAGCTCATCGTAGCTGACCTCAACATCGGGATTTTTTATCTCCTCGCTGTGACCTCTCTGGTTGTGGTCGGCATCTTGATGGCGGGTTGGTCCTCCAATAACAAGTGGTCTCTCCTGGGAGGCATGCGTTCTGCGGCGCAGATTGTCAGTTATGAAATCCCTGCAGGGCTTGCCATCTTAACCATCATTTTCGTGGCCGGGACCATGAGCATGCAGGGAATTATCAAAGCCCAAGGCTGGGCCCCTTGGGACTGGTATCTCTTCTATAATCCCTTTACCTTTATCGCCTTTTTCCTTTACTTCACTGCGGCCTTGGCCGAGGGTAACCGTACGCCGTTTGACATCCCGGAGGCGGAATCCGAGCTTGTGGCCGGCTATGTCACCGAATACAGCGGGATGCGTTTCCTCTTCTTCTTCTTTGCCGAATGGGGGAACCTCTATGTCATTGGCGCGGTGGCGACAACCCTTTTCTTGGGTGGTTGGCAGATCCCCCCGATACCGGATTATCCGGTTCTGGAGGGCATCCTTCAGTTCATCGTTTTCTTCTTGAAGGCCTATCTCTGGGTGTTTGTGGCCATGTGGGTTAGAGGGACTCTTCCTAGGGTTAGGGTCGATCAGTTGATGTCCCTTTGCTGGAAGTACATGGTTCCTCTTTCCTTTATCTGCCTCTTGGGGACGGCGGCGTGGATGGTAATCTGGCCGCAGGGCAACCGGGTGGCAAGCATGGCCATGTTCCTCATAGGTCTAGTGATCCTGGCTCTGTTCTTCAAGCGGGTGAACTATCAGATCCGTCATGCGCGCCCGATCCTTTACCTGAAACCCTATATTTAATAATAACTGATCATTCGAGGGCCTATGCGCGAGCTAATCGGATATATCAAGAATATTATGGAGACGGTCGCAACGATCTTTGAGGGAATGGCCATTACCTTCTCCCATCTTGTGCGGCGTCCGATGACGATCCAGTATCCGGATCGAATAGAGAAACCGGTTCAGGAGACACTGCCTCTTAGGTACCGGGGGATACTGGAAGTGGATATGGATATCTGTACGGGCTGCCTTGCCTGTGAGAGGGTCTGCCCGATTACTTGTATCACCATCGGCATCGAAATGAACAAAGAGACTAAGCAGCGTGCGTTCACGCACTTTGATATTGATATCTGTAAATGCATGTACTGTGGCCTCTGTGCAGAGGTTTGCCCGACAGGATCGATTCGCCATTCTCAGGAGTTCGAAGGGGCTTGTTATAATCCGGCGGGTTTGGTTCGGCATTTTGTCACCGAACCGGTTTTGCTCTATAAGCCCAAAAAGGGCGGCGAGACTGACCCCAGATTGGTTACGAAGGTTGAGGTGGGGCTGAAATATCTGGATGAATTTGCTACCCCAGAAGGAAAGGCAGGAGGAGCTGGCGCAGAGGAGGGGTAGGGGGAATCTTCCTGTTATTGACCCAAAGGGCCTTCGGCTTTTTGGGGTCCCAAAGAGAGATAGAACGTCATGGAACTTGCCACGATCACTTTTTATGTGGTCGCGCTCATCACGGTTGGCTCCGCCGCGATGGTGGCCTTTTCTCGTAACATCATTTACTCGGCCTTCTCTCTCCTCGGAACCTTTGCCGGTGTCGCTGGGATCTACGTTTTTCTTGGGGCAGACTTTGTAGCGGGCGTGCAGGTATTGATCTATGTGGGGGGCATCCTGGTCCTCATCCTTTTTGCCGTTATGCTGACCCACAGGATCACCGATGTCCAGATCACTAACCGTTCGGTTGGCAGGATACCGGCCCTGGTGGCCATCGGCATCATTATCCTACTTCTTGCACAGAGTATCCTTGAGACCCCTTGGGTGAAGGCTAAAGAGATCCTCTATGCCCCGACGACCGCGAGAATTGGCGATCTCTTTTTGGCAGACTATCTCCTACCCTTTGAGCTTGCCTCCTTGGTTTTGCTTGCGGCTCTGATCGGTGCCGTGGTTCTCTCCCGCAAGGAGCTCAAGGAGTGACAGACCGTTGAAAAAGGCCCATATGCTTCGTGACAGGGTGTTGAAAAACCTTTTCCATATGGTCATTCTGAGCGAAGCGAAGAATCTCACTCGAAGAAAAACAATGGGTTATGAGATTCTTCGTCGCCTGCGGCTCCTCAGAATGACTGGTACTGTGAGTTTTTCAACGGTCGCATCGAAGTCTGACAGGGGGGACGCTTGATGGCGATTGGACTTACTCACTATCTCTTGATTGGGGCCATCCTTTTCGCCCTCGGCCTTTACACCGTTCTCACCCGGCGAAATGCAATCAGTATCCTAATGGGGGTAGAGTTAATCCTGAACTCGGCCAATATTAATTACGTGGCCTTCTCTCACTTCGGTACTGGGAACGTGGAAGGTCAGATCTATGCGATCTTTGTGATTATGCTGGCCGCAGCCGAGGCGGCCGTTGGCCTGGCCATTGTCCTCGCCATTTTCCAAATCTTTCATACCATCGACGTGGAGGCGGCGGAGACGCTGAAAGAGTAGTTAAAGGGATCAAGGGATAAAGGGGGCAGACAATTTTGGATTGCCGATTTTGGATTAGTCTAAAATCAAAAATCTAGCCAAAGATATTTGAAATTTTGCTGGGCCTCTTGAAAAACCTCCGTTCACCCTTCGACGCGCTCAGGGCGAACGGAAAGGAGCTTGAAATCATTGACAATTATCCGTTCATGCTGAGCTTGTCGAAGCACAAAATGTTAGAGATGAATTCTCACATTCGGAGCGTAAGAATCTAAAATCGCAAATCGGGGAAGGGTTGAAGGGTAAAGAGATTAAGAGTTCAGGAGATAAAGGCAAAATGTCGATCGCAAATTTCAAAACGCAAAATGAATAAAGAAGCAGCCGGAAGTTTTGACTTTTGCACTTTGCAATTTGCATTTTGAAATGCGCCGCAGGCGCAAGGGTTAAATGGATCATCCTATACAGACAGATCATCTTCGCTGGATCGTTCTTCTTCCTTTGCTTGGGGCAGCCGTCAACGGGTTGCTTGGGGCAAGCCTGCAGAGGCGACTCGGAAAATGGACGATCAGCCTCTTTGCCTGCGCCCCGGTGCTAATTTCTTTTCTCCTCTCCCTTCAGGCCTTCCTCACTCTCTTGGGATTAAAACCCGAAGAGCGGTTTTTGATCGACCGCCTCTATTCTTGGCTCTCACTTGGCACCCTCAATGTCGATGTGGCCTTTTGGATTGATCCCCTCTCTGCGGTGATGATCCTCGTAGTTACCGGTGTGGGAGGGCTGATCCATATCTACTCCGTTGGCTACATGCATGAGGATAAATCCTACTGGCGCTACTTTGCCTTTCTCAATCTCTTTACCTTCGCAATGCTGCTTCTAGTCACTGCAGATAACCTTCTTCTCATGTTTATCGGTTGGGAAGGGGTGGGTCTATGCTCTTATGCCCTGATTGGTTTTTGGTACCAGGATCACGTCAATACCAGGGCAGGCAATAAGGCCTTTATCGTCAATCGTGTCGGTGATTTTGGTTTTATCCTTGGGGTTTTCCTCATCTTCTGGTCTCTGGAGCAGGAGGGTCATGGGACACTAACCTTTCGCGAAATCGAGAAGTTTACTGCTCTTTTGAAGGGCCAGGAGATCTGGGGTATGGGAGTTATTACCCTCACGACCTTGTTCCTATTCATCGGCGCCACAGGGAAATCGGCCCAGATTCCGCTTTATGTCTGGCTCCCCGATGCGATGCAAGGTCCAACCCCGGTCAGTGCCCTCATCCATGCTGCGACCATGGTGACCGCCGGGGTTTACATGGTTGCCCGTCTGCACTTTCTCTACTCCCTCGCCCCTCTCACGCTGGAGGTGATCGCAGTCATCGGCATTGCCACAGCTCTTCTCGCCGCGACTATTGCTCTAACCCAAAATGACATTAAGCGCGTCTTGGCCTATTCCACGATTAGCCAATTAGGGTATATGTTTTTGGCCACCGGCGTGGCTGCCTACGGTGCAGCTATTTTCCACCTTATGACCCACGCCTTCTTTAAGGCCTGCCTCTTTCTCGGTTCTGGAAGCGTTATCCATGCGCTGGGAGGGGAACAGGACATGAGAAAAATGGGCGGGCTCAGGCGCTCAATGCCTTACACCTTTTGGACCTTTGCGATCGGGGTTCTGGCTATTTCCGGCACGCCGTTGACGGCGGGCTTTTTTTCCAAGGACGAAATCCTGTGGCAGGTTTTTTCTAGCCCGCACGGTTCTAGTCTGCTATGGGTGTTTGCGGTAGGTGGGGCGGGGCTTACTGCCTTTTATATGTTCCGCCAGTTCTTCCTCGTCTTTTTTGGTGAATGTCGTGCCGATAGTCACGCTCAGTCCCATCTCCATGAGTCGCCCAAGGTGATGACCACTCCGCTGGTGCTCCTGGCCATCGGCTCCATTGTGGCAGGCTGGATCGGGCTTCCGGCAATTCTCGGCGGTAGCCTCTTTGCTGAATGGCTGGAGCCTGTCTTGGGCAAGCATCATGAGGCGCATGCCTCGGCGACTTTGGAAGAGATATTGATGGCCGTCTCAGTAGGTGTTGCCGCGTTGGGCTTTTACCTCGCCTATCTCCTCTATTATCGGCGAGCGCTAGCGCCCGAGCGTTTTTCCTCTCTGGCCGGTGGGCTGCCCTACCGCTTGTTCTATAACAAGTATTACATCGATGAGATCTATCAGCTTGTCTTTGTAGGCGGCACGCTGTTGCTAGCCCGCGTCGGCGCCTGGATCGATCGATATATTATCGACTTTATTGTCGATGGTTCGGCTAAGACGACCGCCTTTATCTCCTGGCTTAACGGTCTCTTTGATAACTATGTGGTCGATTGGCTTGTCAACGCGGTCGCCAATGTGACCTTCTGGTCTGGCAATAAATTCCGAAGGGTCCAAACCGGGAACATCAACAGCTACCTTTACGTGATCTTGGGAGCGGTGGTCCTCACCATCATCATCAGGTTGCGGTTTTCGAGCTGACTGTTCGTGGCTCGTAATCGTATGTGAGCACGAGACTTCGGCGAGCTCAGTCGAGCCGCAGCGAGCACGACAAACGATTAGGAGACTCTAAAAGATGACAGACAATGTGCTAAGCTACATGACCTTCTTTCCCCTGGCCGGGATGATCGTGGTTCTTCTCTTGCCGCGGGATCGTCACAACCTGATCCGCTGGGCCTCTGCCCTTTTCACTGCGCCGCCGCTCCTGCTCGCCGTTTGGCTCTACGTCAATTTTGATCTGACAAGTCCAGGACTCCAGTTCGTCGAAAAGTACCCCTGGATCCCTGCCTATAACATCGAGTATTTCGTGGGTGTTGATGGAATCAGCATCTCCATGGTGCTTTTGACTGCCCTTCTTTGCTTTCTTTGCATCTTCGCCTCCTGGGGCATCGACAAGGCAGTTAAGGGATACTTCGCTCTCTTTCTGCTGCTCGATACAGGGATGATGGGGGTTTTCGTCGCCCTCGATTTTTTTCTCTTTTACATCTTTTGGGAGGTGATGCTCCTCCCCATGTACTTTTTGATCGGGATTTGGGGCGGTCCGCGCAGAGAGTATGCCGCGATTAAGTTTTTCCTCTACACCCTTTTCGGCAGCGTGCTCATGTTGCTCGCGATTTTAGCCCTCTATTTCACCAGCGAGCCTCATATCTTTGACATGACCAAACTCATCGCCCAAAGCAGCAAGTACAGCACCGCAGCGCTGCCTTTTTGGCCTTTTGACCAACTGGGATGGGGATTTCAACACGTTGTCTGGATGGCGCTCTTTATCGGTTTTGCCATCAAGATCCCGGCCTTTCCCTTCCACACCTGGCTTCCAGATGCCCACGTGGAGGCGCCCACAGCGATATCGGTCATCCTGGCTGGCATTCTTCTCAAGATGGGCACCTACGGGATCCTGCGGATCAATTTTCCCATGCTCCCCGCAGCCACGGCGGATCTTGCCTATATTTTTCTTGGAGCCTTGGGAACCTGGAACATTATTTACGGGGCGCTCTGCGCCATGGCGCAAAAAGACTTTAAAAAACTTGTTGCCTATTCCAGTGTCAGCCATATGGGGTATGTGATGTTGGGGATGGCCACCTTCACCCCGCAGGGGATTAACGGTGCGGTTCTACAGATGTTCAACCACGGCACGATCACCGGGATGCTCTTTCTCCTGGTGGGCGTGATCTACGATCGTGCCCATCACCGCGACATCGAGGGGTTCGGAGGCTTGGCGGCGATCATGCCGGTCTATACGGGTGTCACGGCCCTGGCCTTTTTTGCCTCGATGGGGTTGCCTGGTCTCTCCGGTTTTATCTCTGAGGTCCTGGTGCTCCTTGGCGCTTGGCAGAAGTATCCGGTCCTCACTATCTTCGGGGCGGGCGGAGTGGTTTTGACTGCTGGATATTTTCTTTGGACGATCCAACGGGTCTATCTGGGCCCGACCAGCGAGAAATATAAGAATCTACCAGAAATCAACGGTCGAGAACTCTTCACGCTGATTCCTCTTGGGATCATAGTCATCATACTTGGCGTCTATCCTCGTGCGGTACTCGATCTATTAGGTTCTTCCCTGGACCATCTCAATCAGATTGTAATCCCGCATCTCTCTTAGGAAGCCATGGACCTAGCCAATCTCGAAAGCCTGAGATTCTTCTACCCGGAGAGCATTCTTACCGGGACTATCCTCCTTCTCGTCCTCCTTGACCTGGTCGTAGAGAATAAGAAAAGCCTCGGCCTTATCGCTCTGCTGGGTTGCCTCTTCTCCCTCTTCGCCACCTGGCTGCTTTATGGGGAGCCCGGAGGTTTGCTCTTCCACCGCATGATCATCCTGGACAACTTCAGCCTCTTTTTTAAAGTCGTCTCCCTGCTGGCTGCTCTGCTTGTCATCTGGATGTCTCTGAGCTGTCGTGAAATCCAGGAGATCCATCAGGGGGAATACTACACGGTCCTTCTCACCTCTGCCCTCGGCATGTTTTTTATGGCCTCTTCGGGCAATCTTCTGATGGCCTACCTCTCTTTGGAGCTGGTGAGTCTTACCTCATATATCCTGACCGGATTCTTGCCGCACAACCGCCGTTCGAGCGAAGCCGCGCTCAAGTATCTTATCTATGGCGGAGTGGCCTCAGGCACCATGATCTACGGGATGAGCTGGGTCTTTGGCATGACCGGCAGCCTGGACTACGTAAGGATCAACGAGGTCCTGCTACAGGGCGAAGTGAATCGCCTAAGCCTATTTATGGCGTTTGTCTTTATCCTGGCTGGGTTCGGCTACAAGATCGTCTTTGTCCCTTTTCACATGTGGTCCCCTGATGTCTATCAAGGGGCGCCGACGCCGGTTACAGCCTTTCTCTCCGTCGGATCGAACGCAGCCGGCGTAGCCATTATGATCCGCTTTTTCTTTCCTGCGGTGTCCAGGATTGGTGTACATGGGGATTGGCTCTCTATCTCAGGTGTGGAGTGGCCCCATTTTCTTCTGGTCGTAAGCATGGTGACGATGACCCTGGGGAACCTCTGCGCCCTAAATCAGCAAAATCTCAAACGCCTTCTCGCCTATTCCGGCATCGCCCATGCGGGCTATATTCTCATGGGGCTCGTGGTCCTCAACAACGACGGGCTTAAGGCGATGCTCTTTTATGTAGTCGTCTATCTCATAATGAATTTGGGCGCATTTCTAGTCGTGGTGATTGTCGCCAATGCGACTGGCAGAGAGGATATTGAAGGCTACCGTGGCCTTGCCTGGCGCGGGGCAGCTATTCCCGCGGTGTGTATGGCGATCTTTCTCTTTTCTCTTACCGGACTTCCGCCCTTGGCAGGATTCATAGGGAAGTTCTTTCTCTTTGCCGCGGTGATTAAGGAGGAATTCTACCTATTGGCCGTCGTGGCGATCATCAACAGCGTCATCTCGCTCTACTATTATGCACACATCGTCAAGACCATGTTCCTCGATTTCCCCGAGCCGACCGATCAGGAGGTGGTGATGACTGCCGACAACTCGACCCTCCTGGGAGTCCTTTCCGCCCTGACCGTCCTCTTTGGCCTCTACTGGGGTCCCCTGGTCCAGTACACAAATCAATCCCTCAGTTTTTTCATAAAATGAGAAAAGTAAAGAGCATGGTCGCCCGTGGCGTGGTCAAGGCACGAAAGTCTAAACCGGAAGAGGAAAAGTTCTTTCGTCTCCAGAGAAAGATGGCTTGCCGGGCACGGAAGAAGGGTGTCTTTACCGAAAAGGAGGTGGAACGGCTCGTTTTTGAAGACCGCTAATGAAAGTGGTCTTTAATAAGATCCTCCGATGTGCCCTTCAAGGGCGAGCAGACCTGTTTGTGACAGGAGATCATCACCTCCTTAAGCTAAGAAAATTTCAAAGCATGCCAATCATCCGACTAGCGGATTGCCTAAGGACATTTCCAGATTAGAGAATCTTAAAAAGAGGAAGGGACAAGAATATGACCCAACCGATCATCGGTTTTATTGGCTTGGGAATCATGGGGAAGCCCATGGCGAGAAATCTCATGAAGGCAGGGTTTTCCCTTGTCGTTCACAACCGCAGCCGCCCACCCGTGGATGAGTTGGCGAAAGAAGGCGCTGGAATTGCCGCGAATCCGCAAGAGGTCGCCGCGCAGACGGAGGTGGTCATCACCATGCTCCCTGACTCACCGGACGTGGAGCAGGTGATCGCCGGCGAGCAGGGAGTGTTGGCGGGAGCGAAGCCGGGAATGGTGCTGATTGATATGTCGAGCATCTCGCCTGTGGTGGCGCGCCGGCTCGCGGCAGAGGCCGAAAAACGCGGGCTGGAAATGCTCGATGCGCCGGTCAGCGGCGGCGAGGTTGGCGCCATCAACGCGACGCTTTCAATCATGATTGGCGGCAAGGCTTCTGCGGTTGAGCGGGCGATGCCGCTCTTTCAGTCAATGGGCAAGAACATTGTGCATGTTGGCGATTCGGGCGCCGGGCAAGTGACGAAGGCAGCGAATCAAGTCGTCGTCGGTCTTACGATTGCGGCGGTGAGCGAAGCCTTGGTGCTGGCAACAAAGGCAGGCGTAGATCCTTCCAAGGTGAGACAGGCACTGCTGGGAGGATTTGCACAGTCGCGAATTTTGGACGCGCATGGGCAGAAAATGTTGGACCGCAATTTCAAACCCGGCTTCTCCATTCGTCTGCATGAAAAAGACCTGAGCATTGCCCTCGCTACAGGGAAAGAATACGGTGCGCCGCTCATGCTTACTGCCATTGTCCAGCAGATGATGAACGCCATGAAGGTAACGGGCCGGGGGGAGCTGGACCATTCAGGATTGGTCACGCTGATTGAGGATCTGGCCAAGGCTCAAGTAGGTAAACGGGGAGTTAAATAGGTCTCCGAGTCTATACTTGTCTCTAGAACTCGCTGGACGTTTTTGCTCATTTTTGTTCAATCTCGCTGACTTACCGAAAAGCAACCCCATGAGTTTTATTCTTAAAAGTCCTGAAATACAAGAGTGTTAGAGCATTTCTGACCTAGCTACACTTCTGGCATTCCACTTGCGTCACCTCCTCCAGAAGACTGTATTCCGGAGGAGAAAATGAAACGGCGAAGTAGATGCTTGAGTTCAGGTCTGTTAGCCTTCTTTCTTTCCTGGGGCGCCAACTCAGCGTCCCTTGCAGCCACTCCGACGCATCAGATTAAGGAGACGGTCGACAGCGTCCTGGCCGTTATACAAGACCCTACGAAAGTGGGGGAGGCCAAAAAAGCAGAGAGGAGAGAGATGCTTCGAGGGCTCCTGTTACCGCGATTTGACTTCCCAGAGATGGCCAAAAGGTCTCTAGGGAGTCATTGGAAGAATCACAATGGAAAGCAGGAAGAGTATGTCTCCGTTTTCACGGATTTTATGGAGAACTCTTACATAGGCATTGTGGAATCCTTTAAGGAGGGGAAAATCGTCTTTGTACGTGAGCGCGTAGATAAAGACTTCGCTGAGGTTGATACCAGAGTACTCCCACTCAAAGAGCAGCCGCTATCCATCACTTATAAGCTCCACCTCGTTGGAGGAGAATGGAAGATTTACGATGTGGTTATCGAGACCGTCAGCCTGGTAAACAACTACCGCTCTCAATTTAACCGCATCATCTCCTCCGCTTCATTTGACGAACTGCTCAGAAAGTTGCGCGAAAAGATTTCTGAAACCGGGAGCTGAAGCTTCGAGGGGTCCCTCCTACTAGCGGATTTTCAAGGAGCGCTTGCCGTTCCAAGTCCCTTTCAAAATATCTTCATTCTTAATTTGGGCGTAATTCCCTAAGACCCGCTGACTAAATTCCTTATCCGTTTTGTACCGATGCACCCCCGGATAGGTTTGCTTGACAGGAGGCGCGCCTTCATTTACGGTTGGTTTGCCAAGAGGCTAAATCCTCGTGCCTGCCCACGGCGGCGAAGACAAAAAGGGGGTTTTGATGTTGGATACGACGAAGAGAAAAGAGATGCTGCGGACGATGATAAAAGTCCGTGCCTTTGAGGAGAAGCTGAACGAGCTCTATCAGAAAAAAGTGATGTTTGGGAATCCCCATTCCTACCGCGGTCAGGAGGCCATAGCGGTCGGCGTCTGCTCCGCTCTCGAATCAAGGGATCTGATAGCAAGTTACCACCGCGGCACAGGGCATCTGGTAGCCAAAGGGGCGGATCTCTATCACCTTCTGTGTGAATGTCTGGGCCGGCTCGACGGATACTCCAAGGGGCGCGGCGGCAAGATGCATATGGGTGACCTCTCTTTCGGCTTTATCGGCAACACCGGTACGGTTGGAGCCACGGTTCCTATCGCTACGGGGGCTGCTCTTGCTGCGAAGATGAGGGGTAGCAGGGAAGTGGTGGTGAGTTTTCTAGGAGAGGGGGGAATGAACCAGGGCGTGGTCCATGAGGCGATGAACTTTGCCGGTCTTTGGAAGCTCCCGGTCATCTATGTGTGCGAAAACAATTTCTATGCGATGACCGTGAGCCTAGAGAAAAGCGTTGCCATCAAGCATGTTGCCGAGCGGGCAAGGGGTTATGGGTTTGAAGGCAAGGTGATCGACGGCAACGACATAGAGCTGGTTTATGAAGAGACGCGAAAGGCGGCGGAAAAGGGGCGAGCCGGCGAGGGGGCGACTTTCTTAGAGTGCTTGACCTACAGGTGGGATGGTCACTTCGGCGGAGATCCGGGAGTCGGCTATCGGGCTAAGGAGGAAGTCGAGGAGTGGAAGCAGCGCTGCCCAATCAAGCGGCTCAGGGAAAAGCTTCTGGGGGAAGGGAAATTGACAGCAGAGGAATTTGAGAGAATGAACGCAGCCGTTTACGCTGAGATCGACGAGGTCGCGCTCAAGGCTCAGGCAGCTCCGCTACCTCCTAAGGAGGTTGAGTTAGACAGCGTATTTGCTAGTGCAAGCATATGATTACATTAGTTTACTCTCACTCGGTGAAGAGAGCCTTCAGGCCGCGAGCAATGGACCACTACCTTGAGGGCCGCCACCCCGACCCCAGAGGGTGGCTACTCCAACGGTCTGGGCCTCCCGGAACCTTCACGTTCCTGTGCCCCCGGCCTTCAGGCTCCTTCCCCGCGCGGCGCCAAGTGGGAAACGTTGTTAGAGATGTTCCTATCAGATCGGAGGTGGCTCATGGCTAAGGTAATGGAGTCGCAGGCGCCTAAAGCGGAGGTCAGGGAGATGCGCCTTCAGGAGGCGCTTAGGGAGACGCTTCGCTACGAAATGGCGCGGGATGAGCGGGTTTTTGTCATGGGCGAGGATGTAGCTCTGTTCGGCGGCGCTTACGGAGTGACTCGCGGTTTGCTGCAAGAGTTTAGCGAGGATCGAGTTCGGGATACTCCCATCTCTGAGGCGGCAATGATCGGACTCGCTATTGGCGCAGCGATCAACGGGATGAGGCCGATCGTGGAGATCCAGTTCTGTGATCTCCTGCCCATCTGCATGGACCAGCTCACCACCCATGCAGCCCGCTATCACTACCAGACCGGCGGCCGTATTTCGGTACCCATGGTGGTGCGGAGCAAATTCGGCACCCGGCCAGGAGGTGGGCCAAGCCATTCGAGTTGCAACCACGGCGCCTTTATCCCATTCCCAGGACTTAAGATCATCGTTCCTGCTACGCCTGCAGACGCGAAGGGACTTCTCCTCTCAGCCATTCGTGATCCCAACCCTGTCCTTTCCTTTGAGAGCCATCACCTCTACGGCGTGAGAGGCCCAGTACCCGAAGGTGATTACACGGTACCGATCGGCGTGGCTGCGGTGCGCCGTGAGGGAAAGGATCTGACCATTGTCACCTGTGGAGGCATGGTGCTGAAAGTAGACGAGGCAGCAGCAAGGCTTAAGGAGAAAGGCATCGATAGCGAAATCGTCGACCTCCGCTCTCTGGCTCCACTGGATCAAGAGACGATTCTCAAGTCCGTCGCTAAGACCAAGAGGGCGATGGTGGCTGATGAAGGGCCGATCGTCGGCGGAGTCACGTCGGAGATCGCAGCGATCATCCAGGAAAACCTTTTCTCTGATCTAAAGGGACCGGTGGTTAGAGTTGGCGCCTGCCCGCTGCCTGCACCTCATAGTCCGCCTCTGGTCGAGGCGATGGTTCCTGGTGTGGATAAGATCGTTTCGGCCGCGCTAAGTCTGGTTGGGTATTGAGCTACCCCATCACTTGTACAACGGACGAGACGCCCGATTTTCGCTCGGCTACTTCTGTCCGGCCAAAGTGAACCGAGATAAAAACAACCGAAGCCGCGAAGAAGAGAAATATCAACGGGGGGTGCCGCACGATTCCTTCTACCTCTTTTCCCGCGCCGCCATAATTTCCTTGGCAAGCTTAAAAATCGGTGTCAGGTCGGCGAATTTTGCCTGGGAGATGTCTAAATACTTTCTTCCCTCAATGAGCATGTTGTCTGGCGGGAGGCCGTCCTTTGGGATATCGATGCGCCGCGAATTAGGCGGTAGTTCGCCGTAGAGATCCTGGTGTCTCTGCAATGCCATTTGTCCTTTACGTGAAAGGAACCAGTTGATAAAGACCTTCGCCGCATTGGGATGAGGTCCTCCTTTGACGAGGCTTAGGGAGCCACCGCCCGTAGTCAGGCCCTGTCCCTCTTTCCACGTATTGTCATCGACAAGGTCCACTGGAAGTCCTTGGCCCTTGGCCCTCTCCACCCCCCTGCATCCAATGCAGAGGGCGTATTTCCCTTTTGCCATCCAGTCTAAGATGAGACGCCTGTCGCCGAAGGCAACATCCATGGTCTGGTAGAGCCGCCTGATCCATTCGGGGCCGATTTCAGGATGATAATAGAAAAACTGCAGTGTGGCCCCGAGGCCGGTTTCCGTCAAAGGTTGGGAGGTAATTTTGTCTCTCCACTTTGAATCCAAAAGATCCCAGTAGGATATGAACTCTTTCGGATGCACAAGCTGGGTATTATAAGAAATACTCCCTCCACCGGGGTTGGCTATATAGACGAAGATATACTTCCCCTCGGGATCTGTATAGGCGTGCTTTGCTCCATACCATTTCGACTCATCCACCACTTCAGGTAAAATGAGTGCAGGCGGAACCGCGTCCAGGGCTTTACCCTTGTAAAGCAGGGTATAGGCGGAGTTGGCCCCACCACTATACATATCTGCTATGGCCTTCCCGGCCCTGACTTCCGCGAGAATCCTGGTGCCTAACTGGTTTCCGGTCCCGTTGACGCTGATGATTTTGATTTCGGGAAACTCTTTTCTAAACTCGTTGAGCAGGGGCTCCGTCCCGTACCGGCCTACATAGAGGTTCAGACGCCCCTCTTTTTTCGCTGCCGTGATGGTTTTCTCCCACTCCAGCTTCCAGTCCGCCCGGACTTTGGCGCTCGCGAGTAGCAGGAAAAGGGAAACAAGAGTCCCAGTCAGTCTCAAAAGGCGAAAGCGATTCCCAGGCATAACTAAGTCATGGGGATCATAATATGGGTTTGGTAAGGCGGCCGCTTACAGAGGCGATCGTACCAGCCATTTAGATGGGACATCGTTGGTCTCTGGATGGGCAAGTTGAACCAGCGGTAGGCCCAAACCCCCAGAGGAATATCCCCCATGCTGAACTCATTGCCCGCCAGATAGCTGTTTTTTGCCAGGTGGTCATCCAGGATCTGCCAGGCTTTGCTCGTTTTCTGTAGGGCATTGTCAATGGCAGCGCGGTCCCGCTTCTCTTCAGGGGTGCGGATCAATCCCCAGAAAAGAGGCGTGATGGCTGGACCCAAGGTAGTCAATTGCCAGTCCATCCAGCGGTTGGCGTTAGCTCGCCCCTCTAGGGTAGATGGAAGTAGCCTGCCCTGGCCATACTTATCTATTAAATAGCGCATAATGCTGTTGGACTCCCATAAGACAAAGCCTCCGTCCTCAATAGTAGGGACCAACCCGTTGGGATTAAGATCGAGATAGGGCTTTTCCTTGTTGCCCCCAAAGGACCCTCCGATATCGATCCGTTCAAAAGCCAAGCCGATCTCGCCGCAACACCAGAGAACTTTTTGCACGTTGGATGAATCTCTTCTGCCCCAGATCTTGATCATCGACTTTTGTGCTGCCATATTAACCTCCTTTCACTGGCAAATGAATATCATCCTTTCCTGTTAAAGTGTAGCGTCCTCGCTAGTTTTTGTTGAGACTCTATCTCTTTGTTCGATTCTTTGATAATAGGGGTGCGATTGTGGAGGGGATGTATGAGAAGGAAACTCATCTGGAACGTTACACTAGCATTGGTTGCTCTTTTCACAGTTCAGACCCTATGGGCCCAAGACAAAACAGAGGGAAAAAAAATGTATGTCACCTATTGCTCGGGTTGTCATGGGGAGTCAGGAAAGGCCGACGGCCCGGCAGCCAAGTCATTATCTGTTAAACCCGCGAACCATACGGATGGCACTGCTATGAACCAGCTCTCCGATAAATTTCTTTTTGATATTATCTCTAAGGGAGGGCCTGCTGTGGGAAAGTCACCCCTGATGCCGGCCTGGGGAAGTCAGTTAAAAGAGAAGCAGATCAAGGATATCATCGGCTTTATTCGAAGCCGGGCTGCGCCTCCCCATAAAGATTCAAAAAAATAAAGATGCAAATCTTGTTGACAAACCCTTGACGTTTGCATAGGTGAATTTATATTTGCTTTCATATTTGTCCTTGTTTCTTATTTTAACTAATAAACACATGTTTTATTGAAGGAGGTATTTATGGCCATAAAGATTCGCCCCCTACAAGATAGGGTGATTGTTAAGAGGATCGAAGAAGAAGAAAAGACCAAAGGCGGGATCATCATCCCAGATACCGCCAAGGAAAAACCTCAGGAAGGCCGGGTTGTTGCGGTAGGCCCAGGTAAACATGAGGACGGCAAAATCATTCCTCTCGACGTCAAATCGGGAGACAAAATTCTCTTTGGCAAATATGCTGGAACTGAGATAAAGCTTAATGGCGAGGAGCATCTGATCTTACGTGAAGATGATATCCTCGGGGTCATTGAATAGGAGGAGGGATATTTTATGGCTGCGAAGGAAGTCAAGTTTAGCGAAGAGGCACGAAGTAAGGTTCTCCGGGGTGTCAATATATTGGCTGATACCGTCACGGTAACCCTGGGGCCTAGAGGACGTAATGTTGTCTTGGAGAAATCATGGGGTGCTCCGACCGTGACCAAAGACGGGGTTACCGTGGCCAAGGAGATCCAACTCGAAGACAAGTTCGAGAACATGGGGGCCCAGATGGTCAAGGAAGTGGCGAGCAAAACCTCTGATGTGGCGGGCGACGGTACGACCACAGCGACAGTGTTGGCTCGGTCCATTTTTGGAGAGGGAGTTAAAATGGTGGCGGCCGGGCATGACCCCATGAGCATCAAACGAGGCATCGACAAGGCCGTCGAAAAAGTGGTGGACGAGCTTAAAGCGCAGTCCAAGCCTACCCGTGACAGAGCGGAGATCGCCCAGGTAGGAACCATTTCTGCGAATAACGACAAAACCGTTGGAGATATCCTTGCTGAGGCTATGGACAAGGTGGGCAAGGAAGGAGTTATCACCGTAGAGGAGGCCAAAGGCTTGGAGACCACCCTTGATCTGGTCGAAGGGATGCGATTTGACCGGGGCTATCTCTCTCCCTACTTTGTTACTGATCCGGAGCGGATGGAGGTAGTTTATGAGGACGTCTACATACTCAATCACGAAAAGAAGATTTCCAGCATGAAAGATCTGCTGCCGGTCTTGGAAAACGTGGCTAAGACGGGCAAGCCTCTATTGATCATTGCTGAAGAGGTGGAAGGAGAGGCATTGGCAACCTTGGTGGTTAACAAGCTCCGTGGAACTCTAAAATGCGTGGCGGTAAAAGCCCCCGGCTTCGGCGACCGGCGCAAGGCGATGCTGGAGGATATAGCTATCCTGACGGATGGGCGCATGATTGCCGAGGAATTGGGGATCAAACTCGAGAATGTCACGTTGAAGGATCTAGGCCGTACTAAGCGAATCATTGTGGACAAAGATAACACCACTATTGTAGAGGGTGCAGGCAAAAAGTCGGCCATTGAGGGACGGATAAGCCAGATCCGCGCTCAGATTGAGGAGACCACATCGGACTACGATAAAGAGAAACTCCAAGAACGCTTGGCCAAGCTCGCCGGCGGCGTAGCCGTCGTTAAAGTTGGGGCTGCCACTGAGATCGAAATGAAGGAGAAAAAGGCGCGTGTGGAGGATGCCCTGCATGCCACCCGTGCGGCAGTGGAAGAGGGGATTGTGGCGGGTGGTGGCGTGGCGCTTATTCGGGCTGGCGCAAGCCTCGCCAACCTCCGGGTCCCTGAGGATGAAAAGATCGGTGTGCGGATCGTACAGAAGGCGCTGGAAGAGCCCTCGCGTTGGATAGCTTCTAACGCGGGCGCTGATGGTTCCGTGGTTCTCGATAAGATTAAGAACGGCAAAGGGGCCTACGGTTTCAATGCAGCGACGGAGGAGTTTGAGGACCTGGTTAAATCTGGAATTGTGGATCCGACCAAGGTCGTGCGCTGCGCACTTCAGAATGCTGCGTCGGTCGCGGGATTACTCATCACCACTGAGGCTATGGTGGCGGAGAAGCCAGAGAAAAAGAGAGAGGCTCCGCCGATGCCGCATGGAGATGACTATTAGTCTGACTTAAAGGGCACTTCATTAACGAAGGGGGCACCTCGCCCAGGTGCCCCCTTCGTTTTTAAAACCACGCAAACGATGAGCCGCTAACAACAACAGATCAGTCTCTTAGAGACTTTTTCCGCAAGACCTTAAATGAAGAGAGAGCTGTTGCCGGGGTCGTGATCTCCATCCAGACCTTCGGGGACCTCGTCAACTTCCACCCCCATCTCCATTGTCTTGTGACCGACGGCTGCTTCATGCCTAACGGGTGGTTTTTCGTCCTTCCTGAGATAGACATGAGGAAGCTAGAGAAGCTCTTTCAGCACAAAGTCCTTAAGCTCCTGCTCAAGGAGAAAAGGATTAGCCAGGAATGGGTCCAAAAGCTCCTCTCATGGCGCAACTCCGGCTTTAATATCCATAACCAGGTGAAGATCAAAAGCCACGATAGCCGTGGGCGGGAATCTCTAGCCCAGTATATCCTTCGCTCTCCCTTCTCCCAGGAAAAGATGACCTACTGGGAAGAAACCAAGAGTGTTCTTTACCGAGCCAAGATGAAACCAGGCGCTAAGAAAAACTTTGCCATTTTCCCCGTCCTGGATTGGATCGCAACACTCACAGCCCACATCCCTAATAAAGGGGAGCAACTGGTGCGCTACTATGGGTACTACAGCAATGTATCGAGGGGAAAAGAAAAAAAGGAGAAGCCGCAGCTGTGGACGAGGTTAGCTGGAACCCCGTTCTATCGTTCGGTCAAACCCCTGACCTTGGATTCTCGGCTTCACATCACTTACAATGCCAAGCATGCAGTCACCCGATCGTACTCCACGGCAACGCGTCATGGACCTGCTCATGGTCACTCCCCTGTCGTCTCGTCGGCTGGCGGAGATTGTGGGGATATCTGAACGAGAGGTCGAAGACCATATCAACCACATCATCAAGTCCGTCGCCTGGGACCGCTCGCTTCGCTTTATCCTAGAACCCTGCGAATGCCGGCACTGTGGTTTTGCTTTCCGAGACCGCAGGAAAATCACCCGTCCGAGCCGTTGCCCTCGCTGCCACAGTGAGGCTATCACACAGCCCCGATATAGCATCGAGCGCCGGGGGGCGAAGCAAGAGTGACTATGAAAACGAAATGATCGATGGCGGCTCGTTTTTGGTATCAATATCAAGACATGTCAGATAAGGGGTGTCATCATGCTTGACAGTCATGCTGCCCGCCAATACGATGGGCGCGCGACTTAAAACCTTTCAAAACTCAGCTCAGTGACACAGGAGAAACCTATGGGTCCTGACCTCAAGCAGCGCTCTTACACCCCCGGCCAGTGTGCGAGAGACATCTTCGCAGTTCTTGGCTCGAACGTTGGAAATCTGCCGGCAACTCAGCGGGCGATCGTCCCGATCCTCAATCGCCTGGCGCAAGAGAAGAACCTCTTGGACATCGGCATCCCGAGAGACAGCAACCATGTCTCGGATTCCAAATGGCTGTACTACGACGGTGAGATCGGAATCCTCACCGCCAAGTGTCCGTCCGACGTGGGTGTTCCGGTTCACAACCACGGCACCTGGGAGATCGTCGGCGTGTACAAAGGCGAGCTCGAATACAGTCTCTTCAACCGGCTAGACGACGGCTCACGGGACGGCTACGCGGACCTTCAAATCGTGGAGGATGGCGTCATGCGGGCTGGAGAGTTCAGCGTCTGCCCGCTCCCGCCGCACGACATCCACGGTTTTCAGGCCCGCAACGATGACACTTGGATGATCGCCGTCGTTCACGGAGAGTTTGCGGAAGAAAGGCTGTACTTCGACCCGGCGAACAAGTCGTACATTCGCCGTCACCAGAAAGCCTGGCGCCGAAGTCTCGCTCGGTAAGCGCGTCTCAAGGCGCGGCCTCTGATTCTGTTGCACACCCACAACTCTTCGGTCGCCGCCCCGGGGATGAGGAAAAGGGGTCGGGAGTCTTGTGCAGCCTTTAACGCTGCGTGTCTAGCGGGTGAAAGTCCCGCCCTGGAAGATTGTCTGTTCGGCCAGGTAGTAATGTCTGGCTTGGGAGGAGGTGACGAATCTCATCGGCCTTGGGAACATAGACTTCAAGGATTCCGTCCCTGTAGGTGGCTTTGATGCCATCATGCTTCACAGCTTGAGGAAGATAGAAGGAGCGGGAGAATTTCCCTGCGAGTCGCTCTACCCGGTGGTATTCTACCCCATCCTTGGGCTCTTCAAACCTTCTCTCCCCGCTCAGGGTTAGAGTTTCATCCTTGACCTTTTAGTTTTTTGCACCGTGGACGTGTCCAGGAGATTTTGATAAAAGGGCAGTCCGTGCTGGAGGAGGTACACGACAATGGTTGGTGAAGCGTCAGGGAACAGCCGTTACCTTTCACGATATTGGCTGCTCTTAGTGATTTTGGCACTCGGTGCCCTGTTGACGTGGCAGTTCTGGGCACAGGGAGCTGCACCTAGTGATCCCCGTGCAGTGGCGCGGGCGGTCACGCCTCGTGGAGACCTTGCCCCCGATGAGAAATCGACTATTGCACTGTTTCGTCAGGCGTCACCCTCGGTGGTCAATATCACCACGCTGACCGTAGGGCGGGATTTTTTCAGCCTCAACTTGTTGGAGGCGTTAAAATGAGACCTGTATTCTTGCTATATTGATGGTCCTATGCAGTGGAATTGATCTCGAACTCCCAATGGATCTCGCCGTTTGCCTTGACTTTCAGCCCTTTTTCCAATAAGAGATTTTTGCGCTGACTAGCGGTCAGTTGAGCAGCTCTTCCATACCTCTCGATGGGGGCATGGTTTTTTTTGACATGGACTCTTTTTATGACTCATCCCTATTTTCCTGTGCTGATGCTTTTTGTGTTTGCTGGCGTTATCGTGCTCTCCCTGCTCCTCATTGCGCAAAAAGTAGGCCCCAAAAGATCCAATCCCGCAAAAGATCAGCCCTTTGAATCGGGAAATCCTCCTAAAGGAGATGCCCGGATTCGCTTCCCGATCAAGTTCTACCTCGTGGCCATGCTCTTTCTGATTTTCGATATCGAAGTGGTGTTCCTCTATCCGTGGGCGATTCTCTTTCGGCGCCTGGGACTTTTTGGTCTTGTGGAAATGGGGATATTCCTCCTCGTGTTCGTTATTGGCTTCATCTACGTCTGGAAAAAAGGAGCCCTGGAGTGGGAGTGAAGTTTCATGGGGGAAGATAGTCCAAATATTCAATACCTACGGCAGAGCTTTCCCGGGAGGATTCTTGAGTCACACGCCTTTCGCGGTGACGAGACGATCGTCATCTCCCGAGAGGCGCTTCTGGAAGTCTTCCGTTTCCTCAAAGAGGATCCCAAATGGGACTTAAACTTTCTCACGGATATCACTGCTGTGGATTATATGGGGAAGAAGGAGCCGCGCTTTGAGGTTATTTATCACCTGTACTCCTTAAGGGCCAGGCATCGCCTGCGAGTCAAGGTTCCTGTCCAGGAAGAGGATCCGGTAGTAGATTCGCTGATCCCATTATGGAAGGGAGCGAACTGGCTGGAGCGGGAGGTCTGGGATATGTTTGGCATCCGCTTCCACGGCCATTCCGACCTCAGGAGGGTCTTGCTCTACGAAGAGTTCCAGGGCCATCCCCTGCGCAAGGACTATCCCGTGAATCAATGTCAACCTTTAGTTCCTGAACGAGAGGTAAACGGCACTTTTGTCGACCAGAGATCACATAACAAGCTCCTGCAACTAAGACATAAATTCGCACCCAAGACATGAGCCTCCGCTAGGACTCTATTGTTGAAACGATGAAGGCCGAACCACAAGAACTTCTGTTGGAAACCATGGAGCTGCAGATGGGGCCCTCTCATCCCGCTACCCATGGAACCATCAAGTTCAATCTCAAACTAGAAGGAGAGAAGGTCCTCGACTGCGATGTAGAGGTCGGCTATCTGCATCGTGGCTTTGCCAAGAGTTGCGAGCAGGCGACATGGACCCAGGTGATTCCCTATACGGACCGTCTCAACTACATATCCCCGCTGATCAACAATGTAGGCTATGCCTTGACCGTAGAGAAACTATTGGGCGTGGAGGTTCCTCCGAGATGTCAATTTATCCGAGTGATCATGAGTGAGCTTTCCCGCATTACCGATCATCTGACCTGCCTAGGCATGTCCGCGTCTGAGCTGGGAGCGATCACGGTTGGTTTCTACATGATCGAGGCGCGAGAGTTCCTTATGAGGATCATTGAAGCGGTGAGTGGGGCTCGGTTGACCATTTCATACACCCGTATCGGCGGCGTCAAGCACGATCTCCCGCTGGATTTCTCCGAGCGAGTCCATCAGTCCTTTCTGAAAGTCAGGAGGATCCTGGCAGATTGCGATCGCCTCCTCTCCCGCAACCGGATCTTTATCGATCGGATGTCCGGTGTCGGGGTGATATCCCAAGAAACAGCCATTACCTACGGACTCACCGGACCTATCCTGCGCTCTACAGGGGTCAGTTATGATGTCCGGAAGGCACAGCCCTACTTGGTCTACGACCAGCTCGATTTCGAAGTTCCCCTGGGCACCAAGGGAGACAATTACGATCGCTTTGTTTGCCGCATGTTAGAGATCGAGCAGAGCATGCGGATTGTGGAACAGGGGTTAAAAAAAATGCCTTTGGGTCCGGTCTTGCTAGAAGACCCGCGCATCGTCATCCCCGAGAAAGAAGGAGTCTATAACAGCATTGAAGGCTTGATGCACCACTTCAAGATTATCATGGAAGGGATTCAGGTTCCTCCGGGGGAGGTTTACCTTGCGGTCGAAGGCGGCAATGGGGAGTTGGGCTTTTACATTGTCAGTGACGGAGGAGGAAGGCCCTATCGATTAAGAGTGCGACCCCCCTGCTTCATTGCCATGTCGGCCTTTCATGAGATGATCAAAGGATATATGGTGGCGGACATCGTCCCGACCTTCGGCATGATCAACATGATTGGAGGGGAGTGCGACAGGTAGTTTCGGGTTTCGAGTTTGGAGTTATTGATGGGCCTTCAGTTTTCAGCAGCAACCTTGAAGAGATTCGACGAGCTAGTGAGCCGCTATCCTAAAAAAGAGGCTGCGATGCTCCCGGTCCTCTATCTGGCGCAGGAAGAGTTCGGCTATCTGAGCGCCGAGGCGATCGACTACGTAGCCAAGATGATGGAGCTTTCCCCGGCACGGGTTTACGGTGTGGTTACTTTCTACACGATGCTGAATATGAAACCGATAGGAAGGCATCACCTACAGGTCTGTCGTACACTTTCCTGTATGCTTTCGGGCTCGGAAAAGATCACCTCCTTTCTTAAAGCAAAGCTGGGTATCGGTCTAGGCGACACCACCCTAGACGGAAAGTTCACCTTTTCGGAAGTGGAATGTCTTGCCTCTTGCGGCACCGGACCGATGATGCAAATTAACGATGATTACTACGAGAACCTGACGGAAGAAAGGGTAGAGGAGATATTAAAGACTCTGAAATAAATAACAAGGCCCTTGCCTTTCAAGCACCACATTGCAAAGAGAAGATTGCAAATTGCAAAAGTCAAAATGAAGCTGCCAAATTCCTCTTGGTTCTCTATTTTGCATTTTTCATTTTGCACTTTGCATTTTGAATTGGGACGGAGTTCGGATGGAGAAGGTCCTGTTACGGAATATTGAGATTCCTAACTCGCACACTCTAAGCGTCTACAGGTCGCGTCGGGGCTACCGAGCCTGGGAAAAGGTGGTGCGGGAGATGTCCCCTGAGCGACTGATAGAGGAGATCAAAGCCTCCGGTCTTAGGGGTCGCGGCGGTGCAGGTTTTCCGACTGGGATGAAGTGGGGATTTGTGCCTAAAGACAGTCCTAAACCCAAGTATGTCGTTTGTAATGCCGATGAGAGCGAACCGGGAACTTTTAAAGATCGACTCCTGATCGAAAAGGACCCCCACACTATCATCGAAGGCACTATACTTGCCGCCTATGCTATCAGCTCCCAGATGGCCTTCATCTATATCCGTGGAGAGTTTAGATTTGGATACAAAGTGCTGCAAAGAGCCATCGAGGAAGCAACGCAAGCAGGCTACCTAGGAAAGAATATTATGGGCTCTGGCTATGATCTAGACCTCATCCTTCACCGCGGCGCCGGCGCTTACATCTGCGGCGAAGAGACAGGCTTGCTCTCTTCTTTGGAAGGCGGCAGGGGCTGGCCTAAGGTCAAGCCTCCCTTCCCGGCAACCCATGGTCTTTTTGGTTGCCCGACCGTGGTCAACAACGTAGAGACTCTGGCAGCGCTCCCTTGGATCATCGACCAGGGCCCTGCCAAATATGCAGCTATGGGAACGGAAAAGAGCAAGGGGACTAAGCTCTTCAGCGTCAGCGGCCATATCCGTAAGCCCGGCGTCTATGAAATAGAGATGGGCTATCCCTTCAAGCGGTTTCTGGAGGAGGATTGTGGAGGAATCCCTAACGGAAGAAAGTTAAAAGGGGTCATCCCCGGCGGGGCCTCCATGCCGGTGCTGCGGGAGGATGAGATAGAGAATGTCCGGATGGACTATGAGTCGATGCAAGCAGCCGGGACTTTGCTTGGCTCCGGTGGAGTGATCGTTATGGATGATTCGACCTGCATGGTAAAGGCGGCTTTGAATATTGCCCGTTTCTTTGCCCATGAGTCGTGCGGCCAGTGCAGCCCATGCCGTGAAGGCTGCCACTGGATGGAAAAAATCTTCCGGCGCATCGAGGGCGGGCAGGGGAGAAAAGAGGATTTGGATCTGATTCTTAACGTTAGTAGCAACATCATGGGAAACACGATTTGTCCCTTCGGTGATGCCGCCGCCATGCCTGCCGCCGCCTTCATTAAAAAGTTTCGTGACGAGTTTGAGGAGCACATCAAGTATCAAAAGTGTACGGTCATCTAGGGAGCAGGGATCTGTTTGCTTTTATGG
>JBOHVJ010000166.1:0-14854 GCA_050735075.1 Binatia bacterium
ACACAGGAGCTATTGATCAGATAGGCTTTTTGCTATCAGCGTCAGCCATCAGCAAGAAATAGGACTGAGTCTTTGCCTCTCCCCGCAAAGGCCGCAAGGGGGAGAGGATTTAAGGTAGAAAGCTGGAAGCGAGGATTTTATGGCTTTCAACGATTTGCGTGAATTCATTGAAGGGGCGCGGGCGCTAGGGGATGTAAAAGAGATTCATGGCGCCCATTGGGATCTGGAGATCGGCGCTCTAACCGAGATCTTTGCCTACCGGGAGAACGGCCCCCTGCTTCTCTTTGACCAAATCCCAGGCCATCACGAATCTTACCGTGTGGCCTCCAACCTAATCAACCATCCTCGCCGAAGCGCTCTGGCAGTTGGAATCCCCACAGATCTTTCTAGAACCGAAATGGTCCGGCGGTGGAAGGAAATTCTCAAGAACATTAAACCGATTCCGCCTAGGGTAGTACCCAAAGGGCCCCTATTTGAGAACACCCGCCTGGGTGATGCAATCGATATGACCGCCTTTCCCGCGCCGCGCTGGCATGAGCTCGACGGCGGCAGGTACATTGGCACCGGCTGCTGCGTCATCGCCGCAGACCCTGACGACGGATGGGTTAACGTCGGGATCTACAGGGTCCAGGTGCACGATCAAAAAACCCTGGGTCTCTACATCTCTCCAGGCCACCATGCGCGCATCATTCGGGAAAAATATTGGGCCAGAGGAAAGGCGTGTCCGGTAGCAGTGACCTTCGGCCAAGATCCGCTCCTCTGGTTAGTCGCAGGCCAATCCGTTCCCTACGGAGTATCGGAGTTCGATTACGCGGGTGGACTCCGCGAAGGTCCGGTGGACGTGGTTCGAGGA
This sequence comes from Binatia bacterium, assembly GCA_050735075.1. GTDB lineage: Bacteria > Desulfobacterota > Binatia > UBA9968 > UBA9968 > JAHFAO01. The sequence goes on from JBOHVJ010000166.1 coordinate 854, forward strand.
GAGTTTACCGGGCTGCCCCTCCCGGCTACGGCCGAGATCGCGGTCGAAGGGGAAGTCCCGCCTCCGGAAGAGGAGAGCCGTGTCGAAGGGCCTTTCGGTGAGTGGCCTGGATATTATGCCCACGGGGCGCGACAGGAGCCCGTCTTGCGCGTCAAAGCGCTCTACTACAGAAACGATCCCATTCTTACCGGAGCGCCTCCTCTAAAGCCGCCCGCATTGACCTTTGGTGTGCCCATAGGCGCTGCTGCTATATGGAACTATCTGGAGAAGGCTGACGTCCCAGACGTGCGGGGCGTCTGGTGCTATGTAGGCGGATCAGCCCCGGGCGGTGGCGCGCCATTTATCGTGGTATCCGTCAAGCAGCGCTATCACGGCCACGCCCAACAAGCGGCCATTGCAGCCTTGGGTTGTCGCGCCGGCAACTATCATGGCCGGTTCGTCGTCGTGGTGGACGAAGACATAGATCCGGCAGACCTGGGCGAGGTGATTTGGGCCGTCGCAACGCGCTGCGATCCTAAATCTGCAATCACCTTGGTCGATGGCTGCTGGAGCACCCCCTTAGATCCCGCAATGCATCCCGACAAGAAAGAGGCGGGCGAGTTTATTAACAGCCGGGCCATCATCAATGCCTGTCGTCCTTATTCCTGGAAGGATCGCTTCCCGCCAGTGAATGCCCTGAGCCCAGAGCTGCGGAAAAAAATCAGCGAGAAGTGGAAGAAAGAGCTTGAGTGATTGGCGAGAAAGTGACAATGCTCCACCGGGCCGTGATAACTCTCTACTACTCAGCCATCGCTGTAAGCGATCCGTCTGAAGCGACCTTCTAGGCCAAAAAAGCAATAACGCATGCCTGGCACCGGCTCTCCCCTCCTCAATTGGGGTGGAGACCACGTCTGAGAAGTCCCGTGGTCCGCTCAAGTCCAAACATCATATTCATGTTCTCTATCCCAACCTGTGCCCCACCCTTCCCCACGCTATCGAGAACGCTGAAAATCACAATACGCTGACGCGCATCGTCGACATCGAGCCCAATGAAGCAATAGTTTGTCCCCGCCACCGCACTGACCCAGGGATAGGGTTTGTATTGCCAGGCAATGTTCTGCTCTTTCGGCAGATCATACACAACGACAAAGGGTTCGTTTTGGTAGAAAGCCTGGTAAAGTTCTAACAAACCCTCTCGCGAAACCGCCTGGATCGGGAAGGCATGGCAGACATCGAGAATGCCCCGCACGATTGGCACGTAGGTCGGCGTGAAGTGAACGATCACCTCCCTCCCGGCAAGGACTCCGAGCTCTTGTTCCATCTCAAAGGTATGACGGTGGCCCACGACGTTATAGGGAATCAGATTGTTCCCGATTTCGGGGTGATGCGCCGCTCGTGCAAGTTCAGCTCCGCCACCTGCCGTGCCAGAAAGACCATCGATGGTAATCCTGCGCTCGTCGATCAGATGCTCTTTCACGAGAGGGGCAAGTCCGAGGATGGCTGCTGACGAAAAGCAGCCCGGATTGGCGATCAATCTCGCAGCCTGGATGGCTTCCTTGTGCAATTCTGGCATGCCATAGACCGCTTCTTTGGCGAGAGACCAGTTGGAATGAACCTGATCGTAGACCGACTCCCAGATTCTTCTATTTGAGAGGCGGAAAGCCGCGCCAAGATCGATCACCTTACATCCTTGCTCAAGAAATCTCGCGGCAACTGGTATCGACTCCTTAGTCGGCAAAGCGAGAAAAACCACATCGCAGGGTGTTGCATCGTCTGGGTGAATGAGCGGAATTCCGGCGCCATAGAGATTCGGGTGAAAGTCCTCTATGGACCCCTTCTGCCTACTGGTAGCCCAGGCAACTTTTACTTCCGGGTGGTCCAACAACACGCGAAGGGCCTCGCCACCCATGTAACCACTCGCACCCATAATTCCGACGGTCAGCATTTTGAATCTCCTATGGTGTTCCGCATCTTGGAATCCTATCTCCTAACATATCATGACCCGACCCGCAGCGCGAGAAACTCACCGTTGCCAACTGGCACCAGAGACGTCAGAAACGACGTATCGCCGCGGACAACCGACATGAAATCCTTCATTTCACCGGGATGCGACATCGCGTTGTCGACGACCAGGAGCCCACCGACACGGACCATGGTCTTTAGCCTCGGCCACCAGCAAAGATATTCGGTACGCTCGGAATCGAGAAAGATAAAGTCAAACGGACCAAGAGCCGGTTGATTGATGAACGCTCCGGCATCGGTGTGGACAAGGCTGATGAGAGGCGACAGCCCAGCGCGCTCGAAGTTCGCTCTCGCAAGCCCAATCTTGTACTCGGAAAACTCGAGTGTGGTTACGTGCCCGCCGGTTGCGCGGATAGCCTTCGCGAGCCAAACGGTCGAATAACCGTTCGAGGTGCCGATCTCAAGGACACGCTTTGAAGCCGTGGCGCGAACTAGAAGCTCAAGGAATTCCCCAGTGTCCGGAGTGATATTGAGCATGCGTCGCGAGCGATCGGTGTTCTCGGCGTCGTTTGACCTCCCAAACTCGGCCAGTTCGTTGAGAAGATCGTGCAGAGGGTCATCCATGATTATGTGTGTCTAAGGTGCTCGGTCGTATGATTGGGGGTCATATGATCGGGGGTTAGGCTTTTCACTTCACTGATCTGAATCGTGGGCTGGATGTCGGTGTAGTTGGGAATATCTCCCATAATTGCTCCTGCGTGGGGCCCGAAGGCAGTTTGAAACGCCTCCACCGAATCGAAATATAGATGGCCCATGGCGATATAGGTTGCCCGCGATCCGGGCTCTGTGCCGCCCAGTCCCTGTTCTACAGTCACACGCTTGCACGCAGCCCCTAACTTTTGTTGGACCATGGGTATGTGCTTATTACAGTAGTACCCCAGGTCAAATTTGTTGCCTTCGTCATTCGGATAAAGCACGCTGACTTTGATCATTTGTCCTTCCTCCTTTCTTGCCGTGGTTACTGGGCTAGCGGCCCAATGTCGCTCATGGTTCATCGTACGACGAATCGCGTGAGTTCTTAGGGCCAAATACTAAGTCTACTGCTTAGCCTGCGCAGTGTATCCCGATATCATTGCTAATCTGCGCCGACCCAAAATCGCAAATAATATCCGTCGCCTATGGCCAATCTGTCAAGTCCCCCTTAGGCCAAACACCGCACCCGCCGCGATCTAAAATGTGTGTGTAAACCATCGTCGTGCTAACCTCCTATCCATGAGCCTTGCCCCCTCGCTCGGACCCAGATATAAGAGGGCTCGATATCTTTTTAGGAGCGTTGCTGGCGCGAAAGGGGAAGGCTCGGAGTCTTATTGACGTAAGGAGCGGCTAATGAGCGAACTCAAGCTTATCCATGCGGATGGTCACATTCGGGAAAACCTGAGTGAAATTTCGGAGTACTTAGATCCTCCATTTCGCCGGCGGAGATTTTTCTTTCCAATGTGGCCTTCGGATGGGCGCTTCCGGGGCGCTGCCATCGAGTCGACCGACGCACAGCTCTGGGGCAAATTTATGGACGCTGTGGGCATCCAAAGCGCTGTTGTTTATCCCACCCTCGGCCTTTCCCATGGCCTCATCCAGGACAAAGATTGGGCATGTGCCCTGGCAAAGGCCTACAATAACTGGCTGGCGGACCGTTACTTAAAGGTGGACCCGAGGATCAAGGGCATGGCCCTTCTTCCGATCCAGGACGTAGGAGAAGCGGTCAAAGAGTTGCGACATTGTGTCCGAGAACTTGGGATGGTCGGAGGGTTGATGACGGCTGTAACCTACAATCGCAAGCCTTTCGGCAATCCGGACTACCATCGCATTTTCCGTGAAGCGGAAACGTTAGGCTGTCCGCTGGCAGTCCATGCGTCGCCGCAGGCGGGACTAGGCTTGGAGATTTTTGATCGCTACATTGAAGCCCACGTACTCACTCATCCACTACCCGTCTCGATTCACTTCATCAGCATCATCTTTGCGGGATCATCGAGATGTTCCCTAAGGTTAAGATAGCGTTTCTTGAGGCAGGATGCGGCTGGGTTCCTTTTCTGATGGAACGTATGGACTACGAGATGGAGCGACTTAGGCCGAGCTTCACAATGCGTCCCTCTTCAGTGCCCTCAATCCAGAAGCCTCCGAGCGAATATGTTACTGCTGGCAATATTTATGTAAGCTGCGAGGCGAACGAGAAATCGCTTCCGTGGGTTGCCGACTTCTTTGGTGGCGACTACATCATTTATCCGACCGATTTTCCGCACTCCCTCACTTTCGAGCATTTCGTAGAGGAGGTAAAGGAATCCCTCAATCGGAAGGATCTGCCGGAGGATCTGATCCGCAAGATTCTGTGGAACAATCCCAAGCGGCTGTACGGAATCTAGAGACTAAGCGAAGGCGGAATGCAGATCCAAATTTTAAAGTGCAAGATCGGAAGAGACAGAATTCACAAAGCCAGGAGCCATTCGTGAGGAGCGCATACGGCCTTAAGATCCCTGAACCAGATCCCGAATTAACCCATGTCGGTCCTGGAACTCCCTGTGGTGAGCTAATGCGCCGCTATTGGCAGCCTGTCTGTCTCTCGGAGGAGCTAAAAGACCTCCCTAAACGCATCCGCATTTTGGGCGAGGATCTCGTAGCTTTTCGTGATGGCCAGGGTAGAGCCGGGCTACTTTTCTTTCGCTGCAGCCACCGGGGCACCTCCCTGGAGTACGGAAGAATCGAGCGTGAGGGAATTCGTTGCTGCTATCACGGGTGGCTTTACGATGTTGATGGCAATGTCCTAGACATGCCACTAGAGCCTCGAAATAGCACGTTAAAGGACCGCATCAAGCACCCATGCTATCCTGTTCAAGAATTTGGGGGTTTGGTATTTGCTTATATCGGGCCTCTCGAGAAAAAGCCTGAGTTACCTAAATATGATGTCTGGCTAAAAGAAGGTGGGATCCTAAAGGCCAGAATGGGTCCTAGGGTTGGTGGTGCAGTTAACTGTAATTGGCTTCAGAGCGAGGAAAACCTCATGGATGCGCTCCATACTGTCTGGCTCCATACAGTTCATAGCGGGCCACAGTTTCCAACCAATATCCACAATACCTTGCCCGATGAAGTCAAGTATGAAGAGACCGAGATGGGCATGAGGTTTATCATGACGCGTCGCCTTCCTAATGACAGATGGTGTGATGTCATCTGGGAGATGATCATGCCCCTGAACATTCATCTAACCTACACGGACGAACCGAAGACGGAAAAGGTGCAATCTGTCTCTTTTTGTATTCCCGTGGATGACACACATCAGCTTGGAGCTACAATTCGGTGGATACCTAAAGATGGAGATCAAGCAGAAAAACCGGGACGTGAAAAATTAGCTCCAGGGAGCAGAAAAGAGAGTAGCTATGAGTACTCCCAGAGGTATCCAGATGACAAGGAAGCCCAAGAGGGTCAAGGACCAGTTGCGATCCATGCATTAGAGCATCTTGTGAGTTCCGATCGAGGCGTGATCATGTTCCGCAAAACCCTGAGAGAAGCCATAAATGCAGTCAGGGAAGGAAGAGATCCAAAAGGGATTATCAGAGACCCTGAGAAGGCTAGCTATGTTCCAACGACTGCAGGAGCTATCGTTCGAGATTAAGCAAATAAGGTTGTGGCGCTGTTCAGCTCTTTCCCCGGGGAGGGCGGGTTAAACCGCGCTAATGTTTAGAGGAGGCCGGCTTTTTTAGCCGGAGGTAGAGGTGAAACCTAGTAATTTTCTGCCAGCCTAAAAATCCATCTAATCTATAATCTTTCGTGCTAGAGCGGCGGCGGGATCGCGCACCTTGTAGATTCTCTCTTCGGACTGGTTCTCCATCTTGTAAAACTGCTCCAATGTGAGACCATCTTTTGCAGCCAGGAGACCGAAATCTTTCGACCATTTCGTATCCACATCCATCCTTCGGGTAGGAGCGCCCATGGCCCGGGAGAAAAGATCCTGCGCCTCCTTGCCTAAAAGCCAGTTGACAAAAACTTTAGTCGCGTTGGGATGCGGAGGATTCTTCATAATTGTCAGATGGCCATAGCCTCCGGTGGCATAAACTCCTTCTCTAGGAGTCGGGAGGGCGCTGACAGGAAGGCCCGCCTTGATAAAGGGAAGGGCCTCAGAATAACCGATGCCGAGAGTGATACCGACCCTGCCCTTTGCCAGATTCTCGGCCAAAAGCCTGAGATCGCGGGTGATGAACATCTTCTGGCCGACAAGCTTCTTCAAATACTCCTCCCCTTTGATATACCACATGTAAGCCCAGATCGAGGCGCCAGAGCCTGGGGTTCGTGGATCGCTAATCCCAATCTTGCCTTTCCATTTTGGACCAAGCAGGTTATCGAAAGATCGAACCTCTTCGACCTTTACCAAGTCAGAATTGTACCAGATGCTGGCGGTCTGATAGGCGGAAAAGCCGTAGATGAAACGCTTCGCGTTATCGATCCAGATATGGCCACCCCACCAGTTTTTTGAATCTTTAACTTCAGGAAGGATTAGCAAGGGTTCCACAGGATCCAGGATATCCTCGGGTAAAATCCCTTTGACAATCGATTCCGTGCCACCGATGTGCAGATCAAAATAGCGAATGCCGGCCTTCGACTCGTCAGCGATTCTTCGGATAATCGCAGCGCCCCTAGCGGGCACAGATTCCATGACAATACCGAAGCGTTTTGTAAAGGCCTCTTCCATCCCTTTTCTCAGTTCGGCGCTGGGTGGAATGGAGGCAACGACCTTGCCCTCCTTCTTGGCCGCTTCGACTACCTTCTCCCATTCTGCCTGCCAGGCTTGCTTGCTTGTCTGAGCCATCACGGGGTAGATAGTTGCAATGAGAACTCCCACAATCATGAGACAAGGAAATTTTTTCATCAGACATTCCCTTCCGACGGATTTGTATTTACGCCCTAATCCAAAAGTTTACGTGCGAATGCTGCCGCCGGAACCCGGACTTTGTTAACGACCTCTTCGGACTGATTCTCCAGCTCCAAGAAACGCTCCGGAGTCAGGACCTCCTTCGCAGCGATGTGACCAAATTCTTTCGTCCAACTGGTATCGACGTCAAAACGGCGCGTCGCTTGCCCCATTGCTCTGCCGAAAAGCTCCTGCCCCTCACGGGACAGAAGCCAGTTAACATAAACCTTTGTGGCGTTGGGATGAGGGGCGTTCTTGAGAATAACTAGGTTGCCGCTACCGGAGCTTGCATATAAACCTTCCTTTGGGGCTGGAAGCGGCTTCAACGGAATCCCTACCTTGATGAACGGAAGAAAGGTGTAGTACGAGAGGCCAATGGAAAGTACCGCCTTTTCCTTCGCGAGGGTTTCCGCAAGTTGACGCTGATTGCGCCCGATTATCAAGTCCTGGGCGACCAGCCTCTTGAGATATTCTTCCCCCTTTATCTTCCAGAGAAAGCTCCACGTAGATTCCCCAGATCCCGGAGTGCGAGGATCCAAAATAGCAATCTTGCCCTTCCACTTCGGGTTTAAAAGATCGTCGTAGGATCTAATCTCCTCGGGTCTCAGTCCCTTAGTGTTGTACCACAGGGTCTCCGTAAGATAGGCGAGAAACATGTAAACATTCTGGCGAGCCTTATCGGCCCAAACATGCCCACCCCACCAGTTTTTCGGATCCTTGACTTCTGGAAGGGCCATCCAGGGCTCAAAGGGTTCCACAATTCCCTCTGCTAGAAGACCAGTCACGATTGAGCTGGTACCACCAATATGCACGTCGAAGTAGCGAATCCCAGCCCTATATTCGTCGACCATTCTGCGCACAACATCAGACGCGCGTGCAGGAAAAAGCTCTATAGGAATGCCAAAGCGCTTGGTGAAGACTTCTTCTGTCGTCTTCCTTAGTTCAGCGCTGGCAGGTATGGAGACAACAACCTTACCCTCCTTCTTGGCCGCCGCCAGCGTCTTATCCCATTCGGCTTTCCAGCCAGAGTTGGGTGTTTGCGCGGCCACAGAAAGCGGAAGAACAAGCATGATCGCATATAGTCCAAAGGCAAAATGAATTTTCAACTTCCCCATAAAACCTGCCTGTTTTTATAAATAAGCGACGCTCGGCATCTCCATTGAAATGCCCGCCTTTTTAAGCGCCGCTTCATAATCCCGTCGGATCTCGGGATCCTCATCCTCGTACTCAATAAGTGTCCCACCCTCTCTCACGCTCGTGCGAACTCCCTCTTTGATTATGAACTTAGCGACTCCCAACAGATATTTTCCTGACTGACCACTGTAACGAAAAGCCAGTTGCCGGGCCGGCTCTCTGCCGGTATTGAAATGTTGGTGAAACCATCCGGTGGGAGGACTTAGAACACTTCCTTCCCTCCAGTCTACCTTCACAACGAGATCCCTGCTCCCATTATGATAAGGTCTCAAGCCTGCTTCCTGCGGCCACATCAAGGTGTATCCCTCCGAGCGCAAAATCAGCAGGATAGCCCCGCCTTGATGGAAGTGGGCTTTATGATAGCGACCCACCGGCCATTCGGCGATATGGCCCACCAGCGTGCTGCCCCCCATGTCAAAGGTCGTGATCCGGACTCCGGACCCCTTATCCTCGGCAAGATCCGTAATGGCGCTTCGTGCATCAGCGATGAAATTGGAATCCCAGGTCATACATCCACCGCGCTCACTTCTATTGGTGGTGGGAACAAAATAGTCGGGGCGGCCGTCGAACCTCTGGTTAAAGGCGTAATCACAACAAAAGATAAAATCGTTGTCATGCAAAAGATCCATCATCAAAGGCGCGCTGGTAACAGCCAAAAAAATAACCGGCTCTCGGCTCCCATTATTCAACCGATGCCAACTGTTAAGCGGTATGGCAAAAAGGCTCCCGGTTTCCCATTCAAAGTTCACTCTTTGCTTCACCGCATGATCGGACCAAACCTCAGTGGAACCAAAACCTTGAAGGATATAGATCAACTCTTCATAAAGGTGCCGTTCCGGATTCAAAGCGCCCCCTGGCGGGATCTCGCCGACATACATCCCGGTAAATCCCTCCATCCCTTTGAGCTCGATAAAGGCGCCTTTGCCCCCTGTCCGCGGCCAGGGCCTCAGAGGAATTTCTCTAACATCTTCTAATCCATAAGCCTCCGCTACTGGAATTCCTTCTTGCCGCATCCAGCTTTCGTAGCTTGTCTCTCGCTTCATAGATTACTCCCCTATCCTCCGGCCTTCTTGTATGGAGCAAAATATTCCCCCCTTGTCACCATCTCAGCCAACTCATCGTCTTCTGGCTTCCACAACCCCAACGGGTATCCATACCAAGGTGTTTTAAGGCTGAGAGACGGTAGCCTCTCCTCTTGCCAGATCTCCAGCGCCCGCTCCATAAAGGGTCGCTTGGGGAGACCCACAGGGGGATATGGTCCTTTGCGCGTCGCATCGATCAGAATCCCTGAACAGCCCTCCGGCGGCGGAAAGCTGCGCTGCTCCGAATCCTTCGGATCACTCATCAACGAATAGGCCGAAGGATCGAGCAGCGGCACCCGAGCAGTGATAATGCGGACATCTCGATGAGGCTGCATGGCAAAGCTTAGCGCCCACATCACCATATCCGGGTCCTTGGGATCGATATCCTCATCGACTACGATGATCACTTTATTAGCCGAGTCCATACCCGAGGCCGCCTGCAACGCCTGCCAAGGCTTGCTGGGGTGGCTCTTGCGCAGCCGAATCACCCACCAGTTCCAGCCTCCACCCATCTCCGGGCAGCAGACCTCCAACACCTCGGGTAGATTGCAACTGTATTTGAGAAAGTTATAGAGCATCATCTCACGACAAGTGCGCGAGATGCCGTTGGACTCGCTCGGTGGTAACCCGACCAGAATGGATGTGAAAATAGCATCCCTTCTATGGGTAATGGCCTTGACCTTAACCACAGGCCTAAGGTTCCTTTCCACCATGAGATAGCCAGGATAGTCACTAAAGGGCTCGCCTCGCTCCATGACCTCAGTTGACATCTCGCCCTCGATCACGATCTCAGCCTCAGCCGGCACCTCCAGGGGAATGGTTTTACAGCGGACCATTTCTACTGGCCGCCCTCGTATGCCTCCAGAGACAGCCAGCTCATCTATCCCATAAGGGAGGTTGGCCGCCGCCACATAAGCAATATCGGGAAGTGTCCCCAAGACAATAGCCACGGGCAGAGTCTCCTTCCGGCGGCGGGCGCTGGGGAAATGGTAGAGCATCGCGTGGTGTGTGCGAGCGATTCCGGCGATCAGGGAATCAGGGGATCGAAAGTGGCCGCTGTACATCCCGACGTTGCGAGTGCCGCTCTCAGGGTCTCTGGTAATAAAAGGAGCTGTGACACGTATTCCCCCACTGAAACCAGGCTCCTCTACGGGAGCCGGAAGCATGGTCAGACCGATTTTCTCCAGCTCCGCGCCGAAGTGAATCTGCTCCTGAGCCGGCCCATAATCGACAGTCACTGGCTCCTTCGGATGAGCCAAAGCAGAGCGCCACTTCTCATAGATCTCTTCCGGTTCTTCACAGCCCATGCCTAAAGCTAAAATTTTTCGGGAAGAGCCGTACATCCCCGTTAGGACCTTTATATCGTAGCGGCCCCCTTTAGCATCGGTCAGGTTTTCGTAGAGAAAGGCCTGACGTGTCTCATCAGAGAGACCCCGATACTGGAGCCGCATGAGCGGCATGAGCTCGGTATCTTTATTGAGCTGACGCTTCCAGCGGTAAAGTTTTCCCCGTCTCTCAAGTTCCCCGATGAATGCTCGGAGATCAGTATAGTAATCACCCGCCATCATATTGTCCCCCTTAATCTAAGAGTGCTGCCACGAACATCAAAAAAAATTTCCTCATGAACTTGGACCCTCCTCCCCTAGTCCAGAAGTTTAGGTCAAGCTTCATGCAGCTCTCCCTATTCGAATCCGTACTCTCTCCACCTTCTTTTTATCGTCTCCTCCATCTTTGGAGAAATCGCGGTTCCTAATGGCGGATAGCGGCTGCCTCCATATTGTTCCTGAGGCTCTAGCTCCCAGTTGATCGTGGCATCGATCAGAACTCGGGTCCACTTTCCATGGCCGTATTTCACTGAGTTTCTCTCCTCAATGGGGACACTGGGGTCCAACATGGAACCGACAGTTCCCGGAAAAAAAGAGATATCTCCCATGGCCGCATTCACACGATAGGCCAAAGCCCACTCGATCGCCTCCCAATCGTAAATATCGATATCCTCGTCAACCACGATGAGGTGCTTGGCTGCATAGTTGGCGAAACTCGATCCCCAAAGCGCCTGGGCCACCTGCTGGGCATGGCCTCGATAGCTTTTACGGATTTGGACCCTTATGACTTCGGGCCATTTCCCTCTCCAAACCCCGAGAACATTGGGCACGCCTGCCTGGTCAAGGTATTGCCAGGCAACAGCAGAAAAGGTAGCTGGCGTCCATGTGGTTCCTTCATTGGTCCTTCCCGGGCTAGATCCGGTAAGGCATCCTGTGAGAATTGGATCATTGCGGTGTGTAATGCATTCCACCCGTATCGTATGCTTGGGCGTCTTTTGTCCTCCATAGTATCCAGGGTATTCGCTGTAAGGCCCCTCGAGCTCAAAGGTCTTCGGATCCGGTGAGATCCTCCCCTCAATAACAATTTCGGCAGTGGCTGGCACCAAGAGAGGACTTGTCTCACACTTGACCAGTTCCACCGGCGACCCCCTCAAGGAACCTGCCATTTCGTATTCCGGATAGCTCACGGGAGTGGATGCGACCATGAAGAGGGTAGGATCCCACCCCAAAACAACAGCGACCGGCATCTCCTCACCCCGGTTTTTATATTTAGAAAAATGCTTTCCCCACCCCTGAGTCGCAGCGAGTAATACACTAATCGTTCTCTTGGTCGAGATCATTCCCCGGTAGGTACCAACATTGATGAGGTGAGTTTCCGGATCCATCGTAACCACACTCGCGGAGGTCATGATGTACCTCCCCCCATCAAACGGATTCCACTTCGGAACGGGAAACTGGTAAAGATCGATCTTGTCTCCGGATATCACATTCTCCTTAACCGGACCGTGCTGGACTTTTGTCGGTTTCACCGGATTGGAGAAGCGTTCTTTCAGCGTTCTTACGATGTCTCGATAGGAGGTCTCCTCAGATAAACCAAGGAGCCTGCAAACCCTTTCCTTGGTTCCCGTGCCATTAGTAAACAAGCGGCGGCAGAGACTATCCCGGTAATCTTTGATCCTCTCGAAGAGAAGGGCAGGCCCGTTGTGGCTGGAGATCTCCCTAGTGATGGCGCCGATCTCCTCATCCCAATCCACCTTAGCCTTAACGCGCTTTAGTTCTCGCTTATCCTCAAGAGCGTTGATCCACTCTCGTAAGTCCTTAAGAGCCATTTTCTTTACCCACCCTTAATCCCTCTTAATCAAAGTCCCTTGGGAGCGCAATCTTGGATATCATTCAAAATAACTAATTTAAGTATTGACTATTTAGATTAAAATAATTTATATGTCAAGGAAACTTTCCAGCATTTAATAAAATATATAGGTAACTAGCTCATTCATCGAAGATTTAGGAGAGAATCATGCCGCATAAGGACCTTAGAGAGTACATCGCGCATTTGGAGAATGAGGAAGAACTGCAAAGGATTGAGGAGCAGGTTCAACCGGTCTATGAGGTTGGAGCTATCATCCGCCGCTCCTATGAACTACAAGCACCGGCCCCTGTCTTTCTCAACCTTCGAGGATATCCAGACCAGGCGATCTTCGGCGCACCGATTGGCCTGAGTGGTCGTAAGGGTCGCACGTTCGCTCGGTTTGCGATTTCCATGGACATGCCACCCGAGTCAACGCCGCTTGAGATCATTGAGGAATATATTCAGCGGATCAAAAAGCCTATAAAGCCGGATCTGGTCAAGGATGGAACGTGTAAAGAGAACGTCCTATTGGGCGACGCCGTGGATTTGCAGATCTTTCCTGCTCCTTTCCTACACCAGGGGGACATCGGACCCTACCTTGGGACCTGGCATGTCAATGTCACCAAGGACCCAGACTCGGGGGTGGATCAGTGGGGACTCTGCCGCCTTATGATCCAAGACAAAAGAACTATGATAGCGCAAGATATCGGGCTTCGCCGCTTTACCAAATACGAGGCACAGCCTAGAGAGTTTGCCATCGCTCTCGGCACGGAACCCGTAACCTCATGGGTAGCAGGCACAGGTTTCCCTCTTGGCGCTTCAGAAGTAGATATCATAGGGGGAATTCGCCAGACTCCCTTAGAATTGGTCAAATGCGAAATCGTAGATCTCGCAGTCCCAGCAACTTCGGAGATTGTCATCGAAGGACTCATCCTCCCACGAAGGCAAAGGGAAGACGGGTCGGGTGCCATCTATTATGTGACGGCTATCACCCACCGTAATAATCCAATTCTCCCAGTTAGCTGTATGGGGATGTCTATCGATGACTCTTCCGTATCTTTTTCTCTGATCAAGGCCGCCCACATCCTCGATGAAGTCAGAAGCCGCGGCCTTACTGTGAAGGCGGTCTACTGTCCACCCGAGGCTGCCTCCCATTGGACTGTAGCCTCAACCAAGATCCCCTATTCTGACTGCGCGCGTAATCTAGCCCAAGCCATCTGGCAGACGGGTTGGGGTCGCTCTAATCGTTATCTGTTCATCGTGGAAGAGGATGTCGATGTATCCGATATGGGACAGGTACTTTGGGCGGTCTCTACTACGGGCCGCAGCAAGCATGGGATACTACAGGTGGGGAACGAGCTCGAAGAGAGAACAAGGCATCTCGAGGCTTACGCGTCGCTCGATTGCCCGTGGCCCAGAGAGTGGCCTAAAGAGGCGATCTCCACGAAGGCCTATTTCGATAACATCTACCCCAAAGAGGTTCAGGAGAAGGTTCTCCGTGATTGGCATGCCTACGGCTATAAATAAGACAGGACAAAATGAAACCTAAAAAAGTCTACCGATGGTTTCTCTATCGCTTTCTAGAAGGTATCTTTTTAATTTTTGTAGGCCTTCTCAGAATGCTTCCCGCGGATTTTTTTCGCCGCTTGTCAACCC
>JBOHVJ010000167.1:0-3179 GCA_050735075.1 Binatia bacterium
CGCATGGATTGCGAATGAGGCCAAGATCAAATTCAAGTACGTGAGCTATGAAGGAACGGCGCAGAGGACCACGGCGCTGCTCGGAGGCCACGTGGATATGGGAGAGAGCAACCTCACGCAGCACGACAAGGTTAAGGCCGGGCAGCTCAAATTTCTCGCCATCTCGGCGGAGAAGCGCCACCCGGAGGTCCCCGATGTCCCGACCCTCAAGGAGGTGGGGGTCAACGTTGTCTATCCGACCAATCGCGGGCTCATGGCGCCGAAGGGGACGCCGGAAGCCGTTCTGGCAAAACTGGAAGATGCTTGTGCAAAGGCCACCAAAGACCCCGAATTCGCCGCCCAGATGCAGAAGCAGGCTACCGATGTCTATTTTCTGGGGCGCAGAGAGTTTGCGCGGTTTCAAAAGGAGCTGGACGACAAAACCAAAAGCTTGGCAGTGGACCTGGGATTGCTTAAAACAAAGAAGTGAAAAGGAGAGGGCCTTTATGAAATCCATAAGATCATTTGTTTTTCTGTGGATCATCGGAGCAGCGTTGGCAGTTTTCGTTATTCAGCCTACTGCCTCCGAGGCTGTCTATCCTGAGCGGCCGGTCAAAATGATTGTTCCCTGGGCTGCTGGAGGAGATACGGATATCATCAAGCGGGTGGTGGCTAACGCCATGGAAAAGCACCTGGGCCAGCCGATAGTGGTGGTGAATGTCACAGGGGCATCGGGAACCGTAGGAGCGCGCGAGGCCAGAAAGGCACCCCCGGACGGCTATAATATCTATTCGACCCATGACTACATCCACACGACCTACTATACGGGGATCGCCGATGTAAGCTTCAGGGACTTTGAGCCGGTTTGTCTCATTACCTCCACTCCCTCAATAATCGCTGTATATGGCAAGGCGAAGTGGAACTCTATGAAGGAGTTAGTAGAGGATGCCAAGAAGCGGCCCGGGGAGATCAAGGTAGGCGCCACGCTGGGCTCGACCAGCCACTTCTTCCCGGCGATGATCGAGCATGCTGCGGGCGTGAAATGGAAATATGTAAGTTATGAGGGCACGGCCCCTAGAATGACTGCCCTGCTAGGCGGCCATATAGAGATGGCTGAGACTAACCTCACCCAACTCGACAAGGTGAAGACCGGACAGATGAGGAATCTGGCAATTGGTACGCCCAAACGCCACCCCGAGGTGCCGGACCTACCCACACTTAAGGAACTCGGGATTGATGTCCTGTACGCAGTCAACCGAGGGATCGTGGTGCCCAAAGGCACACCTGAGGAAGCCCTGGCCAAGCTGGAGGATGCCTGCGCCAAGGCCTCCAAGGACCCTAAGGTGGCTGAGTCCATGAAGAAGCATGGCACCGACGTAGAGTTCCTGGGGCGGAAAGCCTATGCGGAGTTCCTCAGGAAAAACGATAAGCTAAACGCCGACGTCGCCGGTGCCTTGGGTTATAAACGGAAATAACCTATGGGGCGCGATGGCTGGATCGGTGTTGGGCTCTTAGTTTTTAACGGCTGGCTTTACGCGAATCTAGATAAAATTTCCGCCAACCCGCTGGTGCCTATTGGTCCAGCCTTCTATCCCCGCTTTCTCCTCCTTTTGACCTTGCTCCTGAGCTTGGGATTGGTACTGCAGGATGTGCTGACTCATCTTAAGGAGACAAAGAGGGGAAAAGGGGCTTATACAAACTGGCTTAAAACCTATCAACCCACACTCCTGAGCTTCGCTGTATTTGGCCCCTACGTCCTCCTGCTGCCAAAACTAGGTTATCTTCTGTCCACGATACTATTTGTCACAGGGCTCCAATGGCTTTTAGGCAGACCGCTATGGCGGCGCTTGCCGGGAGCCCTCCTTATCGGGATCGGAACCTCTGTCATAACCTATATCGTCTTCGAAAAGTATCTTCATGTGCTCCTGCCCCGGGGCACGTGGCTCCCCTGATCTGAAGGGCCTCCCGTATGTTAGAGATTATCCTTCAATCCGCAACCTCGATCCTGGACCCCAAGATCTTCATCGCCATGTCGACGGGAATCCTAGCTGGTCTCGTTGGTGGGGCCATTCCGGGGATCACCATCACGATGACAGTCATATTGGTGCTCCCCTTCACATTCGGCATGGACCCACTGCAAGGAATAGCCACGATGATAGGGGTCTATGTGGGGGGAGAGTCCGGCGGGTTGGTCTCCGCTTCGCTGCTGGGGATTCCTGGAACTCCCTCTGCTATCGCTACGACCTTCGATGGCTATCCGATGGCCAAAAAGGGGGAGCCTGGCCGTGCTGTGTGGACCGGTATCTGGGCCTCGCTCTTGGGTGGCCTTCTCGCCGGCATTCCCCTAGTCCTCGGAGCGACTCAACTGGCGAGGCTTGCCCTTAACTTCGGCCCCTGGGAGTATTTTTCACTTTTTATCCTGACCCTTAGCGTTGTTGGGGCTCTAACCGAAGGCTCCATCATGAAAGGTCTGATCTCGGGGGCGGTAGGACTCCTTGTCACCACGATTGGGACTGACCCCCTGATGTCAGTTCCCCGGTTTACCTTTGGTCTCGAATTCCTTCACACCGGCTTTGCCTTTCTGCCCGTCCTGATCGGCCTCTTTGCCTTCTCTCAGCTCATGAAGGATCTGGAGACGCGGGGGGCCAAAGTAGAGGTTCAAAATCCGGCAAATTTTGACCTTTCAGTCTCTCATCTCAAAGTGCTGAAAGACATTATCACGCAACCTTTTAACCTCATCTGGTCGACGCTGGTAGGGCTCTGGATCGGAATTCTCCCTGCCGTTGGCGGCTCAGCGGCCAATATCCTCGCCTATGACCAGGCCAAGAAATTTTCCAAACATCCGGAGAAGTTCGGCACTGGCATCTCCGACGGCATTATTGCCAGCGAGTCCGCAAACAATGCCAACATCGGCGGCTCTCTGATCACGATGATGGCCTTTGGAATCCCAGGAGACGCGGTAACAGCAGTCATGCTCGGTGCCCTGATCATCCACGGCATCCAACCAGGCCCTCTCTTCGTCACCACGAACATCAAAGTCGCCTACGGTATGCTAGCGGCCTATTTCATCGCCCATTTCGTCACGGTGGTGATCGAGGCGATCTGCCTTCGCTTCTTCATCAAAGTGATCACAGTACCGCTGAACACCTTAGTGCCGATCGTCTTGGTCTTCTGTGTGGTCGGCTCCTATGCCCTGAATA
>JBOHVJ010000168.1:0-7730 GCA_050735075.1 Binatia bacterium
CCCGTACGTAGTCCAGGTGGTTAAGGAAAAAAGGAGCGGTCAAGAAAAGAAATTCAAGATGCCCGAGCGCTGTCCGGCATGTGGCTCTTCGGTTTACCGGGAGGAAGGGGAAGCGGCCTACCGCTGCGTGGGACTCTCGTGTCCTGCCAAACTGAAAGAGAGTCTCAAGTTTTTTGGCTCCCGCGGAGCCATGGACATCGAAGGTCTTGGGGAGAAACTCATTGACCAACTCGTCGACCGGGGATGGGTAAGGGATATTGCGGATCTCTATGACCTGAAAAAAGACGATCTGGCCGACCTGGAGCGAATGGCGGAAAAGTCGGCTCAGAATCTTCTCGATGCCATAGAGCGGAGCAAAGACTCCACCCTCACGCGACTCCTCACCGCCCTAGGAATCCGTCACGTGGGTGAGGCCACGGCCAAGCTGCTTGCTGACCACTTTGGTGATTTGAATGCCATCATGGAGGCCTCTGAGGAAAAGTTGACGGAGGTTCGTGAGATAGGGCCCGAGGTTGCCAAGAGCATCGCTCGCTTCTTCGCTCAAAAGGAAAACCGCAAGGTGATCGAGAAACTACTCAAGGCTGGGATCCAAATCAAGAGAGAACCAAAGAGGGAGGGAAAACTTGCGGGATCAATCTTTGTCCTTACAGGTAGCCTTGAGAGAATGTCCCGGAGCGAGGCACAAAAGCGAATAGAGGCCTTGGGAGGGCGAGTCTCCTCCAGCGTGAGCCGCAATACGGATTATGTAGTTGTCGGCGCTGATGCTGGCTCCAAGCTCACCAAAGCAAAGGAACTCGGAATCCAAACGTTGGATGAGAGCAAATTTCTTAAACTGATCGGGGCCTGATTACCACCGATTATGACGCGGTGGTCTCCCCCCGGGCCCTCCACCTCGTTCAGGACGAGGCTGCTGAGGACGCGCCTCACTCACCACAATAGTCCTACCCTCAAATTCACTCCCGTTGAGGGCGGTTATGGCCCGCTCGGCCTCCTCATTGGATCCCATCTCGACGAAACCGAAGCCCTTGGATCGGCCGCTGAACTTATCCGTGATGACCTTAGCGCTTGCCACCGAGCCCTGCTGAGAAAAGAGTTCTTGCAGCTTCGTCTCCCCTACAGAGTAGGAAAGGTTCCCTATATATAGCTTGGTCCCCACCTTGCTCCTCCTTTTAGTATGGAATAACGTCGTTCCCGGGATCGACTTTCACAGAAGGACAAGGCGCGAAAGACCGCTGACAAGAACCTTCGGCATGCTCTTCAGCAAAAATGACCCTTCTAAAACGGCGTAAGCCTACCTAGGATCACCCCCTCTTGTCAAACGGCTGTACTTGTCCACAAATTTGAGACTCGGGAGAGGCCGTGGACGAATCAAGTTCAAAACGTTCAAGCCGTTTTAAACGATTTAAACTATTTGAACGACTTGAACTATAGCCGTTGGCCCATGGCCGTGAGGCTAGTAGGAATGATCGACGACCGGCGACAGTCTGACCGGTCTCCCCTCTTCGGTCTGTTGTCATTCTTGAAGATTTCTGCAGTGTACGTTAAGAGGGTACGTCAAATGAGTGCTATGGAAAAAACTGCCGACAAGGTTCGAGTTCACTTATGGATCGAGGGTATGGTCCAAGGGGTATTTTTCCGCGCTTCTACCCAGGAAAAAGCCACCCGGTTAGGGCTAAAAGGATGGGTAAAAAATTGCCCAGACGGTTCTGTCGAGGTGGTGGCAGAGGGCGAAAAGGAAAAAATCGACAATTTCGTCCGCTGGTGCCACCAAGGACCCGCGCACGCCCATGTCCACAATGTCCGAGTCCAATGGGAGGATTTTCAGAACGAATTCGAAAATTTTCGCATTAGGGGATAATATTGCTTTTTGCCCCGCCCAAAACCAGACGGTAGATCTCCCTCTTGGAACAGGAAAACTTTTCTCCCAAAACTTCTGCGATCTCTTTGACCCGGAACCCTTTTTTCTGAAGCCTCTCAATCTCCACCAATAAAACATCTTCTCTGTCTCCGTCTCTGTCTCTGTCTTTCTCCGCTCCTCTTACCACAAGGGTGATCTCGCCACGCATCTCCCTGGACTCGACTCGAGCGCTCAGCTCACTTAGGCGCCCATGGAGAAACTCTTCGTAGAGCTTGGTGACCTCCCTCCCGACTGTTACCTCCCGATCGCCTAGGATCTCTAGAAGATCCTCAAGGGACTCTTTCAGCCTATGGGGGGCCTCAAAGAAGACAAGGGTTCTGGTCTCCTCCAGGAGTCTACTCAGTTTTTCTCTCCGTTCCTTTTTTTTTGGAGGGAGAAAACCTTCAAAGACAAAATGATCGGTGGGTAGCCCGCTGACACTCAAGACCGCAGTCAAGGCTGAAGGGCCTGGAACGGGGACAACTGAAATGCCTTGTTGGATCGCCTCCTGCACCAACCGAAACCCTGGATCGGAGAGGGTGGGTGTGCCGGCGTCTGAAACCAACGCAACATTTTCGCCCTGCTTGAGACGCGCCACCAAAGCATGGGCCTTGGTTTTCTCGTTGTGATCGTGATAGCTCGTCAAAGATGTACGAATATTATAGGTGCTGAGAAGGGTCTTTGTATGACGTGTGTCCTCTGCTGCTATGAGATCAACCTCTTTGAGAATACGTAACGCCCGCAGGGTAATATCTTCGAGATTCCCGATCGGTGTGGCAACGATGTAGAGGGTTCCGAACATGACCTGAACCTCACTCCTCCCCTTCGGCCAAGCTGGTGGTGTCTTGAAGGACCGATGCATCGGACGCGAAGTTTCAAGCGTACCTGGAGGCTACAATTACCTGTTTGGTGAGCGTAAGACGAATGTATTGCATCGGGCCTGAAAGGCGCTGCCAGCTTGGCCTTCCTCCTCATTTCCCCCAATCCCTGGCGTAGCGAAAGTCTCGGTCAATCGTGCGCTGTGAGACCTTGGCAATGACCGGGAGACGCCGCTTGAACTGGGAGTTCATGATCCGGAGAGTAACCTCATCCACAAACCACTCAGGAAAGCCTGAGGCGACGAGCTCCGGCCGGGGATAACGCTCGTCCACCATGAGATAGAGAAGTCTATCCACCTCGCGATAACTAAAACCCAGCTCTCCCTCATCGGTCTGCCCCTCCCAGAGATCTGCTGAAGGTTTTTTCTGCACGATGACCTCCGGCACGCCGACCGATTTGGCCAACTCCCAAACCTGCGTCTTGTAGAGATCTCCCAAGGGGTTGATGGCAGAAGCCATATCTCCATAGAGGGTCCCGTAGCCGAGGAGCAATTCTGTCTTATTGCTCGTCCCTAAGACCAAGGCGTTCCACCGCGCCGAATGATCATAGAGAATGGTCATTCGCTCCCGGGCCATCTTGTTCCCCCGTCTTTTTTGATCCGCTCCGGGAAAACGCTCAAAGTAGGCCTCGATCTGGGGCGTGATGTCGATGGTGAGAGAGTTGATAGAGCTTTTCCGAACCACCAGCTCCGCATGGGCCAAGCTTTCCGGATTCGAACTCCTATAAGGCATGAGGATGCCCAGGACATGACTCGGTCCAAGGGCCTCGGCTGCCAGCATGGCGCTAAGGCTCGAGTCCACACCACCGGATAACCCTACTACAATACGATGGACGCCGACCTTCTCCACCTCGTTGCGAATAAAGGAGACAAGAATCTGACGTAGAAGTGTTACATTAGTCGGAAGCTCAATCATAGATTCAATAGACAGAGACAGGCTATCTCTTCCCTTTGCCCCTTGAACCCTTGATCCCTTTAACCCTTAACCCCTTCAACCCTTTATCTCTTAAACCCTGTATCCCTTTATCTTTTTCAGCATGTCCTGGGCGTTCTCGCACACGCATAAGCTCGTTAATCGTGAGATCGATATCCTCATCGCGCAGGAGCGGCGCCATGGTCCTCTTGCGGCGGACTGACTCCAGAGCTATCTCCCCTAAGATAAAATCCTCATCATAATATTTTGCCTTGGCAACTCTCTGGCCAAACGGGTCCAAGATCTCCGATCCTCCCCAAAAACCTACTCCATCCTCGAAACCTGTCCGGTTCCCATAAACCACAAATAGGGAAAATGTCTCGGCGTAGGCACGGTTGATCATCTCCCAGTAACGGGCATTATCATCTTGGGCTTGCCCCTCTGTGATACCGCGCAGGGGACTTGAGGAGGGACAGAGAATCGCCAAGGCCCCATCCAGGGCGGCCAAGTATATGGTGGATGGGTGCCATAGATCCTCACAGACAAGGATAGCCATACGGCCAAACTTGGAGTCAAAGGCCCGGATCCGGTCGCCACGGGCGAAATAACGTTGCTCGTCAAACATCCCGTAGGTCGGGAGATAGACCTTGCGATGGACGTGACGAATCTCTCCTGCCTCAAAATAGACTGCCGAATTATGAAAGCGGTAATCCGAACTCTCTTCTACCAAGCCAGCAACAAAGGCCACCTCTCGACTGAGCTTTTTTAGACCTTCGATCTCCGGCGAGGAGAGTTTTAATGCGATATTGGGGACCATATCGCGGAGAAAATAGCCTGTTAGGCTCAACTCCGGAAAAAGCAAAAGATCGGCCCCTTCCTTTACTCCTCTACGGATCTTCTCTTCATAGAGGTTAAGGTTAGACTGGAGATCTCCCAGCCTCGGATTGATTTGGGCGATAGCGACTCTGAACGTCACAGCTCCTCCGTAAAAATCTAGATAGAGAGAGATCCGAGACAGAGACCCCACTCCCTCTCCGTTTCTGTCACTGTCTAACCGAAAACTAACACATGGTGTAAAGGCTTGCAATTTCCCTTTTTCAATAGAATCCATTAGCCAGGAATCAGTAGTAAGAAGTGATTCTGCTGAAAAACGACCGTTCATGCTTCGAGAGCCCCAGCACGAACGGAAAATCGTCAACGCTATCAATGTAATTCCCGTTCGCCCTGAGCTTTGTCGAAGGGCAAACGAGGGTTTTTCAGAAGAAGCAGAAGTAAATTCTGGCTTCTGCTTTCTGAATGCTGTATTCTGAACCCTACGAGCAAAAACAGTGTGAGGTAATGCTATGGCAGATAAGGTGCTGATCTTCGGACAAGACCTCTGACACTATACCTCGGGAGCCCGTGCGGATTACTCCCGGCGCAAGATTCCCTTCGACTACATCGATGTCCTCAAGGACGAGGAAGGTCTTAAACGCATGTTAGGATATTCAAAAAACCGACGCGACATCCCCGTCATTGTCGAAGGCGGAAAGGTAACCATAGGCTTCGGGGGAACCTGATCAGTGTAGGGCCGACGGCGTCGGCCCGCCGCGGTTTTGAGTTTCGGGTTTCTGGTTTCGGCTTTCAACTCAAGCTGTTGAAAAACTCTCCGTTCACCCTTCGAGAGCCTCAGGGCGAACGGAGGAAGTCATGAAATCATCGATAATTTTCCGTTCATGCTGAGCCCTCGACAAGCCTGTCCTGAGTTCATCGAAGGGCTCGGGAGTAAAGGCCCAGTCGAGGAAGCCTGCCCTGAGCCAGTCGAAGGGTCGAAGCATGAAAACCACTTTTCAACGGTCTGTTAACTAACTCGAAACTTCGAGACTCGAAACACGAAACTTATGCCTTCTTTAGTGTCAGATGGGCAATCTGTGGTGGGCAGTTGACGCGGATGGGGAGTCCCGTAATTCCAATCCCCCGACTGACAAAAAGCATTGCATCCTTTGGCTCTGCCCCAGAGGGACGAGACAGATGGAAAAGACCCTCAGCATAAGGGGTGATCAGGCGGGCTATGGAAATGCCTTCCGGGTCAGGGCTAAGCTTCACCTGACCCCCATGGTAATGGCCCGAAAGAACGACATCGAGCCCCTTACGAGCAGCATCAGGGAAGACCTCCGGCCGATGCGAGAGCAACAACCGCACTTCCCCAGGCTCTTTTTGGGCGACCTTAAGGGCACGGCCAAGGTCGGGTTTGCCCCACCTGAGATCGTCAATGCCCAGTATATTCAGCGTCGTGTTTCCGACTCGGACAGGGATCGCATCATTACGCAAGACCCTAACCCCCTTCTGACTGAAGAGACGAGTAAGTTCTTCATCCGCATGAGCAAAGACATCGTGGTTGCCCATACAGGCAAAGATGCCATAACGTGCCTTCAACCCTGCAAGGGTATCGACGCATGGACCGGCTTCATCCGGGCTGCTCGAAACAAAATCACCCGTGAGCGCGATGAAATCCGCGTCAAGGCGGTTGACCGCCTCCACATAGGCGGCAAGCTCCTCCTCGGGCATGAAAGGACCCACATGGATATCAGTCAGGTGAACAATAGAAAGATGGGAGAGAGCGGACGAGAGACCGTTTAAGGGGAGATCGAAGTGCTCCACTTGAAAACGGTGCCGTGCCAAAAGGACACCATACCCGGAGATGAAAAAGGGCGTAGCAGCCAACACACCCACTCCCTTTTTGAGGAAGTCACGCCGCTGAAGATCGGGCTCCACTGGCCGCGCTGAGCCGAGACGAACAAACCGCCGGAAGCAATCATAGGCCAGAAGGACGATAGCAGATCCCATAGAACCAACGACCCAGAAAGCAAGGAAACCACGCAGCACCGAAGGGAATGGTTCGTAAAGACGGAACCCAGTGACAGCACGCCAGGCTAGGGGGTAAAGCATGAGGAGGAAAAAAAAGGCTACAAGACCGAAGAGAAGTCTCTTTCGTTTCTGATCCTGGACCCGAACACTCAGGGTGTCCCTGATGCGAAGGAAGAGATAAAGCTGTGCAAGAAGATAAACAACCAGAACAACAAAAAAAACTATCCGGGCACTCGGAAAATCCATAACAAAAAGGTAGTATACAATAGAGAGCCAAACTTCACAATCCAGGTAAGCCTATCCGTGAAAAAGCCGTTAGAAAAATTAGTGATAGAGAAGCTTCAAGCTTCTTTTGGCAACCCCACCCGTCTTCTCTCTCTCAAGCCCCTTGCCGGCGATGCCTCGAGCAGACGTTACTACCGAGCGCAATGTGATGGCCCCAATGCTCCCCCCTCGCTGGTCATCATGGAACTTGCGGGAAGTCCCTTGCCCCTCTCCTCCGAGGAGCTGGCTGTTTTCAAGGAACCTCCCAAAGAGCTTCCTTTCCTTAACCTCCACCGTTTCCTAACCCGACTTGGAGTGCGCATCCCTGCTCTTTATGGCCATTGGGTAGATGAGGGGATACTCCTCTTGGAAGATCTAGGGGACCGTTCTCTCTGGGACCGGGTGCAGAACCTTTCCTCGGAACAAGTTTTAGAGTGGTATCAGAAGGCGATCGACCAACTCCTGCTCATACAGATCCATGGTACAGAGAGAAGGCAGGAATCCTGCATCGCCTTTAAGCAGCGCTTCGATTTTCGCCTCTACATGTGGGAGTTCGACCACTTCATCGAATACGGCCTGGAAAAGGGGCCAGGCAGAAAAATCAGCGCCGGAGAAAAAGATCTCTTAACGGAGAGCTTTGCCGCAATCTCCCGCCGCCTGGAGCGTCAACCACCCTGTCTCAACCATAGGGACTACCACAGTTGGAACCTGATGGTTCACAATGGCGAGGTGGCCGTCATTGATTTTCAAGACGCGCTGCTGGCGCCGCCCCAATATGACCTTGCCTCCCTCTTAAATGACCGCGAGACCGACCGCGTCATCCAGCCTGCTATGGAGACTCACCTCTTCCATTATTACTTGCAGAGGCGACAGGAAATGGGAGAGGAGGACGTGAACACAGATGAATTCTTTGAGACCTATATCCTTTCAGC
>JBOHVJ010000169.1:0-10617 GCA_050735075.1 Binatia bacterium
CATCAGGTACAGTGAGGGCCTCGTATTCGGGAATGAGCGGAGGCTCGCCGGGACCCATGTAAGTGAAGATCAGTCCTCCTGTCTCTTTGCAGGGGTAGGCTAAATGGCGAATGGAATCCCGGCTAGTCCCACCGTCAGGCTCCCCGGGCTGCTCCAGACATCTGCCATGAATATCATATAGCCAACCATGATAGACGCACCTTAATCCGCCATCCTCCTGCCGGCCATAGCTTAAGTCCGTCCCTCTGTGGGAACAGTGGAGCCCCAACAATCCCACTCGTCCCTTATCATCACGAAATAGGACTAGATCCTCAGCCAAAAGCCTTACAGCTTTAGGAGGTCCCCCGGGAGGCAACTCCTCTGAGAGCGCCGCAGGCTGCCAATACCTGCGTAGCAGCCCTCCCATAGGCGTGCCCGGCCCTACTCGGATCAATATCTCATTCTCCTCGTGGGTGATCATATTGATACCCTCCCTGATTATTACCCAGTACCTTGGCTCCTGAGCAATTTACTTGAGCCCATACTCCTCCCAGCGAGCCGCGACTTTGGACATAAGTTCTTTACTCACCTTATCGACAGGGGGAAATCCTTCTTTTCCCTTGATCGTGCCCTGTTTGCTCCTAAAGGTGGCATCGATGATAACGCTAGATGCCTTTGAGGCATAGAGATCAGCCAAGGGTTCGTGCGTGATTGGATCTGTCCGCGGCCCTACCCGGAGATCCTTATCCGGCATTACCCCCATGGCGACCCTCCACATGACATCTTCCCAGTCCGTTAGATCACAGTCTTCATCGACGAGGATCGACCAGCGAGGCTTGTGCGAGGTGTAGGACTCGTAGGGAATACCTTTGATGGCCTCGATGATCGACTCTATTTCAGCAGGGGACCGTACATGGACTGCGATAATCGCCATGAGCCCCATGCCCCCTCCGCCAATCTCAGGCACATAGACCTCCTTAACATGTTCAATTTTTGCGAGCTTGGCACGAAGCCCCGCAGAGAGCATGAACTTGGGATAGTCCTCATGGCAACGACAGATTAAACCGTAATTGATGGGATTCTTCCGGTGCGCGATGCAACGGACCCTCATAACAAAGGCCTGGTCATTCCATCCATAAAAACCTTGCGACTCACCATGAGGCCCCTCTGTCGTTCGCTCTCCCGCGAGAACTTCCCCTTCAAGCACAATCTCAGAGAAAGCCGGTACCAGAAGATCGTTGGTCTTACATTTGACCAGTTCGACCCCTTCTCCCCTGATTCCTCCTGCAACCGCATACTCCGCGTGTCGTAATTTGTCAGAGGGCACGCCCTGACCAGCAGCATAGGTCAACAGCGGGTCCATCCCTATGGCGATCGCGATAGGGGCAGATTTTCCCCGCGACTCGTTTTTTAGTATGTGCGTGTGGCCCCCATACCCTTTGCTTTGCGGCCCCAACGGAGCCTCACCAACCGGATGTGGCCCCCGGGCGTTAATTGCCAAGGTGTTCCTGTCTTTGATCATAACTCGATACATCCCCATATTGATGAAGCCCGTATCGGGATCTGCCGTAATCACCCCAGCCGTGGTTCCAATGTATTGCCCGCCATCAAGTTCATGCCACCATGGAGTCGGAAACTCATAGGCGTCAACCCCTTCCTCCTGATGGATCTCTTCTTGACAGGGTCCTGCCTCTACCACCCGTCCAGGAATAGGGTTAGCCTTCCCCGTCTGAATAACCTCGTGAATCTTCAAATCGTCCGCCTCTGTGCCAAAGGCGATGGCGAGCTGTTCAGTCGTAGAGATAATATTGCTCACCAGGGGCATGCCCTTATAGCCTTTAATGTTCTCGAAGAGAAGGCCTGGTCCCCGTCTATCCAGAGATCGGACACAGATCGCCCCGATCTCATATTTCAGGTCGACCTCCGCCTCAATCCGCTGGAGAAGGCCGGCTGACTCCAATAGCCTTAGATATCCTCTTAGATCTCTGTAATCGACCCTTGGCCTCTCAGAACTTGTCATGAGTTGCCCCCTTTCAGACTATTTTTTTCCAGTTTCTTTTAAGGCCTCGTTGACGAGTTTATAAATCGCCGTCATGTCAATCACTTCAGGACGGCTCGCATCAAAGTATTTAACGCCAGCCATCCGCCTCCGGTCCAGGGGTACATCATCTTTAGGGATATCGACTCGCAGGGAATCCAGCGGGCTCTCCGAGTGAGCCAGCTTTCTCTGCAGGGAGAGTTGCGCCTTAGGCGAAAGAAACCAGTTGATGAGGACCCTAGCCGCATTAGGATGGGGAGCCTGGTTCATTAGAACAAGCGTGCCGAACTGGTGACTGAGTTCTCCCCCTTCTTTGAATATGCCTGGGCCAAAACTATCTACCGGAAGCCCCTGCTTCCTGGCCAGGTCAACATCACAGAAAAAGCAGATGGCGAACTTGCCGCTTGCGAGCCAATCGGTTCCCTGGCGAAAATCGCGGAACAAAGTGATGTCCATCCCGCCGAAAAGACGCCTGATGAATCCGGGACCGATGTCAGGGTGATAATAGAAAAACCGCATGTTGGTGCTTCCTGGACCAGCCTCCCTAATATCCCGTGCCTCAATTTTTACCTTCCACTTAGGATTCAAGAAGTCCGTGTAAGAGCTAAACTCTTTGGGGTTTACCAGCTTGGTATTGTAACGGAGTCCTCCATAGCCAGCGGATCCCACATACACAAAGACATATCGCCCCTCAGGGTCCGCGTAGTGGTGTCTTCCCTCATACCATTTCGATTGATCCACAACCTCAGGAAGGATAAGCGTCGGTTTAATGGGATCTAAGACTTTGGCCAGGTAGAGCTGCTGGTAGTTCGGATTAGCACCAGCACTAACAAGATCCGCAAGGTGCTTCCCAGCCCGTCTTTCCGAAAGAATACGTGGTCCAATTTGGTGTCCCCTGCCCGTCACTGTGGTAACTTTAATATCAGGGTATTCCTTCTCAAATTCTGGCAGGATAACTTCGTATCCGCCGCTTATGTATACCGTAACCTGCCCTTCTTTTCTCGCGGCCTCAAGTGTCTTCTCCCACTCGATCTGCAGCGATGGCTTCGATTCAGCCGCATCGATTGATTGTACAGATGGGACGACGCTTCCCATGAAGACCGCAGCAATAATTCCTGTAATCCAGTGGATTCGTGACACGATGCTTACACCGTCACTTAGATGGTCGTTTACTTGAGAATCTCTTCAGCAAATTTTGACGCCGGTACCCTGACCTTGGTGTACTTGTCTTCCAGGTGGTTCCTTAACCTGTGGTACTCTTCCAAGGTTAGGGAGTCCTTGGCCGCCCGGGCGCCATGCTCTACGAGCCACTGGGTGTCCACATCAAGGCGACGCGTGGATGCCTTCATGGCTTCGCCATATGACTCTTGCCCTTCCTTGCTCAGGAGCCAATTGATAAAGATCTTTGTCGCATTGGGGTGAGGAGGATTCTTGACGACGCCAACAACTCCGAATCCGCTGCTCGCGGGTAATCCCTCCTTCGGCGGTGGCGACTGTTTAACCGGCAAGCCAGATTTTAAAAAGGGCTCAATCTGCGAATAACCCACGCCAATGCTGATGGCAAGCTTTCCTTTTGCCAGGCCATCGGCTATCTGGCGCAGATCCCGGCTTAAGAAGAGCTCCTGTTGCGCGAGCTTTCTAAGGTAATCCTTTCCTTTAATATCCCAGAGAAAAGACCACAAGGATTGGCCTGAACCGGGGACACGAGGGTCACTCAAGCCGATCTTGCCTTTCCACCTCGGATGAAGAAAATCGTCGAAAGAGCGAATCTCATCGGCTTTGACTAAATTCGTATTATACCATAGGCCTCCGGTGCCAACTTCAGCAATAAAGGAATAGAGAAAGCGCTTCGTGCTGACATTATCTTCCCAGATGTGACCGCCCCACCAGTTCTTCGGATCTTTCACCTCCGGTAGGTGCATGTACAAATCGAGAGGCTCTATCATACCGTCGTGGACCAGGGGCAGGGCGGTACCTGTTCCCACGATTAAGGCATCAAAATAACGAACCCCAGCTTTATACTCCGACGCGATCCTGCTTGCATTCCTGGGGCCGGGAGCGGGCACGAGTTCTATGTCGAAGCCGAGCTTTGATTTTACCTTTTCTTCTAATTTTTTTCTTAACTCTGCGCTGGGAGGGATCGCCGCTACGACCTTCCCCTCTTTTCTGGCGGCCTCCAGGGTTTCTTCCCATTCAACCTGCCAGGGAGCTTTTCCTTCAGCGGCACGAGCAGGCTCAAATTGAAAGAGAAAGACCGCAATAGCAGCAAAGATTAACTTCATCCTTCCGCCTCCATCCTTCATAATTTAGGAATAAAGCCGGTCAATAAACCCCGATTCGTCCAGCTCTCTAAGATAGTGAACGTCCCAGAGTGCAAGAGGGCTAACCTCTTTAGCCTGATCGTCCTTCATACAACATAGCTCGTAGGCGTTAGCAATGGCCCTAAGATCCGGGTATGGTTTGGACAAAAGCTTGGCGACACTGTTGGTGCTGACGCTCCTGGCTTCGGGCTCCCTCCTCCTCAAGTTCTCTAAGATCCGTTCGGTCTCCTCACGGCGGGTACGCGCAAAGTGAATTCCTAGAATCATCGCCTTCACCAACCGCTCCCCGAGACGATCTTTTCCCTTTAGCGCCCTAAGCGTCGTTGTGAGCGTCGGGCCGTTAACCATAGGGAGAGGTTCCAGGTTCAGAACATAAAGGCCCGCTTTCTCAAACTTCGTTCCTCCGGTCACAAAGGTTCCATCTACTTTGCCCGACTTCATCGCCTCAAGCTGCGCCGTGCGAAATTGGTCCATGGTGTCAGCAAGCTCTACCCACTGAACCTCTTCGAGACGCAAGCCGGATCGCATCACATACAGCATGTGGTTGCCCCTGAGATGGTGATATCCTCCTTCGGGATCCACCAACGTCGTGTCTCCGATCCGCTTCCCTCTTAGCTCGGAAGGCGCAGAGATGCGCTCTCTTGTGATGAGCTTGTCATTAACACTATTTGAGGGCGAGGCCAGGCATACAATGGGTTTACCACGAGCAACCAGGGCATAGGGAGTTATATGGTTGCCGGAAATGAAATCGATCCGGCCGTCGAATAGCGCTGCTTCCGCCAGCGTAGAGCTGCCGCAGAATTCGAAGCTAACCTTCATGCCTACTTCTCGCCAAATCCCCGCTTCCTCAAGCACTTCCCATATAGGCAGATGGGAATGGGATCGAAAAAACCCGCGCACCTCAATCGGTTCATAACCAGCCATTAGTTTGCTCCTTTCTGCTTTCTCCCCCACCTAATTTTAGGCGTAGATTTTTACCCACTGGATCTGCGAATTTATCTCTAACATTTTATGCTGCCAACCGCTGTGACCTTCGTGTCCTTCGTGGTTAAAATCCTCTCACCACGAAGCACACGAAGTTTAGATCATCATGCGCGCGTGACAGTTTATCGGGGTCCTTCTTTCCCCCATCTTCCTTGGCGTCCTTTGCGCCTTTCGGCTGAGCTGAGTCTCACGGTCGAAGCCTTTGCGCGAGCCATACTATCTGATTACTCTATCGGCTCGAACCAGCAAGTTTGGCGGAATCGTCAGGCCGATTTGCTTCGCGGTTTTCAGGTTGATGATCAGTTCGAACTTCATCGGCTGCTCTACAGGCAAGTCGGCCGGCTTGGCGCCTTTGAGAATCTTATCCACGTAGGTAGCGGCGCGGCGGAAACTCTCACGTTGGTTGGCTGCATAGGACATGAGGCCGCCGACCTCTACGTACTCAATGTCCTCGAACATTGAAGGCAGTCGGTTCTTTAAGGCAAGGTCCGCAATCTTTTTCGGGTAGGGTATGAGCGCGGTAGTCCTAGCCGTAATGAGCGCGCTGACGCGTCCCTTGGCCGCGTCTCGGAACGCTCCCTCGAAATCGGGGTTCGGACCGCGTACCTCTAGGGATTGAAGCGGTATCTTGAGAGCGCGCGCCGCAGCCTCATAATCATTAAAAGCAGTCGCCACCCCTGGTGTGGCAGACCAAAGGACTCCAACGCGTGATATCCCTGGCACCGCCTCCTTAAGCAATTCCAGCCGTTTTCCGCTTAAGTCTCGGGTGAGTCTAGTAAGCCCCGTGACATTTCCGCCTGGGCGCGCCAAGCTGTCGACTAGCCCAGTCGCCACTGGATCCGTAGTAATCACCATGACAATGGGGATCGTGCTGGTGGTCTGCTTAGCGGTGCGGATCGCTTGTGAATTTGGGGAGACAAGGACATCGACCTTGAGTTGCACGAGTTCGGCCACAAGGTTTGGGATACGGTCCAGCTTTCCTTCAATGTAGCGATACTCAACTAGGATGTTTTTCCCCTCAATATAACCGAGATCTCGCAGACCTTGCCGGAATGCCTCGGCGCTCGGATCGGGAGTGGTGGGGGTGGGCTCGCCCCTTCCCGACAGGAATCCTATCCGCGGAACTTTCTTTGGCTGCTGCGCCTCAGCAAAATGGACGGAACCCAGAATTACTGCGGCCAGTACGACGACAACGATTCTTTTACTCATTTTTTTCTTCCCTATCTGTTGCCTGATGCCTCATGACTGTTGCCTTTTTTATTTGATCACCTTGTCCGCCCGAAACAGCACGGACTGTGGAATCGTGATGCCGATCTGCTTCGCTGTCTTCAGATTAAACGCCAGCTCGAACTTCATAGGCCGTTCCACAGGCAAGTCGGCGGGCTTGGTTCCTTTGAGGATTCTATCCACATAGTAGGCCGCGCGCCGGTACGACTGGGGAAAGTCCGCCCCGTAGGACATCAGCCCCCCAGCTTCGACAAATACTCCATCGTCGTGGATCGCTGCAAGGCGGCCCTTCGCCGCCAAATCGGCAATCCGTTTTAGGTGTGCATTGATAACGGGAGCCCTCAGCATGATGAGAGCCTGGGCTCGTTCTTTCGTCGCGGATCGGAACGCGTTCTCAAATTCGTCGGGACTTCGTACCTCAAAAGACTGAAGCCTCAGAGCCAATGACCGAGCATCAACCTCCAATTCTCTAAAATTGAGCACGAAGCGTCGATCAACCGGGCTCCAGAGAACAGCCACGCGCGTAAGCCGGGGAACTGTCTCTTTGAGCAGCTCCAGCATTTTTCCTCTTAACTCCGTCGCCAGTGTCGTCACGCCGGTGACGTTTCCGCTCGGGTGTGCAAGACTAGCGACCAACCCCATTTCGACCGGATCGTCACCGATGGCAATGACAATGGGAATTATAGTCGTTGCTTCTTTGGCCCGCTGCGCTGCTGGCGTTCCCGTCGCCACGATGACGTCAACGTTGAGCCGAACCATCTCGGCGACGAAGCCAGGAAGCTGCTCGATCTTTCCCTTCGCGTACCGGTACTCAATGACAATGTTTTTGCTTTCGATGTAGCCGAGATCACGGAGGCCGTGGCGAAACGCCTCGTCGCGTGGCTCCGGACTGGAGCGAGCCGCGAGATAGGCTATCCGGGGAGTCTTCGCCGCTTGCTGTGCTTCGGCGGCGACGCAAAGCGCTAAGAGCACAGTGCTTAGCGCAATATTAATGATTTTTTTCATGTGTTCTCCCCCCCAGTTCTTGCTGACCTCTGATTACTGACCCCCGACCACTGATCATCTGATCACCTTATCCGCCCGCACCAACACATTCGGCGGAATCGTCAGGCCGATCTCCTTTGCGGTTTTCAGATTGACTACAAACTCGAACTTCATCGGCCGCTCGACAGGTAAATCGGATGGTTTCGTACCCTTCAGGATTTTATCGACATAGGTCGCCGCGCGCCGGAAATTAGCGTCAATGTTCGGTCCATAGGCCATAAGTCCACCAACCTTCGGGAACTCCAACCCTCCGTACATCGCCGGCAGGCGGCGCTTTGCTACAAGTTCTACAATCGGTATCTGGAGATCCCGGTTGAGAATGGGGTCCGGCATGGTCAAGATTCCGTTCGGGCGCCACTTCATTGCCGCCTCAAATTCATTCTGCAAATCACTCGGAGTCCGCAGCACTACGGGTCTCAGCTGGAGCCGTAGCACAGACGCCGCGCTGTCCACTTCCTTACGTGCTGGTCCGCCATGTGCTGCTTCGGTCCAGAGCACGGCCACACGGGAGATACCCGGCACGGCTTCTTTGAGCAGCTCCAATCGTTTACCGCTTAGCTCCGGCGAAAGAATCGTTAGCCCGGTAATGTTACCTCCCGGCCGTGCCAGGCTAGCGACGGTGCCGTCAGGAACCGGGTCGCCACTGACGACCATGACAATAGGGATCGTCCTAGTGGCTTCCTTGGCAGCCCGAATCGGCGCACCCGAGTGGGTAACAATGATTTCAACCTTTAGGCGAACCAACTCAGCAGCCAGGTCGGGAAGTCTCTCGGTCTTTCCCGCTGCATACCGGTACTCAAAGGCAACATTCTGGCCTTCAACCCAACCAAGGTGACGGAGGCCTTCACGGAATATCTCGATAAGACGCAAAGCCTCAGGATTCGGCGAGGAGATCTCAAGCCAACCTATTCGGGGAATCTTCTTCGGCTGCTGCGCCTGAGCAACAGCCCCAGCCACCACGAGCACGAAAGCGATTACCGAAAGCCCCAGCCATTTTAGATTTTCGATTTTAGATTTTAGATTGTCGGATCGAAAAATCGGAAATCGCATCCAGATTCTTTCATGCATTTGTTTTTCTCCCTAATCGAAAATCTAAAATCATTTAATGACTTTGTCCGCCCGGAAAAGAACCGACTGTGGAATCGTGATGCCGATCTGCTTCGCTGTCTTCAGATTAAACGCCAGCTCGAACTTCATAGGCCGTTCCACAGGCAAGTCGGCGGGCTTGGTTCCTTTGAGTATCTTGTCCACATAGACCGCGGCGCGGCGGTAGTGGTCCACGCGGTCTACCGTGTAGGACATGAGCCCCCCGGCATCTACGGCTTGGCTCCTGTTGTACGTAGATGGCAACCGGCTCTTTAACGCAAAGCCCACGATCCGTTTTTCGTTAGCATTCATTAGCGGGCCGCCGGCCACGAAGAGCCCATCCGGGCGCTCCTTACTCAGCGCGGCGAAAACCCTGTCAAAATCGTCCGTGCCGTGTACCTCCCGAGGCCGAATCGTCAACTTCAGGGGACGCGCAACGGTCGGAAGAACCTCTTTGACCTGAAGTAAATTACCCGGATTCGCCGGATCGTAGAGGATGGCAACACGTTTAATTTTTGGAATGGCTTCTTTGAAGAGCTCCAGTCGTTTACCGGCTGTTTCCACCCCAAGAAGTGTGAGCCCCGTGATATTCCCCCCGGGACGGGCCAGGCTCTCCACGAGGCCTGCCTCGACCGGGTCGACCCCAACGCCCACCATAACGATGGGGATCGTCTTGGTCGCATTCTTGGCAGCCAGGGCTGGCTGCACAGCGCTCGCCACGATGATGTCAACCTTGATACGGACCAGCTCGGCGGCGAGTTCAGGGAGCCGCTCAGCCTTTCCCTCCGCCCATCGGTGCTCGAATGCGAAGTTCTTACCCTCAATCCAGCCCAACTCGCGCAGCCTTTGGTGGAAAACATCAAATTGGCCTCCGCGTTCATCTCCAGGCCGGCCGTGGCGCAGGAGACCAATTCGATGGACTTTCGCCTGCTGCGCCTCAGCGATAGAAACAGTTGCCAGAAGAAAAGTTGCCAGAACGGAGAAAATAAATTTTTTACTCATGGTTTCTCTCTTTGTGATTATCTCTGTCTCTATCTGTTGTCTTCAATCCAAAATCGAAAATCCAAAATTACCTGATGACCTTATCCGCTCTCACCAGCACGTTGGGCGGAATCGTCACGCCGATCTGTTTGGCGGTTTTGAGGTTGATGATGAACTCGAACTTCTTAGGTTGCTCTACAGGCAACTCGGAGGGCTTGGTCCCTTTCAGAATTTTATCCACATAGACGGCGGCGCGGCGAAAGTTATCGGTAACGCTTGGCCCGTAGGACATGAGACCACCCTCATCCACAAACTCCTTCTCAGGGAACATCGCTGGCAGTCGACTCTTGACTGCAAATCCCACGATCCGTGTCCTATGATTCCAAAACATTGCGTCCGATAGGGTGATTAGGGCGTCGGGGCGAGCTGTCGCCATGGCCCGAAATGCGCCCTCGAACTCGTCGGGACCACGAACCTCTACAGTCTTGAGCTTCACGCCGACATGTTTCGCTACGGCCTCTATCTCCCTCAGACCAAGCGCGCTACCTGGATTGGCTGCATTCCTGAGAACCGCTACGTTGGACGCTGTTGGAAAACCCTCCTTGAGGAGTTCCAGCCGTTTCCCGTTTAACTCTATGCTAAGGAGAGTAAGCCCGGTGATGTTCCCGCCGGGGCGCGCCAGGCTGGCGACGAGTCCTGCTGCCACTGGGTCGCCACTAGACCCAATGACGATCGGAATGATGCTGGTCGCTTGCTTTGCCGCACGGGCCGCGGCGGTACCGTCGGTTAGGATAACATCGGGCTTGAGTTGCACAAGCTCTCCCGCAAGCAACGGAAGCCGCTCTAGCTTCCCTTGCGCAAGACGGTGTTCGACAGAAATGGTCTTTCCTTCAAGGTAACCGAGTTCGCGTAGCCCCTGCCGAAACGCTTCAAATACTGGCGTAGTAGGCTCAGAGG
>JBOHVJ010000170.1:0-3249 GCA_050735075.1 Binatia bacterium
CCATGCGACTTCTTCGAGATCTGGAGCACACGGTGTCCTGAATGTTTCGTTTTGGAGTCCCCTTCTGTAAGTTTTTCGCTTTTTGCCTCCCTTTCATTGCTGGAGATCTTTGTGTCCAAGCCGTCCAAGGAAGGATTGTTTCGGAGCACGTGAGGATGAGAATCCCGTTAGAACGGGAATGGCTCGCAAGGGAAACCATTGCGGATCTGGAACGGTGCTGGCGGTATGTAAACAGTGTGACTGGAGAAAGACTGGCGAAAAGGATTCTGATTGAGGTGGCATGGGAGAGAACGGAAATCTTCACGGACTTCCAGGAGAGCAGTATCTCTATTGGGATGGGCCACCCGGCCGCAGCAGTACAATCGAAACCTTTTTTGATGCGCACCGCGGCACGGGAAATAGCGCGTTTGGGTCTGGCAGAGCTTTCTCGAGGAGGCACACTCCGCGAAGAGAACAGATTTCTAGACGCAGGGATGGCTGAAATCATAGCCCACGAATACCACGGTTCAACCAAAGCGCTAGAAGGAGCCTGGGTTTTGGCTCATTTCATGGATCGGATGAACCCTCTGGGTCTCGCCACTCAGGCAGCCTGGTCCACCTTTTCACTGGGGCGTCGAGATCTGCGCTCTGCCGCTCCCGGGGTGACATTGCTCATGACCTGCCGGGAACTCTTCGGGAGAGAGCGAACCTCAAAACTGTTTGAGGCTTTGAAGAAAGGAAGCCTGGAGGAAAGTGTGGCGGCAACCTTCAAGTCTTCAGCCGATGCGTTGGAGAATGCCTGGCTGAAGAAGGTAAAAGAGTATCGATCACAAGAAGACATCACGGTGACCTCGGAAGAAGACGCTCCTGTGCTGCTGCAAACAGTGTTTGTGCCGGCCACCGGCCAGCCCGGCTCAACTCTTCAGATAAAGCTGTTTATACAGGATCGTGGCAACGATCTCTTTCCCGGCAGCGTGTTTGTCGAGGACCAGAACTCGGGACGTGTTCTGCAGGGACAAACGTCAGGGGAGAAGGAAACGAAGTTTATCCTGGTCGAAATTCCCATCGATGAAAGACGACAGCCAGGAAGGTACAGTCTTCGGACTATCGCTGTAGACGAGACGGGAAACATCCGCCACTGGGAAGGTTCGTATGCCGTTATCGCTTCTTCAGCTCATTAATGCGGTCAATTGCTTCTTTGAGGCCAGGCGAAGGTTTGAGTTCGTTAGCTTTCTGATAGGCATTGAGCGCTAAGTCCCATTTTTTCTGCTTTTCATAAACCAGCCCCAAACGCTGAAAAACCTCGGCGCTGCGCGGCATCAACTCCAGGGCCCGGTTCAAGTTTTTCTCCGCCTCCGGAAAATTATTCTTAAAAAGGTAGGCTTCTGCGATGTTATAGGGGATAAAACCATTCTTGAGATCGTTCTCTTGCGCCTTACGAAATAAATCGATGGCCTGGTCGTACTGCTTGGCCGAAAGCGCCGCTACACCTTTCTTAAAGTAGGACTTTCCCAAGAACTCAGTCGTCGCATTTTGACCCGGCTTCAGAGCGATGGCGCGAAGAAGCGCCTGGATGGCTTCATCGTAACGATTGAGGTTGTAGTAGGCGATGCCCAGTTGGGAAAAATCCGCCCAGTCGGCCGATTTATTTCGGATCGCAGCCGTGAGGTCGTTGACTGCTTCGTTGAAACGCTCCATTCGATAATAAGCGGATCCGCGCAGGTGGTAGAGCTTGTATTCTTCTTCTGTACCCTTTGCGAATTGCTGCCCCTGATTCAGGATTTGCACGCTGTTGTCGAACCTCTGCATGTTGAAATAGGCCTGCCCCAACCCCTGGTACGTGGAAAAGGTTGTCGATTTAAGCTGCACGGCACGGGTAAGCGAGGAAATAGCCAACGCATTGTTCTTGAGATTTAGGTAGCTTAGGCCCATGAGGCGATGGCCGAACTCCCACTCAGGGGTTTGGTCCAGATCCGGTTTAAGCTCCTGGATAGTTTTGTCGAAGCGGCCTTGGGTGTAATAGGCGACGGCCTGTTTGTAGTCCGCAAGCGCAGAGCGAGTTAGGAAAGAAATCCCGGCGCCTATGCAGAGTAAAATCCATACCGGGCAAAGCTTTTTCATTTCACGCCTCCGACAAACCCGCCCCACATCGCAACCTCGGAGCTGGTGGGAATGGAGACGTTCTCGACCTTAAGCGCCTTACAAACATCCAGGACGTCGATCGTGGCGTAATAGGGCACATTGGGTTCAGTTTGGATGATAACCGGCTTCTTCGGATTCTGTTTCAGTTTGCTGTCGATGTATCCCGCAATCTGCGGAAGGGTGGCAGGTTTACGATCGATCGTGTAGTTGCCAGGCCCGAAGATGTGAATGTGCATGGATTCCAAGGGCTGGACATTCGAAGGATCTTCGTTCTTTGGTAAGGCGTATTCCAAACCGTAATTTGAGCTATAGACCGCCGTTAGCATAAAGAAAATGATGAGCAAAAAGGCAATATCCGCCATCGAAGCCGTCGGGATCTCGCAAGGCACTTTACGCAGCTTAATAGCCATCGTTTTCCTATTGCGCCGGAGCGTTTGGTTTGGACTCGGTCAGCAGGGCGATGCGCCGGACATTGTTGCTCCGCAACTTTTCGTAAACCGCATTGAACATATCGTAACGAATGTTTCTGTCTGCCTTAATAATGAACTGCTTGGTTGGTTCGGCGCCGATCACTTCCTTAACGAAAATGTCCAGTTCCTCCATATTGTTGATTTTGTTCCCCGGTCGGACGCCGTCGGAGACCTCCATCTCACCATTGAGGCCCACGGCCAGGATGGCTGCGTCCTTTTCGACTTCCTGGCGATTGGACGCCTCGGCCAACTCC
Source organism: Binatia bacterium (assembly GCA_050735075.1). Taxonomy (GTDB): domain Bacteria; phylum Desulfobacterota; class Binatia; order UBA9968; family UBA9968; genus JAHFAO01. The sequence goes on from JBOHVJ010000170.1 coordinate 2,846, forward strand.
ACCGACATCTTTACCGGGCTGAACGAGGTCGTGAGCATGAAATAAATGATCATCAGGAAGGCGATGTCCGCCATTGAAGCGGTCGGAACGATAGCTTCTACTTTTCGAGTCCTCAGCGTTTTCATGCAGTCTGAACCTGCTCTACCGGAGAGATCACCGGCTCTATTGGGCCGACCGGCTGATCCTGACCTTCCAGCTCATTGAAAGTTTCAAGCAGCATGGCGGAGCTGGTTTCCATGTCCAATGCAAAGTTGCCGATGCGGCTGGTGAAGTAGTTGTAGGCTGTCTGGACGGGTAATGCGATGAACAGACCGTAGGCCGTGGTAATAAGAGCCTCGGCGATTCCGGCGGCCACAGCTTTCGGGTTTCCCAGACCGACCTCTGCCAGTGCGCCGAAGGCGCTA
>JBOHVJ010000171.1:0-2663 GCA_050735075.1 Binatia bacterium
TGGCGGACGAACCCACCGGAAACCTGGACTCGCAAGCAGGACAGATGATCTACGAGTTACTGAAAGAGATCTCTAGGGAACGGACCGTCCTCGTCGTAACCCATGCCGAACCGCTGGCCCAGATGGCAGATAGAGTCCTGCATATCCGGGATGGGAGATTATAAGATAACGCGTAAACAGAAAGGAGATATCAAGATGTTCAAACTCAAACCGATCGCTTGCCTTATTGTTTGGGGGCTAGCCCTAGCGATGCTTCCCCTCCATGGCTTTGGCCAGGAGAAGATAGAAGGAACGGTGATCTCAACGAATCTCACCTCTTGCAGTGTGGTACCTGGAAAAGTGGGAACTTGCGAGGGAACTTTGGTCCTGGAGAGCAAAGGTGATGGAAAACCTCGTCAGATGACGGTGAAGATCACCCGCGACACAATGCTTAAGAAGGGGGAAGAGAAACTATTTCTTTTCCAGCTTCAAGGGGCTTCGGTGATCGTCACCTTGCAGCCCGAGAAAGGTGAGAAGGTAGCCCAAACCGTAGTGATGAAGCCCTAAGGAGATCAATCTGTTAGGCGTGCGGGCACTCTGTGAAGCGCACAGGCGAACTGGCGCAGCCCCCAGACGAGGTTTACAACCAGGAGAATCGCGGCGATCGGCAAGAAATATGGGGCCACGGCGACCGCGGCTACAGCGAATCCGACCGCCAGAGAGCCGAGTGCAAGAATGACGGTGGGGACACAGCACGTAAATCCGGTGAGGAGAGCCGGGACTGAAGCCAAAAGGGGCCTCAAAGAGCCCCCTTTACTGGCCCCTCCGGACATGAGCCGCGCTCTGGCGACGGCTACTGAAAGGTTAAGGCCGACAAGTATTCCAAGCGAAAGAGCCAGGAGAAAGTTTGGCACGGAGAAAAAAAGAGCAACGGAACGAAGCAGAAAGACGGCGGCTATGGGTTCCCACACAAATGGGGCGACAGGCTTCCAGATCTTGGCGGTCCAATCGGATACGACGTCAGCTGAGGGGACAGGCCCTCCCGCAGCCAGATCCACGCCCGGAGCGATCACAATATTGCCCACTGCATAGAGAGAGAGGAGCACGTACGCGATGCCGGACCATACGCCCAATCGCCGCGCTACTCGGTCATGTAAGAGACTAACGAGAAGCTTCATGGAGGTGCATCAGCTAAGCACCTGAGTTTCCGGAAAAAAGGCGTACCAGGCAAACCACATTACATCAAACGATGGGACCTGCTTGAGCCTTGCTCCAGCCAACTTTCCCTCGGCTGCCCGACCATCTCCTTTCCATACAGATTGAGTTTGCTCGTCCACAATCCGGCCATCTTCGGAGCGAAAGGTTAGATCCTTTCCCTGCGCCCGCCGGAAGTAGACACTGACGGCATCGATGTCCGGATCGTAAAGCGCCACGAGAGGCGACTTCCCAAGGCTCGCCTGAGCGAACTTTTTCGCGCGGAGGTTCTCCTTGGGTATGGCGAGCCTTCGGCCATCAGCCTTGATGCCTACCACGACCTGCTTGGGAGAGAAGCGATTATCTTGGGCCATGATCGGAAAGAAAGGCCCGGCGGAATCATAATAGGTGCCCTGGCGCTCATACGAACCGTAGGGATCCCTACCATAGGAACGGAAAAAGCCCGTCTCGGTGGAGAGGACCTGGGAGTTGGGGTGGCGCTTTTGCCAGCGCGACCAGTTGGTCCAGGCGAGTGGGATCTCCTCCAGCGTCGCTCCTTTATTCGGTCCTGAGATCGCTACGCCCAGGATCTGCGGCCATTCGCTATTGGTCTGACGGTCATACATGAGGAGGTTGCTGTTCACCAGTTTCCCACTAGTGCCGAAGGTAAGCCACTCTCCGCCTTTGGAGCGACCGCGGAAACCAACGACGGAACCGGTCAGCGGACAATAAGTGATGGAGAGCTTTTCGCCCGCTATCTGTTCATTGACGATCTCGTGCCAGACAAGGATCTTCTGCGGATAGGCTTTCACGACCCCGCGGTAGTCTAATCCGAATACAATATCTTTCGGTTTCAGAAACTTCTCTGCCTCAGCCGCGGAAACGTACTTAGGCCGCTCGATGGGTGGTATCCCGTCCTTTGGCGGACCTCCGGATTGGATGTTCTTGGCGAATTCGTCAAGGGACCACTCCTTGGCCGCGGCCCATGCCAGGCGAAAATGAGCGACCAAGCCTCCGAGAGCCAGGCCACCCGCGAACGCAAGAAATTGCCGGCGCGAAAGCACGAGGCACCTCCTATGTTCCCAATCTATATTCTGATAACCCATATCCCCTTCCGCAAGTTCCCTCTTGACTCTCCCGTTTAGGGGAGACCTTATATTGCTATCATATGAAGGCATTAAAAATAGGTGAAGTCGCTAAAGAGACTGGTCTCTCGGTTAAGGCTATTCGTTTCTACGAAAAGATAGGGCTGAGACCGGCCCCGGAAAGGACTTTCTCATCTCGCTACAGGCTTTATACAGAAGGAGATGTCAGACGGCTAAGATTAATCCAGAGGTTCAAACTGCTGGGCCTAAAACTCTTCCAGATCAAAGAGATCATTGCATCATTAAAAGGGGAAGGCTGCGACTGTAAGAGGGTAAAGCCCCATCTCCAACGATTGGTGAGCGGGCAGCTTGAGGAGATCGAAAGAAAGATCCAGGAGCTGACCC
>JBOHVJ010000172.1:0-8952 GCA_050735075.1 Binatia bacterium
TGTCTCGCACTTAGCCGTCCGCCCTTCGAGAGCCTCAGGACGAACGGCTAAGTCTTTGAATTTCGGAGTGTCACCATCCGTTCGTGGTGAGCCTGTCGAACCATGAACGGAATTGCGACACAGTCTCTCAAGGGGGAGAGGGAACTCAATCTTCTCCTTCTTAGTCTCTAGTATCTTCTCCCTCGACCGGAGAGGAGTAAGGTGAGGGTGTGACACTTAATTCCCCAGATGAATCGCGATGGTGCCTGTAACTACGATCAGGCTTCCCATTATGGTCAGAAGCTTAACCTGCTCGAGATCCCTTAAAAAGACAACCGTACCGATTAAGGCCCAAACGGGATAGGTCGATGCGATAGGAGCCACGACCACTACGGTTCCAAGGCTCAAGGCCGTCACAATAAACAAAATGGATAAGGTCTCGAACAGACCGGTCATGATGAATGGCCAAACTGCTCTTCGATTCCACACCAGAGGTTCGTTAATGGGGGATAAAATAAGATATCCGACAAAGCCAGCAAGTGACGCGCTTCCCATGATCGCAGCAAAGAAGAGAGATTCATTGGAAAGGGACAGGGCATAGCGCCGAATAGGATGATTAATTCCGGTAAGTACCGCCGCACAGATAGGAAGAAGCAGGTGCCACCAACGAAAGGTTGGAATCTGCCTTTCAGGTCTCCAAGAAACAAGGATAATCCCAATAACTACCAAGAGCGTCCCCACTACTACCGTAAGACTCGGCTTTTCGTGGAGTATTGCGATCGCAATCATGGCGGCAATGAGTGGACTGGCGGCTTGCAGGGAACTGCTGCGGGACGCGCCAATTTTATGGACTCCCGTGAAGGCCAACAGACGGACCCCTAGCTGCGTCATCCCCACGAAGAGAAACAGGAGGACCGCAATAGGTGAAACTTCAGGAATTCCCCCGGTCAGAAAGATCGCAGTCCAAAGGGTGACGGTCTGGACGATGACCGAAACGCAGGTTACGGTGATTGGAGTGGAATATTTCAATCCACGCCGCGCGGAGACAAGCGCAGAGGCATAAAAGATGGCGGTGAACAGAGCTATGAGCTGCGCGGGCATTTAAGAGTATGTGAAGGCGGAGGGATGAGTTATCCTTTTAGAAGGGCCCGGCGAAAGGCTTCTCTAAACTGGATATTGTAGAGGCGGCGAAAGTCCTCCGGGTAGTCTTCTCCCGGCTCCACTTTTAGGACCACGAAGATCGGACCTTCCTCTTTTAAAATGTGTTCCAGCTCTCGATCCCAATCTTCTAAGTTGGAGAACTCATAAGTCCTGGGATAACCGGCTTCTTGAGCGAGTCTCGCGAAGCTAATCCGCCCAGCACCCGGAATCGGCACCGCGCCATTGGTTTCATAGGTGCCGTTCTCACAAACACAGTGAATGAAGTTCCTGGGGGCTGCGTTGCCAATAGTAATCAAGCTGCCGAGATTCATCAGCAAACTGCCATCGCCGTCGAGGACGACCACCCGCTTGTCGGGCCGGCCGAGAGCCAGGCCCAATGCATGAGAAGATCCCTGACCCATCGCCCCAACGAAGGTATAGTTCAGGTCGCTAGGAGAAATATGGATCCACTCCTGGGCTGCCGTGTAGACCGCCACCACGATCTCGTTCTTCCTATGGCGGGCCAAGACCTTTAGACACTGGTCTCGCTTCATCATGACTACTGAGGCTCCCTTCCGATGAGCAGCGCTACCGGCGCCGAGCGTGCATAAGCCTGCTCCACAGCCGGGAAGATTTTATCCGCATCCTCAGAGGCTTCGATCAAATGGTGCTCAATACCCATCGCATCCAAGATGGGCTCCACGATTCGGAGCCCGTAGCGTTTGGACTGCGTGGGTGGAACTCCAGGCTCTTTTCCCAACAGCCCGACCATCATGCAAACCGGGTTCTGCCCTTCCATAGCGATGCCGCGCAGAGAATTGATCGAATCCAAAAGGCCAGTGTACTGGATGAGAAGGAGAGCGCGCTGGCCAGCGCTGTAGAGGCCGCTGCAGATGGAGACCCCCTCGTCCTCCTTGCACACCTGTACCACTCGAAAGTCAGGGTCCCGCAAGATCGGCTTAAGCAAATGCTCGCTGGTCGTGCGATCTGGCAAGGCGACGACAAACCGAATGCCGGACCGCTTTATTCCTTTGATGATCTCTTGAGCCTTAAGCTCGGCCATGGCCACCCCTCTCACGTAGTTCAAATCGTCCAAAACGTTCAAATAGTTCAAATCGTTGAACGGTTTGAACTTTTCTTGTATCAGGCGCTTTCTTTCATAAAGTCTGATAGCCGCTCGCCGATCATAATGGAGGTGAGATTGGTATTGGCGTGGGTTACGGTCGGCATGATCGAGGCATCTCCGACCCATAAGTTCGACATCCCATGCACGCGAAGACGCTCATCCACCACGGACATCTTATTTGAGGCAGGACCCATCATACAAGTCCCCACCCCATGGTGATAGCTATCATAGGTCGTGCGGGCAAATTTCTCCCAATCCTCTTTAGGCCCCGGCTGCACGAGCGGACCATAATACTCCTTCATCGTCTCGCCCTGTACCAGTTGGGCGATGAATTCCATGGCTGTAAGCATGACTTTGATGTCTCCGGGATCTTCCAGCATCTCAGCATCGACGCCTAGAAATTCATGCGGGCCTGCGCTCTTTAAAAAGAGCCGCCCCCGGTTTCGCTGTTCCAAAAGGTGAGCCGAAATCGGCATCATCCGCTTGATGCCTTGAATTTCAGTCGCAGGTCGCATGATGATATGAAAGTCTCCACACCCTCGACTCGAGTCGCTCTTGATAATGAGCCTGAATCGCGGCACGACCCAATCTTCTTTGAACCCCTTAGTCCCCTCAAAGGTCATATAGACGACGGCATGATCCTGATAGTTCTCGCCGATGCCGGGCATGTCATGGAGCGCGTGAATGCCATGTTTTTCGAGCTCCGCCGCAGGGCCAATACCAGAGAGCATGAGAATGTGTGGCGAATGATAAACGCCGGCACATAACGCAATCTGATCGCCCAGGGCCGTGTGAAGCTGTCCATCCTTCTCATATCGCACTCCGTCCACCTTGGCGCCGGCAATCTGTAATGAGAGCACCTGAGCTTCAGCGATAATCGTCAGATTGGGCCGAGAGCGCGCAAGATCCAGATAGGCCACTACCGTAGACTGGCGTTTACCATTCTTGATGTTGTAAGGAGACGCACAAACTCCCAGAGGATCCGGGATATTGATGTCGGGACATAGCGGAAGCTCCATCTGCATCGACCTGTCGATGAAGGCCCGCACCGGTCCAGACATCGGCATATCAAAAGTGAAAGGTCGCTTAACATAAAGTGGCCCGTCGTGGCCGTGAATCGGGCTGTCCGGGTAGTCCTGATCTGCCTCGATCCGTTTCATCACGGGCAATACGTCCTCATAGGACCAGCTAGGGTTACCCAGTCGCACCCAGGTATCGAGATCAAACTTGGTCGGGCGCAGGACCGACATCACATTGACTGAGGAGCCGCCTCCCATGATCCTTCCTGCGAGATTGTAAAACAAGCTGCGATCTAGCCGTCGCTCCGTGGGATACATGGCCACATAAGGAGATTCCAACAGCAAGCGGACCTGTTTTGCCGCATCGGACACAATATCAGGAATGGGCTGCGGGTCGGGCCCGGCCTCGAGCAACAGAACTCTCCGTTTGGAGTCCTCAGACAGTCTAGTGGCGGCCACACACCCTGCCGAGCCGCCGCCGATGATGATCACGTCATAACTATCTGCCATAAGCTCTCCCGTCAAAGCTCAGTTCAAACGGCTCAAAACGTTCAAACCATTAGGGTCACTTTGAACGATTTAAACGCTTCTGGAATTCCCTTCAAGCTGGCTGCGCAAGCGCCGGACAAATTCCTCCAGCATCAAGGCAGCAGTGGCCCTCAAGATCATATCGCCGAGAATCGCGAGCCGGCCCTTGACCTCAACGTTCGCGTGATAGCCTAATTCCGTCTGGCTTTCAATAGACTCATTCAACGTCACCGTCATATTGATGCTCATAGCGCTTTTGGTAACGGAGTCGGTGCCTTCTGTTCTAACCACAAGCTCTTTTGGCGGCGTGCTCTCTATGATGGTGGAACGGAAGGTGAACTTCCCGGAGATCGGCCCGACTGTCGCACCGATCACGCCCTCGAAGGTGCGATCATCGAGCTGCGTCACTTTTTCCAAACCCGGCAGACAGGATGTAAACTGGTTGACGTTGATCAGAAAATCCCAGGCCTTTGCAGCCGGAACCCTTATCTCGATTTTCCCTTCAAAGATCATAAATCATTAAAAGTGAGAAGTTTAAAAGACTAAGCTGTTAGTCAGCTTGTGCAACGAGAATTGATCACATTATCATCGCTCATTCAATCTCTGATAACCGCAGAATCGGCCGGCCCGTCCTCTGGCAATCTCTTCCCATCGCGGGATATAGGCATTCATAAGGCTCTTGAATAGCTTGCCATGGTTGGGAACCGAGAGATGAAGAAGCTCGTGGACGATGACAACCGCTCGGAAGGCTCTAGTCTCGCTGAGAAGATCCCTGCTCAGGTAAATTCGGCCAGAGGTAGAACAGGAGGCCCACTTCGTGCTCATCCTTTGGATCTGGACCCTCCGGGGTACAACGCCAATCTTTGCGGCCCAGCGCCGCACCTCTTTCCTTAAATCTTCAGGTCGCCTAAGTATCATTTCCGGTGGAACTTAAGGATGCGCTCGGCGACTTCTACCATCCGATCTTTTCCCACCGCTGGCAAAAGCAGTTTGTAGAGTTCAGCCTTGAGTTGGCGAAGCTCAACGGGATTGTCGTTATAATTAGCGAATCGGTTGATGGCAGAACTGAGCAGCGGGGCAACCTTTTTCGGGTCCGATGCTCCGACCTGCTTCAGAACCCAGTAAATGGTAAAGGTAGCTAGATCGAATCCGCTTTTCTCGTACTCCCTCTTCGCTTCAAGATATTCGGAGAGCAACTTTTCGAGGTGTTTCAGCGCTTCCTGTGTACTAACTTGACGGTCGTCATACCACTCAAGCACCGCCTCGGCCCGCTCACCCATGGGAAGAAGATACGGCTGCTTTTCTTCCTCCTGATACACGATGTGCGCGAGGCTTCTGCCGAGATTTATCACCTTAGCAGAGTCCGACGAATCTGATTTTTTAAGAGTCTCCAAGGTCTTTTCATCAATCCTAACCAGAGGCAGAGAATCTCTGAAACCGAACGCCGTAGCCCGCTCTCGTATCAGCCCCTCAGTCTTCTTCGCCAGCTCCTTGTATAATGCCACACCTTTGGCAAAAGCGTTTCGTACAATCTTATATAGATTCGAGAGGTTCCCGTAGTTGTCGAGATGTTCTCTCAAGAATGGGTCCGGCGAGATGATTTCGTAAAGCGTCTCAAGCTCTTTAAAAAACTTATAGAATCTCTCACGCTTTTCTTTATCTACGAAAGTGTCGATGGCGCGCTCGACCGCCCTGTCGTCAATGGGACCTTGGCAAAGCGCAAGATAGATGGGAGCCTGGTCTCTCATCAAAGCCGTAAAGCGTTCCTTTAGAACGTCGATATTCTTGATGACGGACGCTACGACGTCCGAATCGAAGGCGAGAGCTTTCTCAAGATTGTCAAAGATACCGACGAAATCCACCACAAATCCAGCAGGCTTTTTGACCTCTCCCTCCTGTTCGTAAGGACGGTTAACTCTTGCGATGGCCTGGAGAAGGGTGTGATCTCGCATCGGTTTATCGAGGTACATGCAGTAGAGGATCGGCGCATCGAAGCCCGTGAGAAGCTTTTCCGTAACTATCAGGATCTTGGGCAGGATCTCTCTCTTAACAAATGCTTTGCGAACTCTCTTCTCCTCATCCTCAGTTAGATGATACTCGGCCAAAAGAGCGCTGTCGTTATGCGCCGCCGTGTAAACAACAGTCGAGTAATCTGGGGGCAAATATTTGTCTAACGTCTTTTTGTAAAGCGCGCAGGCCTCCCGGTCTACGCCCACAAGAAAAGCCTTGTATCCTAGAGGCTCGACATTTTCCTTAAAATGCCTCGCGACAAACTGCACTACTTTCTCGACGCGATCCGAGGCTTTCAGAAAGGCCTTAAGCCTAACTGCCTTATCTAGGATCTTGTTAAGTTCCTCGATGTCGCTTATCCCCTCGGCTTCAACGAGGTTCAGGAATTGTTGTTCGAGCTGCTCCTGTGGCACTTGGATGTCATTGGGGGCCAGGGTGTAATGCAGCTCTAGCGTTGTGCCATCCTGGATCGATTCCGCGATGGAGTACTTATCTAGATAGCCCTGCGGATCGTCTTTCCCGAATATCTTGAAGGTTCCCTTTCCGTAAGCAATCTTGTCGATGGGCGTCCCCGTAAAGCCAATCATCGTCGCGTTTGGCAGCGCAGCCACGAGGTAATTTCCGAGGTCTCCGCTGGTGGAGCGATGAGCCTCGTCTGCCAGGACAAAGACGTTGGCTCGGGTGCAGAGATCAGCGTCGGCGCGATCAAACTTGTGGATCATCGAGATCACAAGACCTCGATAGTCCGACTGAAGGATCTCTCTTAGATGCTGCTTGCTACGGGCGATTACCGCCCTTCCCTCTCCCAGCACGCTTTCGATCCATCCCGATAACTGGCCCTCTAATTCGTTTCTATCAACGAGCATGATCACGGTAGGCTTCTCAAAGGCTGGATGACGCAGGATCTGCTCTGCTGCTTTGATCATCGTAAAGGTCTTTCCCGAACCTTGCGTATGCCAAATAAGGCCTCTTGTCTTTTCCGGGTCCAGCGTACGCTCTACGATCTTATCAACCGCCCGCATCTGGTGCTGCCTGAGAACGATCTTTTTAAGCTCGTCGTCCTTTGTATAAAAGACTATCCACTCACCCAGAAGTTTGAGGAAACGTTCCCTGGCAAAAAAACGCTTCACCTTCCTCTCAAAATTACCCTTCTCTTCATCCTTCCAGTTAAAGATATCTTTTCGGTCCAGATTCCAGGTGACACCGTAATAGAAGTCTATGAGATGGGTCACGTTGAAGACCTGAGGCGCCGTCATCATCTCCGGCGTCTCGCGGTGATAGCGACGGATTTGAGAGATTCCCTCATCGATCCCTTCTTGTTTCGCCGCGCCCTTGGTTTCGACCAAAGCCACAGGGATCCCATTCACGATAAAGAGTACATCTGCCCGGTTGGTATGTAGACCGTTCGTGTACTGCCACTCGTCGGTAACATGAAAGGTGTTGTGGGCTGGATGCTCGAAATCAATCAGCGTCACATTCCGCTGCCGCTTCTCGCTGATCACAGGAATTGACCGCTCGCCCCTAAGCCACGCCAAAACCTCAGCATTTCCCTCGATGTTGTTCCGAACACTTTCGATCTTGTTGACTATCTGATCGACATTCTCGATCGTTACGATCCCTGGATTGAGCGATACAAGCTTATCCTTCAGAATGGGGTAAAGAAGTGTCCCACTCTCTCCCCGCCGCAACGTCAGCGCCTGCTCAGGCGAAAGATACGCCCACCCGATCTCGACGGCGTAGCCGATCAGCGGGTCCTGAACCGTAGCTCTTTCGGAAGCGAGGCTAGGAGGCATGGCTTCTTACCGTCGCTTTCCCAAAATAATTTTCTCTGCCCATTTCACGACTCGCTCAGCAATCTCAACGGAGTCTCTATATTCCCTCTGCTTCACATGTGCCCCAACTCCTGGGTATCGGGTGAAGACCGCGAAACGACTAAGCCTTTCTGCCCGCTTTATGGACTCAGGGACTGCCTGACCGGTCTGTTCTACTAACGTTAGAAGCTCGGCAAGGTCGTGGACATAAGGGAAGTCCACATCGAGTTTGATTAAGAGTGCCTTTATAGCCTTTTCCGCGGCTTGCTGAGCATTGAAGCAGAGATCCTCGATATACACACCCTTACGTTTTGTTCTGGCTTGAATGAGATTACTTCTGGCCCGATTCAGCCATTCCCTCGGGTCCTCAGGTGGATAACGTCTAGCCATGATACACTTCTTTACCCTCTCGCAAGGCAGGTTTAATGACTAGGCAATGCGTGTCGCGGTACCGCTCCACGTCTTCTGGAGTAACCACGATCACATCTACGGCCTGACCTACGCCATGAAGATTCATGTAGATGTCCCCTGCAAGGCGGCTTCGGTTATATTTGCCGCTCTTCACAATTAGCAAATCTACATCGCTATTCGGCCCCAACTCACCCCTGGCAGCCGAGCCAAAGAGAATGATCTTTTCCGGCCTGGCGACTTCCACAATCCGCCGGACGATCTCCTGAAGTAATTTCTTGTTCAAAGCCTTCTTGCGCGCCATTGCCCTTGAAAGATGGTTAAGCGAAACGTTGTACCGCTCGAAAATCGACTAGGCCTCGTTCTCCTTTCCTTCCGCTAAGGCTTGACCCGAGGGTCCAGTCAATATATGTTGACAATTGAACTGGAGGCGTCTATAAACCCTCCCCTGAGGGGGAACGAAATAAAGCTATGGCCCAAACTGCGGTTGCAAAGATTAATGTGTCTGTAAGAATTTTGGACTTTGGCCGCCTTGAAAGCCACGAGATATTGGGGTCAGGTGAACCGGCTCCACAACCAGTTGAGGAAGCCCAACCAAAATACACTTTTCCCTTTGTAACTGCTCCAGGCGACCCCATCATTGTTTACCCATTGGTGGCTTTCTTTTAGGGTATTACCTCCCATTTGCCACCCACAATTCCACCCTCAATTCTTTCAACGGGTGACTGCTGAACTATCTGCTGCATTACCATCTGCTGGATCTGCTGGCCGGCTTGTTGGAGGAGCTGCGCCATAAGCTGTTGCAACTGCTGCGGCAACTGTTGCGCTTGCAGATTCGGGGGTAGCTGAAGGTTAAGGTTTATGTTGATTGTCGGATTCGGCGGGACCCGTCTAATACGCTGAAGTCGAAAGCTCCCCTTGAAAGTATGCA
>JBOHVJ010000173.1:0-15282 GCA_050735075.1 Binatia bacterium
CTCTTATACTATCGGTCGGTGCCCGTAAAATTTCTGGATAATTAGCGGGTTAGACTCATTGGCCGAGCAAGCTAAGAAATATTTCGTTCTTCTAGCTGTCGTTCACGGTGTTTACAGTTCTGATGCCGGCAGAAGAAGAATTCCCTCATGAGAACAGCACATTGCGGCTCTCGTGAAACTTGTTATTAATGCCGTAAACTTCGTTGTCATCAGTCTAGTGCTGTATCCTTTAAGCCTACTACTGTATCTTTTAAACCTTATTCTTTCTTACTCGAAACTCTAACCTCGAAACCTTACGGCAGGAAGTCTTCTAACCTTACAGTCTGCCAGCCCATGGGCTTTAGCCGCTCGAAAGGCTTACGTGCCTCGCCGGCGCAGAGGGGCGGCTTGGTGGCATCGATGATGACCTTTCCTCCTACCCGGTGCCAATAGGGACCGCCCGGCGGGAAAGGCTCGAAGCCTGTCGGATCCATAGGGTGCATGCGGGTGCCGGGGATGACAACGATGTCCTCCTGGGGATTGCACCGGGTATTGATGGCCCACAGGATCTCCCAGTAGTTGAAGATATTGACATCCTCGTCGACGGCGATGGCTACTTTGGGATGCAGGATGGGGCTCGAGAGCACGCCCATGAGCACCTGTTTGGCTTCGCCGTAGAACCGCGGTGTCATCTGCACCACGATGCCGAAGAGGCCGGGAAGGACCAAGAGGTTGTGGAGATCGACATAGCCGCCGATGTTCTTGATGTGGTTGTAGACTGAAACTCCGAAGGGCACCTTGTGGAAGATGCAGCCTTCGACCTCGGAGCCGTTCTGGATGGCTTTGAAAATAGCGTCGTGACGCATGGTAATACAATCGATCTGGACAACGGGGTTCTTGCCCATGCCAGCGACATAGTAATCGTGGAACTCCGAAAAGGGTCCCTCATCCTCACGGACATTGGGGAGTATTTGACCCTCAAGGACGATCTCAGCGTCAAAGGGCACCTCCAGATCGTTGGTCTCGCATTGCACCACCTTGACAGGCTCGCCGATGAGCCCGCCGGCGAGTTCCAGCTCGTCCATCTCAAAGGGACCAGTGCTTGCCGCAGCCATGTAGTATAGAGGGTGGTGACCAATAAAGATGGAAACGGGCATAGGCTTGTTTCGCTGCTCGTACTTACTGAGGATCTGGCGTGTGTGGCGGGGCACGATCAAGGCGCCGGTTTTTTGCGGCCCCTTGATCTGGAGCCGATGGAAGGCGACGTTGCGGATACCGGTGTCAGGATCGCGGGCAATCATAAGCCCAGCGGCGATGTAGGGCGTTTCCTCGCTGCCGGCGATATGCGCCGGAAGCTTGGTAATGTCCACCTCGCTTCCCTTCAGGATGACCTCCTTGATCGGCCCGGTCGAGACCAGTTCCGTAGGCATACGGCCAAGACCCCTTTGCGCGGCCGTGGGGATTAGCTTCTCCACAGTTGTGCCGTAAGCCAGGGCGGCATGACGCAGGTTCGCCGGGGCCATACCCAGGACCTTCCAGCCCCGGAAGCCTTCGACATTCTCGAAGAGCAGGGCCTTCTCCCTAGATTGGTACAACAGGGATCCCATCTGAGTATGGGGATGAACGGGCTTTGTGATATGGACTAGTTCGCGCGCATCCTCAAGTTCACGAATCCAGATACGCATGTCTTTTGGCATAGATTGGATTCCTCCTTTCGTGCGAACGCGGGGAGATCGAGAAGAGCGCGACAGATGACCGGTCTCCCGTCTTCGGTCCCCTGTCTTCATAAGTCGAAGCCTGTAAGTCTACTATGCTATAAGGCCCCAAGGTTTCAAGCGATCCTGGACTCGTTCAGATACATCTTAGACAAATTTCTAAAAACGTGGCGTGGCTTTCCTCGGGGAACGAGTCTTTAGGCCGTGGCCAATAAATGGTTCAATTCGTTCAAATAGTTCAACCGCTTCGCTCCGTTCAAATCGTCAAAAACGTCTTGAACCTATTGAACGGCTTGAACGTTTTGAACCCGATTCGTCTAAGGAGGGATCGCCATGGATGAGAAAGGGTGGAGAGCCGCCCTGGGTGAGCTGGCGAGAAAAACGATGTCATCCCCGGAAGTGGAGCGTTACTTTTCGATTCCGATAACGAGGGAGAGGGCTCAAATCATTCTCAAGCAACTTTCCCTCTACGTGCGTCACCGCCGTGATTGTTGGGCCTATGTCTCCGGCAACTGCCCGGTGTTAGCAGTCAAGCAAAAGATCCTCGGGCACGAATACGAGGAGATGATTCGCGACTCCCATTCCGAGCACGGACACCTCGACTTGATCATTCGCCAGGGGAGGGCCATCGGATTAACGGCAAAAGATATCTTGGAGGAAAGGCCGCTGCCGACAACGACTGCAACCCTTTATGCCTGGGGTTGGATGACGAAGGAAAAGAGCTGGCTTGAAGGTTTGGGATCTATGACGATCACGGAATGGAATCAGGATGATCGGCTGCTGGGGGATCTCGGAGGAGGGCATGCATTTCGCATGGGCCAGCGATGGATAGAACAGTTGGGATTGACCTGGGATGATCTTCCCAATTGGAAGGCGCATCGTGAGGCGGACAAAGAGCACAGCGACATGTTTCTTCCGTTTTTGGCCGAGTTCGCGGTGGGCGATAAAGAGGCCCTGGTTCTTCAGGCGGCTAAGGAATCTGAGGAGCTTTACCGCACCTATCAGGCCGGAATTGCAGATGCCATGGAGGCGGTCTCTTAGTAGGTCCATTATCAAGAGCAGAGTTGTTGCATGCGATATTTTTCGAGCTTCCTTCCCCCCTTTTGGAGACTGTGTTGTAATTCACCGTTCGCCCTTCGAGAGCCTCAGGACGAACGGCTAAGTCTTTGAATTTCGGAGTGTCACCATCCGTTCGTGGTGAGCCTGTCGAACCATGAACGGAATTGCGACACAGTCTATCAAAGGGGGAGGAAATGCATTTTGCGGCTGGGTATGAGGGCGAGGAGATATATCAGCGGATTTTTAAGGAATCAGAGAGAGGTCGTTCGGTTTACTATTGCCGGAAGAGCAGCAGACCCCAGCACATCTTGTTGCTGCACGTCTCAACGGACACTCAATTATTTTCGCTTCAGTATCTGGTCGAGCTTTTTCCGATCCTCGTCGAAAATCCTTTCTTTGGATGGCTTGACGGTTTGTTCAGAGACGGTTTTTTTTCCTCCTGACTTGACCAGTCTTTCGATGTCGCTCCAGAAAAGCCAGACCATGAAAGCGGCAAACCAGACCACGACAGCGGTTAAAAGGCCAAGGACCAAAAGACGAAACCAGCTTCTCCTCTTTTTCCTCTTCGCCATCGGGCCGACAGAAACAGATGATTAATACTTGGGTTTAAATTCGAAGCAGTGAGTAGTATCAATGAAGCGGATGGTGTGGGATTTAGAGCGCATGACAACAGACTGAGTAGTTGCCCCAGCGGCGAAGAAGTGGACCCCCTTCAAATAGTCTCCGTCTGTCACTCCAGTAGCGGCAAACATGACTTCTCCTCCTGCCAGCCCTTCGATGGTATATTTCTTTGCGATATCCTGGATCCCCATAGCCTGGGCTCGTTCGACTTCCTGCTGATTTCTTGGCTTGAGGCGTCCCTGCATATCGCCACCCACGCAGCGGAGCGCAGCCGCCGCCAGAACTCCTTCTGGAGCGCCACCGATCCCCATCAGTAGATCGATACCGGTCTCAGATTTCGTTGTGGCAATGGCGGCCGAGACGTCGCCGTCGCTAATCAGCTTGATGCGTGCTCCCGCCCGCCGGACTTCCTGGATCAGGGCTTCATGTCGGGGGCGATAGAGGATGATTACAGTTAAATCCTCAACCCGCTGCCCCTTGGCCTCGGCGAGCGCCTTAAGGTTTTCTGTCGGGCTTTTATCGAGATCGACAACCCCTTTCCCCACTGGACCCACTGCAATTTTATCCATATACGTGTCCGGGCAATGAAGAAACTTGCCGCGCTCTGCTATGGCGATAACCGATAAGGCGTTAGGGGCTCCGTTGGCACAGATGGTCGTTCCCTCGAGCGGATCGAGGGCAATATCGACTTGAGGACCATCACCGGCACCCACCTTTTCCCCAATATAAAGCATCGGGGCTTCATCTCTCTCCCCTTCTCCTATGACCACGGTGCCGTCTATAGCAACGCCGTTAAAGGCCTGACGCATGGCATCCACTGCGGCCTGATCGGCCGCCTTTTCATCTCCCCTCCCCATAAGACGGGCGCAGGATAAGGCGGCTGCCTCAGTTACACGGACAACTTCTAAAGCGAGGTTTCGATCCACGGTTTTTTTCCTCCTATGAGCGCATCCATCAGGGTAAAAGCCTTTTCCACGACCACCCCGGTTTTTTTTGCCGCGCTTTCATTGAAACCGAGTTCCTTGGGTTTCTCTCTCTCAGTCGAGGAGAAGAAAACGAAGGGCACAGGATCGGAGACATGGGTTTTTAAGACGATCGAAGTCGGGTGATCAGGAAGGAGTAAAACCCTCCATTCCCGCCACCGATCCATGCCGGAGAGCAGGGTCCCCACAACTTTTTCGTCGAAGTCCTCTATAGCTTTAATCTTCTTTTCTACATCCCCCATATGTCCGGCCTCATCCGGGGCCTCGACATGGATAAAGATGAGATCTCTTTCTTCCAAGGCACGCAACCCGTACTCCGCTTTTCCCTTGTAATTGGTGTCGAAGAAGCCAGTAATGCCGGGAACCCGGATCCGCTCTAGTCCAGCATAGACTCCAAGGCCGTTAATGATATCCACTGCTGAGATCACGCCTCCCTTGATATCGTACCTCTCTTTGAGGGAAGGCATGCGCGGCGCCCTTCCCTGTCCCCAAAGCCAGATTGAGGTTGCTTTTCTCTCTCTCCTCTCTTCTCGTTTACGGTTGATCGCGTGCTGGGCGAGAAGTGTTTCGGAGCCCTTCATTAAGTGGCGGAGCAACTCCCCTCCGTCACCGTCGGGCAGATTGGGCTCGATCTTCTGATCGGTGATATCGTGGGGAGGGGTGGTCTTCATAGTCTCTTTTCCCTTACGCCAAACCATGAGATGGCGGTAACTCACCCCAGGATAAAACTCCACTCCGTCCCCCCCCAGATGACGGTTGAGGTCGGCGATGATCTCAGCCGCCTCTTGGCTTGAGATATGGCCGGCGGTGAAATCCTCCATGACGGAGTGGGTTCCCTCTCTTCTTAGAGTAACGAGATTACAGCGAAAGGCGATATCCTCAGGCCCCAGAGATACTCCCATGCTTGCCGCCTCGAGGGGGGAACGGCCAGTGTGGTAGAGCGTAGGGTCATAGCCCAGGATACTCATGTTTCCCACATCGCTTCCCGGCGGAAAACCTTCGGGAATTGTGTGGGCAAGGCCGAAGATGCCATGAGAGGCGAGCCAGTCCATATTGGGCGTGGCAGCCACCTCCAGCGGAGTTTTTCCGCCCAGCATATCCAGGGGATAGTCTGCCATCCCGTCCCCTTGCAGAATGACATATTTCATTTTTTTTCTTCTCTCTCAAAGAGGGCCGCAAGGGAATCTAGATTAGGGGAGATGCGCATGGCTTGGGCCGAGTGGCGAATCGCTACGTCGGGATCCTTGAGCCCGTGGCCAGTCAGCGTGCAGACCACCGTGTCTCCTTTGCGGAAGAGTCGCTCGCGCTGTTTTTTTATCACTCCGGCTACCGGAACAGCAGAGGCTGGCTCGGCCAAAAGCCCTTCGGTGTTCGCCAGGAGTTTATAGGCGGCAATGATCTCTTCGTCGGTTACAGTATCAATGACGCCATTGGATTCATCACGGGCAGTCAATGCCCCCTGCCAACTGGCAGGGTTCCCGATCCTAATAGCGCTGGCAACGGTTTCAGGCTGCTCTACCACCTTGCCGAGAACAATCGGGGCAGCGCCGGCGGCTTGGAACCCCATCATCTTGGGGAGAGAGGCGAGTCGACCAATCTCCAGGTATTGTTTATATCCCTTCCAGTAAGCGGTGATGTTTCCTGCATTTCCAACCGGCAGGAAATGGTAATTCGGCGCCTCTCCCAAATGATCGCCTACCTCAAAGGCGGCCGTTTTCTGCCCCTCTAACCGGTAAGGGTTTAGGGAATTAACCAACGTTATAGGAAAACGGCTTGTAGCCTCCTTGGCCAAGCGCAGGGCCGTGTCAAAGCTTCCCTCCACCTCGATAACTCTCGCCCCGTGGATCATGGCTTGGCTCAACTTTCCCAAAGAAATTCTTCCCTGCGGTATGAGGACATAGGCCTTAAGTCCAGCCCTGGCCGCATAGGCGGCAGCCGAGGCGGCCGTGTTCCCGGTCGAGGCGCAGAGGACAGCCCGGCTGCCCTCTTCTACGGCCTTACTGATGGCCACAGTCATGCCTCTGTCCTTGAAGGAACAAGTCGGGTTGAGTCCTTCGAGCTTGACGTAGAGGCGAATATCTGGGTTGATCACGCGCTCCAAATTGGGGCAGCGCAGCAGCGGTGTGTTGCCCTCATGCAGTGTCACGATGCTCTCACGGTTTTTGACCGGTAGGAGATCCCAGTAGTGAAGGATGACCCCAGGCCAAACCGAGGGGCGACGAACGGAGTTGGGCGAGATTGATCGGACCGGCACTAATCTCTCCAGATAGGAAACCAAACGGGATCAACGAGAATATAGTCTTTTTGGCTGATGATCTCCAGAGCTTTTTTAAACCGTCCTAGGGGCGCTTGCTCAAGGGTGATAACAAAGGGTAATAGTTCACGAGGCTTCTCAGGAAGACGATAACTTTGCCCCAAGGCTTGCAATTCATCTCGACTATGACTCAACTGCCAGATTTCAGAAATATTGATCCCTGCCTCTCCGAAAGTTTGACCAATGTCACCCACAATTCCGGCCTGATCTTTCACCACAAAACGGACATAGAGGCAGGCACTAATCTGGTCCTCGGACTGAACGGAAAGCGTTCCGGGTGCGACAAGGCTGGGAGGGCCAGCCAGTCGCCGGGGCCGCCCGCGTGCCAGTTCGCACACATCGCCCAAAAGTGCTACAGCAGTCGGCCTACCTCCGGCTCCCGGACCAGCAAAAACATAGCTCCAGTCTTGACTCCCCCGTCCCTCCCTACGGTTTTCCCCACTGCGCTTTCCCTTAAAAAAAATCGCGTTGGTCGGGCCATCAACCGCAGAAAGAAAATGATCATGGGGTACAAGCACCGGCGAGACAAAGGCCTCGACGGAGCCGCCGTCTTTCCTAGCGACAGCTAAGTGCTTTATCGTATGGGACCCCTTCCGGTCCGCGTACAGAAAATCTATAGCATGAATCTCCTCGATGCCCTTACGCCAAATCACTCCCGGCTTCACATGCAGACCGAAAGTAACAGCAGCTAAGAGAATAAGCTTTGCCTCGGCATCTTCCCCGCTCGTGTCCGACTTTGGATTGGTTTCCGCATATCCCCGATCCTGTGCCTCTCGAAGTGCCCCCTCATAGGATTTTCCACCCTTCTTCATCTCTGAGAGGACATAGTTGCAGGTTCCGTTGACGATCCCATAGATGGCCTCCGGCTCTTCTACCGCGAAACTCTCTGTCAGGGATCTGATAATGGGAACACCTCCTCCCACACAGGCTTCAAATCTCAGTTCCTGGCCGCACCGTCTTGCGGCTGCCCATATTTCTTTCCCGAACTTTGCCAGGACCGCCTTATCTGAAGTCACGACGGCTTTCCCTTTTTCAAAGGCCCGAATGATATAGTCCCTAAAAACAGCGAGTTGTTTTTCTTGCTGAGATCCAAGCGCCTCAACAACAATATCGACTTCCGGGTGATCGATAACCTCTTCGGGCTTAGTCGTGAACAGTGTAGAATGGGTTGAAAACCATTTTTTCTCTGCGGGATCCCGGGTATAGATCTTGACAATTTCAAGTTCGAAATCGCGCCTCATCTTCCTTTTAAGATCCTCGAAGATGAATTGCTGAACTGCCTCGCCCACTGTTCCCGAACCTAGGAGCCCTAACCTGATTTTATGTTGAGCTTTAGATTTTGCCATGTTTTGTTAAGGAAAAAGATGAAACTGGTTTCTTGATTTTATCTATAACCCATTGACATAAATGACTTTTAGTATTCTTAGTCTAAGAGTTTTCCCAGTGCTCGGCGCATGGTCCGGACCGCTTGTCGAGTGCGGTGTTCGTTTTCGATGAGGGCAAAGCGGACAAACGGGTCTCCATACTCACCGAAGCCGATGCCGGGAGAAACAGCCACCTTGGCTTCCTTTAGGAGGAACTTCGAAAACTCAACGGAGCCCATCTTTTTGCCGGGTTCCGGAATCTCGGCCCAAACGAACATGGTGCCTCTGGGCTTTTTGATCTGCCAACCCACCCGATCCAGGCCATCTACTAGGGCGTCCCGACGTCTGCGATATGTTTCCCGGACTTTCTCCACGCAATCCTGAGGGCCGTTCAAGGCATGAATGGCTGCTATCTGTACAGGCTGAAATATTCCATAATCAAGATAGCTCTTAATCCTGGCCAAGGCATGGATCATCCTCTGGTTACCGACGGCGAATCCGACTCTCCAACCGGGCATGTTGTAACTCTTGGAGAGGGAAAAAAATTCAATTCCGATCTCCTTGGCCCCGGGGATTTGAAGGAAACTCGGAGGTTGGTATCCATCAAAGGTGATGTCTGCATAGGCCAAGTCATGGATGACAAGCAGCTCCTGTTCTTGAGCGAAGCGAACGATACGTTGGAAAAAATCCAACTCCACAACCTCTGTAGTTGGATTGTGGGGAAAGCTGATGATGAGAAGTTTCGGCTTAGGCCAGGTTTGCTTCGTCGCCTCCTCTAAATGGGAGAGAAAGCCTTCGCTGGAATACATCGGGATACTGCGGAGGTCCCCGCCGGCAAGAATTACGGAGTATTGGTGAATAGGATAGGTAGGGCTCGGACAGAAAACCACATCGCCCGGATCCACAATGGCCCAAACCAGGTGTGCCAACCCTTCTTTGGCCCCGATTGTGACAATTGCCTCGGTCTCGGGATCGATCTCTACCTGGAAGCGCTTCTTGTACCAATCCGCGATGGCAAGCCTTAGCTTATAGACCCCCCTTGAGGCAGAGTAGCGATGATTGTGGGGTTTCTTGGCGGCCTCGATAAGCTTGTTCACCACATGAGAGGGAGCGGGCTGATCCGGATTTCCCATACCAAAATCCACGATATCCTCTCCCCTCTTTCGAGCTTCCTGCTTCAAGTCATTGATGATGTTAAAAACATATGGAGGGAGTCGCTTGATCCTCTGGAATTCCACTTTTTTTACCTCACAGCATTCATCAAATAGTCCCAAAAGCCTATTTTATAGGCTATCCTTCCCTACGTGCAAACGATGGATCGTTGCTCGTGTTCGTGTTCGTAAGGAGCACGAGGAACGAGCACGATCACGAACCTGCCTACCCGATGGCTCCGAGCTCCAATCTGCTGCCCCAGCGGTATTTTAAGATCTCTCTCAAAGCCAGGGACTCTTGCCGCATCAGGGTTGGGTCCTTCGCTAGCCATTCGAGGGCCTCCCGGCGAGACTCAAGGAGAAGGTGGGAATCTCGCGCCAGATTGGCCAAACGAAAATCCGCAAGGCCTGACTGACGGGTGCCTAATAGTTCGCCAGGGCCACGTAGGCTAAGGTCAGCTTCGGCGACCATGAAGCCATCGTGTTCCGTCTCCATGACTTTAAGACGCCTCAAGGCCTGCGGGTTGCTTAAGCCGTAATGCACCAAAAGACATTGAGAAGGATCCTTTCCCCTCCCCACCCTTCCCCGAAGCTGGTGCAGTTGGGATAGGCCGAATCGTTCCGCATGTTCGACCACCATGACAGTTGAGTTAGGAATATCGATCCCCACCTCGATCACCGTCGTCGCCACCAGGATCTGCAGGGCCCCTTCTTTGAAGCGGCGCATAACCTGCTCCCGCTTCTCCACGTTCATCCTCCCGTGGATCAGCCCTACGCGGAATTCTCTAAAGGCCGCTTGAGAGAGTTCCTCTGCCATCCGGGTTGCGTCCCGGAGATGCAGCCGCTCCGATGCCTCCACCAAAGGGTAAACGACATAGGCCTGGCGCCCCTTTCTAACCTCCTCTCGTACGAGTTCATAGAGCCCTGAACGCTCTTTTTCCGTGAACAGCTTCGTTTTCACCGGGATGCGGCCAGGAGGCATCTCGTTTAGAGAAGAGACTTCTAGATCTCCGTAAAGAACCATGGCCAGGCTCCTGGGGATAGGGGTTGCGCTCATAAGGAGGATATCGGGTTGAGGAAGCGATGGTGCGGACGAAGCCCGCCAGTTTGCCAGATGCTGGAGCCCCATTCGCTGGACCACTCCGAACCGGTGTTGCTCATCGATAATCCCCAAGCCCATTCGAGGAACATGAACCCCCTCCTGGATCAGCGCATGCGTCCCCACAATAAAGGCAATCTCTCCTCTTCCTATCTGCGCAGTCGATTCCTTCTTTGTCTTCACAGGTAGAGAGCCTGTCAAGAGCGCGGAGGGAAGGGCTAGCTTATCGGCAAAGCCTTTGAGATTACGGAAATGTTGCTCGGCTAAAAGCTCAGTGGGGGCCATGCACACCACCTGAAAGCCATTTTCTATGGCCCTGAGTGCGGCAAACCAGGCCACAATGGTCTTACCGGACCCGACATCCCCTTGGATTAACCGCTGCATGGGGCGTGAAGACGCCATATCTCCGTAGATCTCCTCCAAGACCCGCTCCTGTGCCGATGTCAAGGCGAAAGGGAGCAACGCTCGCATTCGCCGCGTCAGAGATTCCCCGTTTGGGGTAAAAGAGATCCCCTGAAGAGCCGACCGGTATTTTCTTCTGAGCCCAAGCCCAAGCTGCAGGTAGAAAAATTCATCAAATATGACCGAGCGGTGCGCGGGAGAGGCAAACCGGTTGAGGGAAAAGAGATCTGCCGTTTTATACGGCTGGTGAAGCTGATCCATCGCCTTACGCAGATCCATCAATCCCTGTCTTCGCGTTATGGCTTCGGGCAAGAAGCTCGGGAGAAAATTGCTGTACTCGCCCAGTGCTTGTGCCAGCCATCTCCTGAGTGCACCCAGGGGGATTCCCCCAGGCCTAAGATAGATCGGTAGAATCCTCTCCCTCTCCCCTTCGTCTCCGGGCTCGATGGACTCGAACTCAGGATGGACGATTCTCTTTTGTATCCCCAATCCCCTTTCCACCTTCCCGTGGACGAGAAGCTCCTGACCTTTCCAGAGCATTTTTGCCATATATGGCGTGCCATGATACCAGACGAGTCCGAGACTCCCTGTCCCGTCCGTCAGCGTCCCTACCAGGATCTGCCTTCTCCTTTTGGGGATATATCTCTTTTCCAAAGCGATCAGCTTGCCCACAAAGCTCTCTTCTTTCCCTATTGTCCCATGGTGAATCTTCTTGATCTGGCGTCGATCCTCGTAACGAAAGGGTAAATGGTAGAGAAGGTCCTCAACCGTCTTAAGCCCCAATCCTTCCAATTGGAGCGCCCTCTTAGGACCTACGCCTTTGAGAAAGCGAAGTGGAGTCTGAAGGACGCGCCAACAATCCTTGGCTGAAGCATGGGTGGGTTCATAGGCTGGCTTTCCAATGGAGAGATGGTCAAGGAGATTCATTGGGAAAACAGAATCCAGTACTCAGACTCCTAAATTCTGACTACTGGCTACTGGATCCTGGCTACTCCTCTTTCATGGTATTCCTGCAATGCCTGAACGCTAAACTCCCGTTCCTTCAGGAACTCGATCCCCTCTACCGCCGCGTCTGCGCCGGCAATGGTAGTGAAGTAGGGAACCTGATAGTCGAGGGCGTTGCGCCGAAGGTAATAGGAATCGGCGTGCGAGTGTGCGTCGGTCGGGGTGTTGATGACCATGGCAATCTCACCGTTTTTGATCGCCTCCGCTATGTGCGGGCTCCCCTCCTGGACTTTGTTGACTACCTCCGCTGGAACACCTTGCCTTTGGAAGTATGCTGCCGTTCCCCGAGTGGCCACGATCTGGAATCCCATCCGATGGAGCCTTTCAGCGATGAGGGAAACCCTCTCTTTGTCTTCATCCCGTACACTGATGAAAACCTTCCCCTGATGCGGCAAACGCATTCCCCCGGCTAACTGGGCCTTGGCAAAGGCAAGCCCGAAGGAGGTGTCAATTCCCATAACCTCTCCGGTTGATTTCATTTCTGGCCCTAAAAGGGTATCGACACCGGGAAACTTATTGAAGGGAAATACCGATTCTTTCACCGAGATGTGAAGGGGCAGGACTTCTGATGTTACGCCGAGATCGGCAAGTCTTTTTCCCACCATGACCCGGGCGGCCAATTTGGCAAGGGGAACCCCGATGGCCTTGCTCACAAAAGGGACGGTTCGCGACGCGCGGGGATTAACTTCTAAGACATAGACATCGCGTCCCTTAATAGCGAATTGAACATTCATGAGCCCGTGGACGTTGAGGGCCAGGGCCAAAGAAACCGTTTGGCGGCGGATCTCCTCTTGGATTTCAGGATCGATGGATTTCGGAGGAAGCGTACAAGCACTATCCCCCGAGTGGACTCCTGCCTTTTCGATGTGCTCCATGATTCCTCCGATGACCACTTTCTCGCCATCAGCCAGGGCGTCAACGTCCACCTCGATGGCATCGTCCAGGAACTTGTCGATAAGAATCGGGTGCTCCGGCGAGGCTGCCACCGCATGGGTGATATATTGCTTCAGGGTCTCCCGGTCGTAGACGAGCTCCATCGCCCTTCCCCCCAAGACATAAGAGGGACGAACCAATACCGGATAGCCCAGCCCTTCGGCTATATTCAAGGCCTCTTCGTAGGAACGGGCGGTGCCGCTGAGCGGCTGATTTATCCCCAATCGGTTCAGGAGTTGCTTGAACCTCTCGCGATCCTCCGCGAGGTCGATGCTATCAGGTGAAGTGCCAATGATCTTTACCCCTGCCCGCTCTAAAGGCAGAGCCAGCTTCAGAGGAGTTTGGCCACCAAACTGGACGATCACGCCAAGGGGATTTTCCTGTTCTACGATATTGAGGACGTCCTCTAGAGTGAGAGGCTCAAAATAGAGTTTATCCGATGTGTCATAATCCGTGCTGACTGTCTCAGGGTTGCAATTCACCATGATCGTTTCGTAACCTTCCTCCTTGAGGGCAAAGGCAGCGTGGACGCAGCAATAGTCGAATTCGATCCCTTGACCAATTCGATTGGGACCTCCTCCCAGGATCATGATTTTTTTCCGCTGCGTGGGATTGGACTCGTCCTCCCCTTCGTAGGTGGAGTAAAGGTAGGGGGTAAAGGCGGCAAACTCCGCCCCGCAGGTATCCACCGCACAGAAAACCGCACGGACCCCAGCCTGAAGTCGTAGAGAACGGATTTCTTGTTCTGTTCGGTCCAGGAGCATGGCCAGACGACGATCGGAGAAGCCCATCTGCTTGGCCCTCTGAAAAAACTCCGGCGTGGGCTTCTCCCCTTCTTCCCGCCGTTTCTTGATCTCTCCTTCAGCCACAACGATCTCGCGGATTTGCTCCAAAAACCATGGATCGATTTGGGTTAGACAGTAGAGCCCTTCAACCGTCATGCCCAGGCGGTACGCATCGGCAAGGTACCACAGCCGTTGGGCATTTGGGGTTTCAAGTTTTTCGCAGACAAGCTTTAGGTTTGCCTGTCGGCTGTCCTCCTCTAGAGCAATCTTCTCTTCGAAGCCGTAAGAACCGATCTCCAGGGAACGCATCGCCTTCTGCAAAGATTCTTTGAAGGTGCGTCCTATCGCCATAGCCTCGCCAACCGATTTCATCTGCGGGGTGAGGATGTCTTTGGCCTTAGGGAATTTTTCGAACGTGAATCGTGGGACCTTGACCACCACGTAATCGATGGTCGGCTCGAAACAGGCCGGGGTCTCCCGGGTGATATCATTCGGAATCTCATCGAGAGTGTAGCCAACGGCGAGTTTTGCCGCAATCTTAGCGATAGGAAATCCGGTTGCTTTGCTGGCAAGAGCGGAGCTGCGCGAGACGCGGGGATTCATCTCGATAACCACCAGACGGCCGTCCTTTGGATTGATGGCAAATTGGATATTGGATCCCCCCGTGTCGACTCCAATCTCTCGGATCACCTTGACGGCGGCGTCGCGCATGATCTGATACTCCTTATCCGTGAGTGTTTGGGCCGGCGCGACGGTGATCGAGTCACCTGTGTGTACCCCCATAGGATCAAAGTTCTCAATAGGACAGACAATCACCACGTTGTCCTTGTGGTCGCGCATCACTTCGAGTTCGAACTCTTTCCAACCCAGGACCGATTCCTCGATCAGGACTTCATGGATGGGAGAAGTATTCAAACCCCACTGAACGACTTCCTTGAAATCATCGGGACTGTAGGCGATGTTTCCCCCGCTCCCGCCCAGGGTACGCGATGGACGGATGATCAGCGGGAGGCTGAGTCTTCGCTGGATCTTCAGGGCTTCCCGCAGGCTTCGGGCATAACCGCTGCGAGGGAGATCCAGCCCTGCCTTCTCCATCGCTTCTTTGAAAAGGTCCCGGTCCTCGGCCTTCTTAATCGCCTCCAGCTTCGCCCCGATCATCTCCACCCCGTAGCGATCCAGTATCCCTTGCTCGGCCAAGTCGATAGAGATATTCAGGGCCGTCTGTCCTCCCAGAGTCGGGAGTAAGGCATCCGGCTGCTCCTTCTGAATGATTTTTTCCACGATGTCCACGGTGATGGGCTCGATGTAGGTTCGGTCCGCAAAACCGGGGTCGGTCATGATCGTGGCGGGATTGGAGTTGACCAGGATGACGCGAAACCCTTCTTCTTTGAGCGCCTTTAATGCCTGCGTGCCCGAATAGTCAAACTCGCACGCCTGGCCGATGACAATTGGCCCGGAGCCGATGACGAGAATGGATTTTATGTCAGTTCGCTTCGGCATGCGCGAATCAAATAATTTTCACCCTCACCTCGCTCCTCTCCCATCGAGGGAGAGGGTTAGGGTGAGGGGGATGTTTAGAATTCATTTATGTTGTTTCTCCATCATCTCCACAAATCTTCGAAACAGGTAACTCGCGTCGTGCGGGCCAGGAGAAGATTCAGGATGATACTGAACTGAGAAGATGGGCAGATCGCGGTGTGCCAGCCCCTCTACGGTGTTGTCATTCAAATTCAGGTGAGTTACCTCCGCCGCCCCTTTGAGAGAATTCGCGTCAACGGCAAAGCCATGGTTCTGGGTTGTGATCTCCACTTTCCGTGTGGTTAGATCCATCACAGGCTGGTTGCCACCGTGGTGGCCGAACTTGAGCTTATA
>JBOHVJ010000174.1:0-2623 GCA_050735075.1 Binatia bacterium
CAGACGAACTTATCCATCTGATAGAGAATCGGGCTCCCGTCCTCAGTCCGACCTATACTCGGGCAGATCCTTTACCCTGACGCAGGGTAACTTCCCTATTCCCTTCTGCCCTACCTATCGTCAAGCGGTTAGACACGAAAGTCACGAAAATTCGGCGGGGCGGGCTTTTCCACTTGATAGGTCTGCCTTAAAAGGAATTTTAACTGTTTTACTCCCTTGTCATTAGCCTGGTTTTAGCTCATGGTAGAATGGAAAAATGGGGTCCCCGGTCGAGCGGGCGAAAAAGAAGCTCAAAGAGTGGACTCAAGAACACCGCCATGTCGTTCTTTACGATGAGGAAGGCTCCACGCTTTTGGATGTTGCTTCGGGTAAGAGCATTCAGGTACCGTGGCGGGAGGTGAAGGCGTTCGAAGAGAAGGTCCATCCGGAGACCCAAGAGAGCTATTTGGTTCTGCTGTTCGAGGATGGCCATCAGATCGCCCTGGTCGATCCGGGAGGCGTTGCCTTTAGTCCCTCGGATGTTAACGCCGGTCCTTTGCGCGATCTTCCTCCAGTCGTTTGCTTGAAGGATTTTCAGACCCTCAAACAGCGCGTCGACCATTATCTCCACGCCCATCAAGACCAGCCACCTCCCAAGGAGTGTCTGGATCTAGTGATGATCTGTATTGCTATTCTTGACGGCGCCCGCCTTGTCGGTTTCGACGTGGGCGACCTAGAAGGGGAGTTGGACAAGTCTCTGCGCGAAATCGAGCGGCGCACTTCTTAACCGATTTGAACTATTTGCCCATTGCCCACGGATAGAAGGCTCGTCCCCCCTATTATGTCACTTCACTGAGGGCCTTTGTATTAGTTCCAACAAGATTGCGACTCTCACCGGCCCATGTTTCCCATTTGCCTCGCCGGGTAGCGCGTGCCGGCCGTCGAGCCCGGCACGAATACTTGGTTAAGTTTCGCCGCATCCGCAGCCTCGAGTTTGATATCGACGGCGCGGACATTTTCCTCAGCGTAATGACGCCTCTTTGTTCCAGGGATCGGCACAATGTCCTCACCCTGGGCAAGCACCCACGCCAGAGCGATCTGCGCGGGCGTGCAGCCCTTACGTGCCGCGATCTCCTCCAAGGGCTTCAACAGCTCGACGTTCCGGGCCAGGTTCTCAGCCTGAAAACGAGGGTGGTCATGGCGCCTATCTCCGGGGATCAGATTGTCGGCGCTGCGGATCTTCCCGCTCAAAAAGCCGCGGCCGAGCGGGGCATAGGCGACGTAAGTAATCCCCAACTCGCGGCAAGTGGGAAGCCACTCCTTCTCCGCGTCGCGCGTCCACAGCGAGTACTCGGTTTCCAGAGCCGTAATCGGATAGACGGCGTGGGCGCGCCGGAGGGTCTGGGCGCCAGCTTCCGACAGACCGAGGTAACGCACTTTGCCTTGCTCTACGAGCTTTGCCATGGCGCCCACAGTCTCCTCGATCGGCACATTAGGATCGACGCGATGGAGATAATAAAGGTCGATGACTGCAACGCCCAGTCTTTTGAGACTAGCCTCGCATGCTAAAGGAATGTATTCCGGTCGACCGTCGATGCCGGTTGGTTGCCCCTTGGAATCGCGGATATTGCCAAACTTAGTGCAGATGATCAGAGAATCGCGCTGCCCCTTGATCGCCCGTCCAAGCAGTTCTTCGTTGTGCCCGTTGCCATAGGCATCCGAGGTGTCGAAAAAGTTAATTCCCAGCTCGATAGCGCGCCGGAGCGTCGCCATCGATTCCTGGTCGTCGGGTTTACCGTAATTCCCTGACATCCCCGAACATCCCAACCCTATGGCTGAAACCTTGAGGTCGCTTTTTCCCAACGGACGGAGCTTCATCGGATTCCTCCATTATCAGCCATATTTTTTGCGCTTATCTCGCACCGCCAACTAGATGTCAAGTGCTTGTAGGCTCTTAGGCTCTCTGTTAAAAAGTGTTGTTGCAAGAAATCTATCTTGGCGAGGTTGTCTTTGACGGCCAGCGGGGTCCGGTCTACAGCGTTTTGACCGAAGCTCAAGAGATACTCATTGGAACCAAGCTGCTGCGAGGTAAGACCCTCGTGGTGAATTTCCAGACCAAGCAGGTCACAGTCAGATAAAAGGCGCTTCCGGATTTCCTGTGAAGGAGAATTCACCACAGAGACGCAGAGTTCGCAGAGGTTATCTATTTTCGCCGCGCCCTCCGCGGTTAGCCATAAGGAAGCCTGAAGACCCAGATAAAATGACCTGTTGTCGAGGAAAGATGAATAAAAGAATCGTTGTCTGGCTGCTTGCAACTGTCTTTTTGGCGAATGTTTCTATCGCCCACGCGCAGCAGGCTGGAAAAGTCCTCCGTATAGGTTTCCTGGATGCAAGCACTGCTTCTGGTATGGCGGTCCTCTTGGACGCGTTCCGGCAAGAGCTGAGCAAGCTTGGCTGGGTTGAGGGAAAGAATCTCACCGTCGAGTACCGATTTGCCGAGCAAAAGAATGAGCGCCTACCTGAGCTTGCGGCGGACCTGGTTCGTCTTAAGGTTGATCTGATCGTGACCACAGGGACGCCACCTGCGTTAGCGGTGAAGAAAGCGACTACTACCATACCCATCGTGATGACGAACGTTGGGGAC
>JBOHVJ010000175.1:0-4735 GCA_050735075.1 Binatia bacterium
GGGACTCCAAAGGAACAAATCGTATGGATGAGCCACACAGATACCGTGACCAAGTTGTCAGCGGAATTGCTGACGTTGGCCTCGACAGGCCAGTGCCAAAATGCAGCATTCACAGATCTCCGAAGGCCTTTTTACGGAGTGCAATTTCATCCCGAAGTAGTGCACACCGAAAGTGGTTTGCAGATCCTCCGGCGTTTCGTGACTTCAATATGTGGTCTTAAAACAAGGAGAGATAT
This sequence comes from Binatia bacterium, assembly GCA_050735075.1. Taxonomy (GTDB): domain Bacteria; phylum Desulfobacterota; class Binatia; order UBA9968; family UBA9968; genus JAHFAO01. The sequence continues at coordinate 237 of JBOHVJ010000175.1, forward strand.
AAAGCACCGGATCGAAAAACTCGTCGATGAGATCCGCACCAAAGTCGGCCAAAAGTCAGTTTTTTTTCTTGTTAGCGGCGGCGTAGATTCGACAGTCGCCTTTGTGCTTTGCGCCAAAGCCCTTCGAGAGGATCGCATTCTGGGTTTGTACGTTGATACAGGATTGATGCGTAAGCGGGAGACAGAAGAACTCCAAGCTAACCTTGCAGGATTGGGATTGCTTGACAGGCTGAAAACGTGTGACAAGTCGGCTGTTTTTCTCAGCAGATTACGCGGCGTTACAAATCCAGAAAAGAAACGTCAGATTATAGGGCGGCTTTTTGTTGAAGTTCAATCAGAGGCTATGGGCGAGCTTGGAATAGATGAGCGCCACTGGCTTCTCGGTCAAGGCACAATCTATCCTGATACTATTGAGTCCGGCGGGGCGCGCGGACTCGCTGCTGTTATCAAGACTCACCACAACCGATGTCCAGAGATACTGGAGATGATAAGAAAAGGATGGGTAATCGAACCACTAGCCGCGTTTTACAAGGACGAAGTTCGGGAACTGGGCAGACAACTTGGCCTTGAGCCTAAGTTGACGAATAGATGGCCTTTCCCCGGTCCGGGGCTCGCGATCAGATGTTTGTGTAATCGCACGGTAGCAAAGGCCGAAAAGATCGACAAAGCTTTACTTGGCTACGTTGCTGATTTTGACTATGAGGCGGTTTTGCTGCCTATCAGAAGTGTAGGGGTGCAGGGTGATGCTCGAACTTATAGGCGGGTGGTAGCCTTGCGGGATCTGCGAGGTAGGCTTGACTATGAAAGGCTTCAACACGTAAGCACGGAACTGTGCAATGTCCACACAGTAACAAATAGGGTTGTTGTATTTATCTCCGGTTGCGTGAAGAGGCTTGAAGGAGCTTCCGTTAAACGTGCTGTTCTTACTCCAAGACGGGTAGAGTTGTTGCGGGAGGCTGATTTTATAGTTAGGTCGAAGATGGAGGACTACGGTCTGACAAAAAGCGTGTGGCAGTTCCCAGTGGTTTTAGTTCCGATTTCTTTTCGCGGTAGAGAGAGCATCATTCTTCGGCCGGTGAATTCCGTAGACGGCATGACAGCGAATTTTGCGAGATTGCCTTCCGATCTAATTTACGGTGTTGCGAAAGAGATAATGCAAGTCGGTAAAATAGACGCAGTCTTTCTTGATGTTACCAGTAAGCCGCCGGCTACGATTGAGTGGGAGTAGTAATTTGTCGGATTTGGCCGAATTGCTTCGAATACGCCAGGAAGCTCAAGCAGTTTGCCAATCCTATCAGATACAAGTGACTAACGTTGATCCGCTACCTGCGACTGCGGGAGGAGGATTTGCCGTATCAATCTGGCTCCCGCGTCATCTAGGCCTTGACAGCCGCGAAGTCGCAGAAGTTCGGCCTCGCTTGGAGGCTATTAAAGGGGTAACGAAGGTATGGGTCCTCCTTGCCCCCGATGCGGCTTAATGCCTTGGCGAAGTTCGCGGTGTGAAGCGCGTCGTTTAGGATATCTCCTCCAAGCCCCCCGCCACTATCGAGTGGGAGTGATTTTACGTCGATAACCGTGGACAGAAAAAATAATTGTGGCTGGCTTACGTTTGTGCTAATGGTGAATTAGATTCAATGGAGCATTCCCGTTTCGTTCACCTTCATTGTCATACCCAGTATAGCCTCCTAGACGGTGCCAATAAGATCGAGCCGCTGTTAGAGCGGGTGAAGGAGCTCAAACAGCCGGCGCTGGCCATGACCGACCACGGCAACATGTTCGGGGCGATCGAGTTCTATTCTGAGGCCCTGAGGCATGGCATCAAACCCATTATTGGTTGTGAGATCTATGTAGCGCCGACGAGCCGGTTTGAGCGCAAGGGTGTGGATAAGGGGAACAAAGAATACAACCACCACCTTATCCTCCTGGCCATGAACATGGAAGGTTATCGTAATCTTTGCAAGCTCGTCACGGCAGGTTACATGGAGGGTTTTTACTATAAGCCCCGGGTTGATAAGGAGCTGCTCAAAGAACATAACCGGGGACTGATCGCCCTTAGCGCCTGTCTCCAGGGTGAGGTCGCCTCAGCCCTGTGGGCGGATCAGATCGAGAAGGCGAGGACCGCCGCTGAGACCTACGCCTCTATCTTTGGTGATCGCTACTACCTCGAAGTCCAGGACAATAAGCTCTCGCAGCAAGAGAAGGTCAATAGTATGCTCGTCGAGTTAGGTAGAGAACTCTCCATCCCTGTAGTTGCAACTAATGACTGCCATTACCGCGAGCGAGAAGATTCCGAGGCGCACGATGTTCTTCTCTGCGTTCAGACGGGTAAGACCGTTCAAGATGAGAACCGCATGAGGATGGCTACGGATGAGCTTTTCGTCAAGTCGGCGGAGCAGATGAAAAAGGGCTTTGATTACTATCCCGAGGCGGTGGAGCGCACGCTGGAAATAGCAGGGCGTTGCAATCTGGAATTGGAATTCGGCAACTACCATTTCCCACGCTTCGATTCTCCGAAGGCGATGAGCCTCGACGATTATCTCGACGAGCTCGCGCACAAGGGGTTAGCTGAAAGATTGGAAGGTCCTCAGAATTCAGAATCTAGAATTCAGAATCCGGAATCTAGAAAGCTCTATGAGGAGCGGTTGAACTTCGAGTTGAGTGTGATCAAGGGGATGCAGTTTTCCGGCTACTTTTTGATTGTTGCTGATTTCATCAACTATGCCAAAGACCATGGCATCCCTGTGGGACCGGGGAGGGGATCAGCCGCCGGGAGCCTGGTGGCCTACGCACTCAAGATTACTGACCTCGACCCAATCCGTCACGGGCTCCTCTTCGAACGCTTTCTCAATCCCGAACGCCGCTCCATGCCCGATATCGATGTCGATTTTTGCATCCGAGGTCGGGATCAAGTCATTCAGTATGTAAAGCAGAAATACGGGTCGGATAAGGTGGCTCAGATCGCCACCTTCGGGACTCTTAAAGCCAAGGCTGCGATTAAAGATGTCGGACGTGCGCTGGGTTTCTCCTTTGCCGAGACCGATGCCATCGCCAAGCTTATACCCGCCCCTAAGCAGGGTTTTGACTATCCGCTGACTGATGCCATCAAGATGGAGCCTCGGTTGCAGGGGCTTATGAAAAGTGACCCGCGAGTGCAAGACTTGATCGGCCATGCCCTGCGCCTTGAGGGACTCACCCGCCATACCTCCACCCACGCAGCGGGAGTGGTCCTTTCGAATCTTCCCCTGGTAGATCATGTTCCTCTTTATCTGGACAAGGATGGGGGGATCGTTACCCAGTTCGACATGGAGAGCGTAGAGAAGATCGGGCTTATCAAGTTCGACTTTCTCGGCCTGAAGACGCTGACCCTGATTCATGATTGTCTCAAACTTATCCAGGCGAGTCGGGGTAGCGAGATCGACTTGAATAGCCTCCCGTTGGACGATAAGCAAACCTACAGGCTACTCTGCTCCGGGAACACAACAGGGATCTTCCAACTCGAAAGCGCAGGTATCAGGGAAATGACGGTGAAGATCCGGCCCAACTGTTTTGAAGATCTGGTGGCGATCCTGGCACTGTTTCGTCCCGGTCCCCTGGATAGCGGGATGGCTGAGGAGTACATTAAGCGCAAACATGGAAGAGAGAAAATCCGTTATCTTCATTCCTCCCTGGAGCCCATCCTTAAAGATACTTACGGCGTGATTGTCTATCAGGAACAGGTGATGCAGATTGCCCGCGAGCTTGCCTGCTATAGCATGGGAGAGGCTGATATCCTGCGCCGCGCCATGGGTAAGAAAGACCCGGAAGAGATGGCCAGCCAAAGAGAGAGATTCATCCAGGGGGCGCGCAAGAAGAAGATTGATGCTCGAAAGGCAGCCGAGATATTCGATCAGATGGAAACGTTCGCCCGTTATGGTTTCAATAAATCTCATTCGGCCGCTTACGCCCTCATCTCCTACCAAACTGCCTACCTGAAGGCCCATTATCCAGTGGAGTTCATGGCTGCCTTAATGAGCTCCGAGATGGGCAATACGGATAAGGTGATCAAGAACCTGGCAGAGTGTCGGGAAATGGGGATCGAAGTCCTTCCCCCGGATATCGACGAGAGCCGGTCCGATTTCACCCCGGTGGGAAATAAGATTCGGTTTGGTCTGGCGGCGGTTAAGAACGTGGGCGAAAAGGCGGTGGAGGTTATCCTACAGAGCCGCGAGCGAGAAGGGGCTTTTAAATCCCTTTTTGATTTCTGCCGGCGCGTCGATTTGAGTGCGGTAAACCGGAGGGTTGTTGAAAGCCTCGTCAAATGCGGGGCCTTTGATTCGACCGGCGTTTCACGGGCAGGGATGATGGCCGCCCTGGACGATGCTATCAAGATGGGGCAGTCTTACCAGAAGGGTCGCCAAAGCAATCAAATCGATATCTTCGATGCCTTAGGAGGTGGAGGAAACGGGGAACAGAAGGGGAGGGACGCCTATCCCGAGGTCGAAGAGTGGTCAGCCCAGCAG
>JBOHVJ010000176.1:0-11080 GCA_050735075.1 Binatia bacterium
ACCTGGAATTCGAACCGAGAGTTGTTGAGATCCTGTTCCGGAAGACAAGGGTCGGGACAACAGCGGTGTTACCCCCGCCTTACTTCCCGGAAGGCCGATTAAACGCTGCCGACCTTCCTGGACGAAAACGAGCTGGGGCCGGTTATACACGTCGTCACGGATGTTCTTCTCAATTGTCTGCGCCAGCGACGCGATTGGATCACGCGCCGAACTCGTTACCAGTCCTCGCTCCAGGGCAAGCTTCGCAATGGTCCTAGAGTCAAGGGGTCGCTGATGCTCCTTTAGAAGTTGATGTGCTGCTTCCTGAATGGTCATCTGTCTGATCCTCCTTCCTTGTTGTCTGGTTGTACACCTGAATTAAGGAAATGTCAAGAGGACCAGCTGACGACTCCGACAGGTGGGGGAACAGCCTTCAAAGTTTATAGACGAGGCAAACCGAAAGTATTCAATTAAATGAGAAGAATGAATTTGCCAGAGAAGTGGCTGCGGAAGCGATGGGTAGTGTTTGTTAGCTAGATAAGTCTTTGACCTTTCTTTTGAGGATCTTTTCACATTCCCCTTCGCGCTCCGGCGTTTGAACTTGGGCTTCCGAGAGTCGGAAAAGCAAGACGTGGTTTCCCTTGGCCAGGCGTAAAACATACGTGCTGGAGTCGGCATCATAATAGACCGAGGCTTGCACCTTCTCATCGGTCGAGCGAGCGATCTGGTTGGCCCATTGTTCGATTTCCAAAACTGCCGCCTCACCTTTTTTATCCGTAATCATCAGCTGGTAGAATTTATTTAAGCTGCGATTTAGTTGATTTCCGACATGCTGTCAATGGGTCCAACTTTTTCGATTTTACCTGAAAGCGGGGATCACTTTGCGGGCGAAAATTTCGAGGCTTGGGAGCTCGTTGACTGTGAAGTAAAGGATAAAGAGAGTCACTCCCATGTTAACATACTGCTGGATAGTCTCGATGCACTGCTCAGGGGTGCCGGCGACACGGCTCTCGAGATAAGAGGGATGACGGGGCTTAAGTTCCGCAACGGCCTTGGCAAAGTGCTTTTCATCTCGCCCGATAATCGTCCCGGCCCAAAGGGAACGTCCAATGGTTTTCGGATCTCTTTTGATCTCCCGACAATGCCTCTCGAGGATCTGAACCTTTCTCTGGTATTGCTTCGGTGTGATCGGGGTCTGGATATTCCAATGATCCGCACACTCGGCAACGGCGCGAAGCATGATGCGCGATCCTCTGGCCCCCACGCAAATAGGAGGCGAGGGCTTTTGTAAGGGTTTTGGACTGCAATAGGCATCTTTCACGACGAAGTGTTTGCCTTTGAAGGAGACCCGTTCTTCACTCCACAGGCGCCTGATAATAGTGTCAGCCTCTTTCAGCTTTTCCGCGCGCTCAGAGGTTCGGGGAAAAGGGATGCCATAGGCGTTATGTTCTTCTTCAAACCAGCCTGCTCCTAGAGCGAGTTCTAAACGGCCGCCACTGATGACATCGAGGCAGGCCGCCATCTTGGCCAAGAGGGCCGGGTTACGGAAAGAGACGTTGGTGCAGAGTGTTCCGAGGCGGATCTTCCTTGTGGGGGTGGCCAATGCCGATAGGGTTACCCAGCACTCGTAATAGGGAGCTGAGGGAGGTGGGAGAGGATAAAAGTAGGGAGAAGTAAAGAAGTGATCGTTGAGCCAAACAGAGTCGTAGCCTAATCGCTCGCAGGTGAGAACGACCTTGCGGATGTGGGCAAAGTCTACCCCGGTCTGGATGGGGGTCACTCCGAACCTCACTCTCCCCTTAGGTGTCGTCTTGCCCATATGGGAGAAATTTCGGCTCGGAAAATCAGCTCTCCAAGAGCTTTTTTAGCACTTGTTGGTGTGTTTGGTCTTCGATCTCTGAGCCTTCAAAGGTCACACCGCTAAGGATGCGGGCCGTCGGCACCCTGTCCTCGAATACCTGCTCCACTCGCACCTTAAAGAAGGCGAGGGGAGAGTTTCCCCCTTCCTGGTTGATATCCTTGAGCTTGTCGCCACTTTCCTTGGTCTCCTCGGCTATCCCCTTAACGTAGTAGGCCATGTCATGATCGATGACGAGCACGGCGAGTTTTCCGTTGTGTCTGAGATCGGAGGCGCACTCGCCGTCTCCCCAGGTTGCCAAACGCAGGGTTTTCTTATCTTTGGCCACAATGTCTGCGTGGCTTAACATGCCCGCATCTGGCCAACCGTTAGGGTTCACCGTGATGATCTGAACCACCCGATTGCGTTTGGAGCTAAAATCTCCCGGCTTAAGGAGGGAGAATGCGTCTTCGGGCAGCTCTTTTCCGATCAGTTTAGCCATAAGGGTTTCACGGCACCAGCCACTGCGACTTAGATTGGGCTGTAGCATTTTTGCTATCGGAGAGCAATGGTTCTTTCTTCCCCACGCCTGTTCGTTTACAATGTTTATCAGGTTGTTTCCCGGTTGCTTGATCTATGGAACTTTTTTCTCTCCAAGTTGTCTAAGCTACTTAGAGGACAAGTTTAGAGATGGTGTCTGCCCAAGACCCTGATAAGGATTTAATCCACAAAATTCAGGGGGGGGACCAGTCTTCCTTTAACCAATTGGTTGTAAAATACCGCAACCGAGTCATGGGGGTTGCGACCCGCATGTTGGGAGACCCGGCTGAGGCGGAGGATCTAGCACAAGATGTTTTTGTGAAAGTCTATCATGCCTTGGGGGGCTTCAAAGGAGAAGCCCTCTTTTCCACCTGGCTCTACCGGATAACGGCGAATAGTTGTTTAAACCATAGAAGGAGGCGAAAACGTGAGGATCAAGTCACTGGGGGTGTGGATGATCCAGAACCGATTTTCGCCGATGGCGGGGCCAATCCCCACGCTCTCTTGGAGAGGAAGGAGCTAAAATCTTTTTTGGAAAGGGCCATCCGAGCCCTGCCAGAGGAACAAAGAATGGTTCTCATTCTCCGGGATATTGAGGGGCTTTCTTACGAAGAGATCGCTGGATCTCTGGGATTGGAGTTGGGGACCGTGAGGTCACGGCTTCACCGCGGCCGGTTAGCGGTTCAGGCGAATATAAGAGAGACGTTTTCCCTGGATTTTGATAATAGGAGTGTGTGTCTATGAATTGCCAAGAAGTTAGGGAGCGGTCTTCTGAATATCTGGATCAACGGCTGGCGTCGACTGAGGTCCTGCTATTTGAAGAGCATGTCAAAGCTTGTTCAGATTGTCAGCAGGAAGTGGAGGCTCTGCGCACGACCATATCGCTCATAAGTTCGTTGGACGAGATAAAGGCATCCCCTGATTTTCTCAATCAGCTCCATAGAAAGATAGAGAAGGGAAGGGGAATGATGCGCGTTTGGGCTTGGATTGCTGAGCCCATTAAAATCAAGATTCCACTTGAGATTACAGCTCTAGTAATCCTAAGCACCACGGCCTTCTATCTCTACCAGAGAACGCCTGAGTTATCGAAGGAGGCTGGTATTCCAGCTCTTTTCCAAAACTTACAAGAGTCTGAGGATAAGAGCCAAGAGGAAGCTCTAGGAGCTAAGCCACAAGGTTACGAGATCGCTGAGAGGAAGGCTACGACTCAATCTCGGACTGAAGCAAAACCCACTCTGCCACCGTCTCTGTCAAAACCCGCTGAGGTATTAAGAGACGCCCGTCAGGAATCGGCGAGGGTGGCCGGTGCACCATCGCCCAAAGAGGCTCGGGTTGTTGGTTCTCTTGAAGATCAAATGGTCGGTTGGGACGAACTTCAAGACAAGGTGATAGAAGGTGAGGGCAAGAAAAAGGAGAGCCCTCAAACGGCTAAAACCGCAACTATGCCTGAGCCCAGGCCAGGAGCGCCTTCTGCGACGTCATCTGTAGCAAAAGCTACGGTAGTACCCAAAGACGTTCGCAACGAATTGGCTGCAGCGACCCGTCAGCCTCAAGTCCATGAGATCTCGACAGGCGATGTTGGTCAGTCTGAAGCGAGGGCCAGGATGCTCTTAGACGGGTTTGGTGGGAGGGTCTTAACTCAGGAGGCTCTTCCGGGTATGGGCTTGCTTCTAACCGTTGAGTTGCCTCAATCCCGTCAAGCCGATTTCCTTGCTGCGCTGAAAGAAAAGGCTAAGGAGGAGGCTAAAATTTCTCCACCGGAACTTGGGGCCACAGGCGCGGGGACCGTTAGCAAGGCACGACAGGATTTTCGCCAGATGGATACTCAGACCGCCCGAGAGAGAGCACTGGAACGGAAATCGGCACCTGCGGCGGAATCTACCCTTCGGCCTTCTGAGCCCACCGCTACACTTCAGCTCCGCATCCTACTTGAAAAATAGCCGGAACTTTTTTCTCCTCTGGTTGTCTAACGAGTTAAACAATCCTGTTTACTGCGGGGAGGAACGCATGAAAAAGATAAGTGTTTTGCTGATTATTTTGATGACCATTGTTTTGTCACTGAGGAAAGAGGATAGCCAGGCAGCAAAGCCCAACGGGGCAGCAGTCCCCAGCTCTATTACCCAGGACGAGCAGAAGGGGGTTTCTCTGACGGTTTACAACCAGAACCTGGGGCTCGTTAAAGATAATCGTGAGATTCGTCTGGGTGCAGGGGTGCACGAGATCCGCTTCATGGATGTGGCCTCGCAGATCAATCCGACTACGGTTCATCTTAAATCCCTCACCGATCCACAGGGTTTGAAGATTCTTGAGCAGAACTATGAATACGACCTGCTCAATCCAGGAAAGCTTCTCGACAAATATGTCGGGAAGAAGGTGAAGATCCTCGATAAGAATTACTACACAGGAGAGGAGAGGATCGTAGAAGCGACGCTTCTCAGCACCAACGGTGGTCCAATCTACCAGGTGAATGGAGCGATCCACCTGGGCCATCCAGGGCGAGTTATTCTGCCTGAGATCCCGGATAATCTCATCGCCAAGCCGACGCTTGTATGGCTGCTTCAGAACCGTGCCAACCGCCCACAAGCCGTCGAGGCCTCCTATCTTACAGGAGGTATCTCTTGGAAGGCCGATTATGTTTTTGTTCTGAATCACAAGGATAATGGTGGAGATTTGTCAGGCTGGGTCACGATCGATAACAAGAGCGGGGCCAGTTATAGGGGTGCTGCGCTCAAGCTGGTGGCTGGAGACATTAACAGGGCCAGAAGCAAAAATGAACTCCATGGCGCATTAGATAGGGCGGCGAAGGCAGCACCTGCCGAGTCGCGATTCAGAGAATTTACTGAAGAGGGCTTCTTTGAATATCACCTTTATACACTCCAGGGGAAAAGCACCATCAAAGATAACCAGACCAAACAGCTTAGCCTTCTAAGCGCCACTGAAGTTCCAGTGCAAAAGCAGCTCATCTATTATGGGGCGCAACACTATTATCGGAATCGCTATGGCCAGCCAGTCTCTAACCAGAAAGTTGGGGTCTATCTGGAGGTGGCAAACAAGAAGGAAAATCGCCTGGGGCTTCCTCTGCCAAAGGGGATTGTGCGGGTCTACAAGGCCGATGAGAGCGGGAGTCTACAGTTTGTTGGCGAGGACTGGATCGATCACACCCCAAAAGACGAGAAGGTAAAGATCAAGATGGGCGAAGCCTTTGATGTGGTTGGGGAAAGGATCCAGAAGGATTGGCGCCAGATCGCATGGAATCTCTATGAAGTGGAATGGGAGGTCAAGCTAAGAAATCATAAGAAAGAAGATGCCCAAGTGAAGGTCATCGAGCCCATCCCAGGTGACTGGGAGATGCTGCGCTCCTCCCACTCCTACGAGAAGATCGAGGCCCACACCTTACAGTATGTCGTCGATCTCCCTAAGGACAAAGAGGTGAAAGTCAACTACCGCGTGAGAATGAAATTCTAATCTTCTAAAACGCTGTCCGCGGCCTTGTATCATCTAGGTAAGAAGTTTATGACTTTCTGGTTGAACATTTCCTTGGCATCCCAAAAGAGGAGGTGGCTGGCATTCTCGATAAGTTCAATTTTGAGTGCCGGCTCCCTCTCTTTTAATAAGGCACATCTCTTGGCCGCAGACCCGCGATCCTGAGCGCCGTATAACAGGAGCAAGGGGACAGGGACCTCCTTAAGACGTTGCCAAAGCGGGACAGACTCTCTTTGAGGTTCCCGGGCTTTGCTTCTCTCAACAAAGCTTTCAAAGTTTTGTCCCACGCTCAGCCGGTGTCGTTTTTCCAACACCTCAGGAGTGATGAGAGACTTGTTAAAGAGGTTGCCTTCCAGGAGCTTCCTGGTATCCTCAAGGGTCGGGGGTTTATCACCGCCTTCTTGCCCTTCAGCGCCGCCGGCCCGACCACCTTGATCCGGCAGGGGAGGAAGGAGACTTCCGCTTCCAACCACTACCACGGAGCTGACTCGCTTGGGATGTTCCAGGGCAACACGAACAACCATTCCTCCGGCCTGTGAGTGGCCGATCAATGAGGCCCGCTCGATCCCAAGGGCATCCATGAACTTAATGATAAAAGCAGTACGGTAAGCGACCGTATAGTCCTTGGGTTTGTCCGAAAGGCCAAAGCCAGGTTGATCGTAAGCGATGGAACGGAACCCCGCCTGGGCGAATGGAGGAAGGGTTCTCTCGTACACTTCAGCGGAAGAACCCAGGGATGCCCCATGAAAGAAAATAACCGCCGGGCCTGATCCTTCTTCCAGATAGCGAATTTTTAGATCGTCAACATGAATGGATCTCTCCATATTTTTAACCTCTCGCTGAAGTCTCAAGTGAGGATTAAGTAAAACTGCCTACCTTCTCTTATAGAGGCTGTCGATATAGCCGCTCTGGTCCAGCTCTCTAATGAAGTTCAGGTCCGCGAACTGCTCAGGCTTGGCTGTTTTTGCTTTTGGGTCTCTCTCGGCCACATCTTCCAGAACTGTCTTAAGCCCTTCGAGTGAGGGATACTGTTTCTTCGGGAGCAAGGCTTCAGTGAGAATGTTCTCCCTGGTCTTCTCAAGAGTCTCCCGATCCATGCCTCGACCCATATGAGTCGATAGGGCTCTCAGAGTAAGCTCCTTATCAGTCCAGATCCTATGCACGGCTTCGACGTGCGATTTGACGTATCTCCTGACCATATCTGGATGTTCCTTGATGAATCGCCGTGTCGTGGCAGCGCCCGTATGCTGAAAGACAAGCCCCATCTTTGCGACATCGGCAATGACACTCAAACCTTTTTTCTCTCCGATAAAGCTGGAGGGGGGATTTATGACCGCAGCAGAGACTCGGCCGGTTAGAGCTGCCGCGAGACGGTCAGGTCCGCTGCCGATCTGGACGATGGTCACATCCTTTCCTGGAATCAAACCGATGTTCTTAAGAGCGAAGCGCGCAATGGTGTCGGTAGCCGATCCAAAACGGCTGATGGCTACTGTGCCGCCTTTGAGCTGCTCGGCTGTTTTGATACCTTGCCTCCCCATTAACACGTAATTGAGCGAGGTGATGCCTGCGGCGACCATGACCGCATCAGAGCCAGCCAAAGCACTGTTGACGAGACCAGGACCTGACACCTGGGTGATGGGGACATCCTTCGACACCAATGCTAGAATGGCTGTGCTTCCTCCGGTAAAGAAAATCAACTGAACATCCAGACCATTCTTCTCGAAGATTTTTGCCTCTTTCGCTACCCACGCTGGCAACTGATCTCCGCTTAGCGCGCTGTAGCCGACGTTTAATTTAGTCAACTGCCCCAAGGCGGGCGAGTTTAAAGAAACGACCGTGGCCAGGCATAACGCCATTGCAAAGATGAACTTAAACTGCATATAAGCCATTCTCCCGATTCAAAGAGTTTAAAGGTTTGGCGACTAAGGATTTAGATCTCTTCAACCCTTTATCCCTTTAACCTCTTCTGCCTACCTTGTCAATCTGCGTGGGAAGGTGTTAAAGCTAAAACGATGCGCAATACGGAATTAGCTCAGATCTTTCGAGAGATCGCCCTTTACCTGGAGATGCAGGATGAGCCGTTTAAGCCGAGGGCGTATGAGAAGGTAGCCTATTCCCTGGAGGCGTTGGAAGAACCGGTTATGGAGGTCTACAAGCGTGGAGGGGTGAAGAGCTTGCGGGAGATCCCGGGGGTAGGCCAGGCCATCGCGGAGAAAATTGAGGAGATCATCCGGACCGGCAAGCTCAGATATTACGAGGAGCTTAAGAGGGAGGTGCCGGTGGATGTGCGTGGGCTCACCGCGATCGAGGGAGTCGGGCCCAAGAGCGTTAAGGTCCTCTACGAAAAATTAGGGGTCAAGGAGGTCTCTGATCTAGAGCAGATTGCCCGCGCGGGTAAAATTCGAAACCTGCCACACTTCGGGGAGAAGATGGAGCAGAAGATCCTTAAGGGAATTGAGTTCCTCAAACAGGGAAGCGGTCGCTTCCCGCTTGGGTCTGTGCTGCCTCTCATTACCGAGATTGAGACACGCCTGCGCGGCCTGGCAGAGGTCAGCGATGTGGTCGTGGCCGGATCGATGCGCAGACGTAAGGAGACCGTTGGGGATGCGGATATCTTGGCAATTTCCCAAAGGCCGGAGAAGGTCATGGATTTTTTCGTCTCCATGCCTGAGGTGATGCACGTCCATGGAAAGGGCCAGACCAAGACGATGATCAAACTCAAAAACGGGATGGACGTGGATTTACGGGTGGTGCCGAGGGAGAGTTTCGGCGCGGCGCTCAGCTATTTTACCGGGAGCAAAGATCATAACGTTGCGCTTCGAAGGATCGCTCAGGAAAAAGGGTTGAAGTTAAATGAGTATGGCCTCTTCCGCGGCAGCAAACGTGTCGCGGGCAAGACAGAGGAGGAGATTTACAAGGCACTTGGTCTGTCTTTTATTCCCCCGGAGATCAGAGAGGATCAGGGAGAGATCGAGGCTGCGAGAAAAGGGGCCCTCCCGGATCTTGTGGGCTACCGGGATCTGCGCGGCGATTTGCAAACCCAGACGACATGGACGGATGGCGCCAACTCGATTGAAGAGATGGTCGAGGAGGCTAAGAGACTGGGGCTGGAATATATCGCTATTACCGATCACACCAAGGGATTGGCGATGACCGGAGGCTCAGATGAAGAGAAGCTTCTCAAGCAGATGGCCGCGATCGACAAGATCAACCGGTCTCTAAGGGGAATCACGGTTCTCAAAGGGGCTGAGGTCAACATCAACAAAGACGGAACGCTCGATATTAAAGACGAGGTCCTCGACCAGCTCGATGTCGTTGGCGTAGCTGTCCATTCTCACTTCAATTTGCCGCGCCGAGAGATGACCGATCGGATTGTAAAGGCCATGCGCAACCCCCATGCGGATATCCTGTTCCATCCAACAGGTCGGGTGATTCAGAAAAGAGAGCCCTACGATGTGGATATGGATGTCATCATCAGAACTGCCAAGGAGACCGACACGGCTTTGGAGATCGATGCCTATCCGGATCGATTGGATCTAAAAGACGAGCATATCCGCAAGGCTGTGGAAGCGGGGGTAAGACTGGTTATCGATTCTGACGCCCATAGCGTCAATCACATCCGTTTTCTGGAGTTTGGGGTGGCCCAAGCGAGAAGGGGTTGGGCAGAGAAAAAAGACGTAATCAACACGCGCCCTCTAAAGGAATTTCTAAGGTGTCTCAAGCAGGCTGCGGACGCTAATACGTGAGACCTGACATTTGCTCCTGTTAATTCTCGCTCAAGAATGTGCGGCGAGAATAGGACTCGGCGTAGCCTATTTCGTTCACTTCTTTAGGTTTCTGATTCCAGAGTGTCGGCATGGTTATAGCGACATCGGGATTATTTTTCACTCGATTCCTCACATGGACCGTTCCCCCTAGAATCTCCACCATGTTTTGAGCCATGACTAAACCCACTGCTAATCCGCCGCCCTCTTGGCCATCTGTTTGAGCCGGCTTTATGAGTTCCTCAAAAATCTGAGGTATATCCTTTTTCCCAATCCCGACCCCGGCGTCAGCCACGCCGAGAGTCACTTGATCCTCGCCCGGGCCTTTACAGGCGATTACTGTTACCTGGCCCGGCGGGGTAAATTTGATGGCGTTAGCTAAAATGTAAAGGATGATTTGCCCGAGTTTGTTCCAGTCGGTCTCTATGGATGGGAGATCCTCTTCGGACAGGAATTCGACCTTCAGCGATCTATCTTTAAGCAGGGGCAAGATCTCCCGTTGGATCCCCTGGAAAAAAGATCCAACGGCTCCTTTTTTTACCTGAAGAGTAGTCCTTTTGGCCTCGATGTTTGAGAGGTCCATCAAATCGCGAATAAGCCCGCACAACTTTTCCGCTTGAAGCTGAAGGTGGTCGACGAGCTGGATCTGTTTCAAGGAAAGCTGGCCGGCGGAGGCAGTCAAAAGAAGATGGATGTGGGTCAAGATGACATTGATGGGTCTTAAGAGCTCGTGAGTGATAAGACCCAGGAACTGAGCCTTGAGACGGTTGACCTCCTCTTCGCCGAGCTGTTCTCTGTGCAGCTTCTCTTGACGGACTGATTGAACCAGGGTGCCGAAGAAGAGGGCAATGATGAAGAAAAAGGGAAGCCTGAGTAGGAGCGTTGGGTCCACTGTGACCCTTTCGTAAGTGGTCCAAAGAAGGGTCAGACCGTAGAAAAGGATGACTAATACTGCGCTGATGATGATTCGGTTTAGCTGCTGGCTAAGGGCCGAGATGATAATGACAAGGAAATACATCATGTAGAAATCTGTAGCCGTCTGTCCGCTGATGACCAGCGCAGCTGTGATCCACAGGACGTCCGCGAAGGCCACGACGGAGTAAAAGGAGAGTTTTGTTAGGGTCTCTGGGCGAACAAAATGGAGGAATAGGTTGGAAAGGATAATGAGAATGACAAACAGATGAGCCCATGAAAGGTCGATGAAGAGGTTCTGGCTGACCACGACCATGGAGGAGCAGACAACGATCAAGAGCCAACGGAAGATGAGGAAGGTCTTTTTTAGTGATTTCTGAGACAGGAGAATTCGGTTGAGCTGTGGTGTTTCTGCTTGCAATGGACTCTTTTGATTTCAGTTAAGGGCTAGAGCAGATTTTAGATTAAGCTTGAGTAAAAGGGAAGAATAAAAACTAAGACGCCATCCTGAGAGGGGCCTCAGTGATGCTGATAATTTCTGCCTACCACTTAATCAGGCTCAAAG
>JBOHVJ010000177.1:0-3488 GCA_050735075.1 Binatia bacterium
GAGAAAGGTGGGATCTAAAAAGCACGGGGGTCTTGACATATACCCCTAGGGGGTATAGGCATCAGATTACTGGAGGTGATTTTATGGCTAATGGGAAAGAGATGATTCTGCCTGCTGCCAGGAAAGACGCTGCGGATAGACTCAACCGTATCGAGGGACAGGTCAAAGGGATTAAAAAGATGGTCGAAGAAGGACGCTACTGCGTAGAAGTCATGGGTCAAATTTCTGCCGTGCAGGAAGCATTAAGGGGTGTCGGCAAGCTTGTTATGCGCAACTATTTGGAGAACTGCGTCACCCATGCTCTGCGCTCCGGGAGCAAAAAGAAGGCAGAAGAGACTTACGGTGAGTTGATGGACGTCGTCTATAAGTTTGCCAAGTAGGCGTGCACAGACATGGAAAAAGTCCAATTCAAGATAGGTGGCATGTCCTGTTCCTTTTGTACCGAGACGATCCGGCAGGCGCTAACCCGAATGGACGGAGTGAAGGAGGTCCACGTAAGCCTCGCGCATGAGGAAGCGCTCGTTGAGTATGAGCCCGAGAAGGTGCGACCGGAAGCGCTTAAAGACACCCTTATGGCCGTGGGTTACACGGTCCGCGATCCGGAAAAGGTCAGGACCTTTGAAGAAGAAGAGGAAGAGATCCGCCACGAAAGGGATCGCCTGATTATTGCCGCGTCTCTCACGTGGACTGCTTTTGTCTTAATGCTCTTAATGTGGCTTGGGCGCATGTTTCCGTACGCCCACTGGATCATCCCTGTTCTCGCCTTTATCACTGTCTTTGTAGTCGGGTGGCCGATCCTCAAGAAGGCCTGGGGCTCTCTCAGACGGCGAATTTTCAATCAGCATGTGCTTCTTGAGTTTGCCGCGTTTGCCGGCTTAATCGGCGGACTGCTTGGGCTATTTTATCCGCGCCAGTTCCCTTCCCATGACTTCTTTGCGGTCGCTGTCTTTGTAACCGCCTACCATATCCTTAGCCAATATACCTCACTTCATGTCCGCACCCGCAGCTCCCAGGCGGTGCGGAAACTCTTAAGTCTTCAGCCTGCTACTGCACGCGTTATCCGGGACGGGAAAGAGGAAGAGGTCTCGATCGAGCAGATTCACGCCGGTGACCTAGTTAGAGTAAGACCCGGAGCGCAAATCCCTGTGGATGGCGAGGTAGTAGAGGGAGCCTCAGCAGTCAATGAAAGTCTGGTTACCGGAGAGCCTTTGCCTAAGGAAAAGGCCGATGGAGACGAGGTCATCGGAGGTTCAGTCAATCAAACAGGTACTCTGGTGGTTCGCGCCACCAAGGTAGGAAAGGAGAGCTTCCTCCAGCAGGTGGCGCGGCACATTCAGGAGGCGCGCGCCCTTAAACCAAGTATCATCGTTCTTGTGGATCAAATCCTCAAATACTTTGTGCCCGGTGTTTTGGCTTTCGCTGGAGCGGCGATTTTAATTTGGACGTTTGGAGCCTGGGTGTTCACAGGAAAAGCGGACTTCATCCGGGCGACTTACGCAGCTCTAGCTGTGCTTGTCATGGGTTATCCGTGCGCCCTGGGGATGGCAACGCCATTGGCCATGATCCGAGGCGGAGGAGAGGCAGCCCTCAAAGGGATTCTGATGCGCAGCGGCGAGGCTTTCCAGGTTTTCAAGGATGTAAAAAAGGTCATCCTCGACAAGACCGGCACGGTTACAGTCGGAAAGCCGAAAGTCATAGATCTCATATCCTTAAATAGCGAAAGCCCCGAAGAGCTGCTCCAGCTCGCGGCGAGCGCAGAGAAACCTTCCGAGCATCCTCTGGCGCAGGCTGTCGTGGAAGAAGCGCAAAAGAGGAGCCTTGAGCTCAAAGGGGCCAGAGACTTTCAAGCCATGCCGGGCCTTGGAGTCCGCGCAACGATCGATGGCAAGAGAGCGCTCGTCGGCAACCTCCGATTTCTTAAAGGAGAAGGGATTAACATCAACGTAGCTCTTGAAAACGCCACAAAACTTGAGGCTGAGGCCAAGACAGTTATAGGGGTTGCTGGTGATGGCGAGCTCGCAGGTCTTCTTACAATTGCGGATGTCATCAAAGAAGACGCTGCGGACGCTATCAGAGAGATCAAGGAAGCGGGCCTTACAACCGTCATGCTAACCGGAGACAACGAGAAAACAGCAAAAGCCGTGGCCTCTCAGGTAGGGATCGAAGAGGTTCATGCCCAGGTGCTCCCACAGGATAAGGCTGCTAAAGTAAGAGAGCTTCAGCGCGCAGGCTTTCGCGTGGCTATGGTCGGCGATGGCATCAACGACGCCCCGGCCCTCATGCAGGCCGATGTCGGCGTTGCCATAGGCGCGGGAACTGACATAGCCATAGAATCTTCTGACGTGATTCTCGTGGGCGAGCGCCTAACCGCGTTCGTTGATGCTTACCATATTGCGAAACGGAGTTTCCGCAAGACGGTTCAGAATCTCAGTCTGGCTTTCTCTTTTAACGGGGTCGGCGTTCCTCTTGCGGTTACAGGTCTGGTTCACCCCGTATGGGCCATGGTCGCAATGGTGGCCAGCGTCAGCACAGTCCTCCTTAACTCTTTTGGCGGTAGGCTCCTTCCTAAACGCCACCTCAAGAAGGTGAAAGAAGTCGCTCCAGTAAGGGAAGATATTGAAAAGTTAACCTTTGAGGTTCCAACCATACACTGTGACGGATGCGTAGGCATCATCAGAGACGCCTTAAGTCGCATACCTACGGTCGCGAAAGTGGAGGGAAACCCCAAGGAGAAGCTCATTACGGTGGCGGTCCAAAGGGGCGCCCTCTCTAGGGACGAGATCGCCGATGAGCTCATCAAGCTTGGCCATGTCATAGAGTAGATATCGGAACCGAGGAGGAGAACGAGATGCGCAAGTGGGTCGTAGTCGCAGTGATTTTGGCAGTTGGCTTTACCGGCGTGGCAGTGGGTTACTTCTTGAATCCCGCAGGAGTGCCGCCAGTCAAAGGTTATATGAATGGGAAGGAGATCCATTTTATCCATACCGAGGCTTCAGACCCAAAAGTCGTCGAAATGTTGACGCGCATGATGGGTTCCCCAGTCCTCCTGGTCCCCTCGCTTGTGCAGGCGCCGCAGTCCATGGTGGCTACCGTCTACGTCTTTAAAAACGGCGTCAAGGGAGAGGGTCCTTTTGGTTATCAGTCGGACGTCTTTGATAATCCGCCAGGCACGAATGGCTACAGCCCGTTGCGCGACGTGAACTTAGTGACTTGGAAAGATGAGCGGTCGGCTCGCCTCCTGAAGTCGGCGGCTGAGGTGAGGGATGCATTGCGCAAAGGTGAGGTGACGATCGAGAGGCCTGGGGTTGTCGTGAATATGCCCCTGCTCACTTGGCAGGGCGGGCGAAGGTAGTAGGAGAGGAAACAATGAACATTAAAAACGTTAGTATCGTCATCGGCGTTGGTCTTCTCGCTATCGCCTTCCTCTGGATGAAGGGCATATCTCAGATTACCGGGCGAGACGTTCCAGCCACTTATGTGAGCTCAAG
>JBOHVJ010000178.1:0-16415 GCA_050735075.1 Binatia bacterium
GTTCCTATAGTGTCCCGCCTTAGAGACCGACACCAGACCGGTAATAACGCGGGTCCAGGTTTCACCCCCAATCGTCGCTGTGAATTTGAAGTTGTACCGTTCCTTGACAGGGAAGATGAGGAAATAGTATTTGGTGAATACCTGACAAGGTCCGTGCATTCCAAATCAATCTTTGGAGAAATGCTTATGTATAAAACGACCAAAGAAGAGAATGAGATTCTTACTCGGGTGGGGCCTGGCACACCAATGGGAGAGCTGCTCCGTCGCTATTGGTGGCCAGTTGGGTTTTCTGCTCATTTAAAGGATAAGCCCACTTTCATCCGCGTGCTTTGCGAAGATCTAGTGCTCTTTCGAGATGGTAAGGGAAAAGCTGGGGTATTAGGGGCTTACTGTTCCCATCGGCGTGCAAATCTGTGTCTTGGGAATGTTGAGAAGGAGGGACTTAGGTGTCGATACCATGGGTGGTTGTATGATATAAACGGCAAGGTTTTGCAAACACCAGGTGAACTGCCAGGAAGTAAGTTAAAGGAGAATATCCACCATCTTTCATATCCGACTCAGGAGTTAGGAGGGTTGGTGTTTACCTATCTTGGGCCCCAACCCGCACCGCTTCTTCCGAGATTTCACTTTCTTGCGGCTGATGGAGAGAGAGATTGCCTCATTCAAGCTTTCAACGATTCTAATTGGCTTCAATCTGTTGAAAATGGAATTGATCCTTACCACGTAAGCTTTCTCCACGGTGACGTGTGGAGACCTATGGCTGCGGAACCGGAAAAGATAATGTTTGAAGAAACCGACTGGGGGGCTGTTTATAAGGCGATCCGGCCAGGACGAAAGGCAGGCGAATATAGTTTCCGCATGCACTACATCATTATGCCTGGAATAGCGTCCGGGGGAGACAACACGGTAAGTTCTGGAGGGGATCTTCCATCTAGTGAGTTCCCAGCAGTGACCTGTAGATGGGCCGTACCCATCGATGATACCCACACGATGAATCTGCGCGTACGCTTTAAGCCTCCTAAACAACATCGCGTTCAGGTTGCCGAGCAGCTTCGGATAGAGCCCTACAAGGAGTATAAGGAGTCGGATAATCCAACCCTTGGATATGATATTCCTGCGGCAGTATTTGAGGAGGACGCCACGATCGTGGACAGCCTGGGTCCTATAGTGGACAGAGAAAATGAGACTCTTTCAGTCATCGATAGGGGAGTTATCTTGTTGCGGCAGGTGTATCTGAAAGAGATCGAGAAGGTAAAGGCAGGAAAGGATCCAAAAGGGGTAATCAGAGACTTGGAGAAGAATAGGTTGATCGTCATTGGTGGCGATTACAGGTGGATGTCGGCAGATGAACGGAGACAAGTAGAGCAGGCAACTCCGTAAATGGCTCAATCATGACAGCAGAAATTAGTGCGGTCCTGGGCAGGGCAACGTTAGCCCTTCTAGTGATCTTTGGCTGGGTCTCTTCGGCGTCCGCCCAGTCAGCCTCGCAGACAGAATGGGAACGGGTCCAGGCTGCAGCCAGAAAGGAGGGGAAAATCGTCGTAGCTATTCCTCTCAATCCTGAGCTAAGAAAGGCCCTGGAGGGGGTGCTGAGGTCACGCTTTGGTATTGAGTCAGAGTTCCTGGTAGGGCAGAGTACAGTTTTTGTGCGAAGGGTTGCTGACGAGTACCAGGCTGGTGTTCGTTATTTTGATGAACCCTTTCCTCGCTTTAAGGAGGGGACATTTGTGACGTTTGGAAGTGGGCCCCCGGTTGTTATCAAAAACCCTCCGCATCCGAATGCCACTAAGGTCTTTGTTAACTGGCTCCTAAGCAAAGAAGGGCAGGAAACATGGGGAAAAGCCCATGGACAGCCTACCCGGCGCGTCGATGTGGATACTAGTTCTCTAGCTGAGATAGGGGAACAGGCGGCGAAGGATTTTTTAACTTTGGCGGAGTTTAGCCGGTGGGAGAATCAATCAGAAGATAAAATCCTCTCGGTGCGTCGTCCGGCGCGCGAGTTTGCAAGCAAACTTCTCCCTTAAAGAAGTTGAGTTATTTTTTTACCCTGAAATGGTTACGGCCAAAAAAGGTGAATATTTAGAGGTCGATGGTCTTAGAACCTTTTACATCAAAGCCGGAAGTGGCCACCCACTATTACTTATTCATGGCGCGTCTCCCGGGGCCAGTTCACTGATCAACTGGAAGCTCAATATAGAGCCTCTTGCGGCAGCAGGGTTTACCGTCTACGCTTTTGACCAGCCGGGGTTTGGCTATACCGATAGCCCCAAGGACCACTCCTTAGAATACCGGGTTACCCATGCCAAGTCTTTCATGAACGCCATTCAACAACGTCGCTTCCATCTCATGGGTAATTCTGTCGGCGCCTACATTGCTGCAAGGATTGCCTTGGAGGATCAAAGAACTGCTCGCTTGGTTCTTGTGTCAAGCAGTACGATAGCACCAAAAGGCTCAGCTGAATCCCAGGCGCTGGCCAAAAAACACTCGGAGGAGCTATGGGAATATTCTCCTAGCATCGACAATATGCGGTCGCTCACCATCGGAACTTTATTCAACGAGGAGCTGGTGACTGATGAACTTGTTCGGGAACGTTACGAAATGAGCATAGGAAAGAATTATGAAGCCCAGTTGGCGAGAAGGAACGCCGCCGCGGCGAAGCCAATTCAGGAGGAGCTACAACACATGAAATGCAAGACACTTATCTTATGGGGTATTAACGATCGTGGAGCCGCAGTGGAGCGAGCCTTTCTGCTCTTCCGATCGATTCCCAATGCAGAGCTTCATATTTTCGATCGGTGTGCCCATTGGGTGCAGTGGGACCAGGCTCTTAGGTTTAATAGGATCGTCGCTGATTTCCTGGGATCGCCTGCGGGTGGCTAGTCAATTTTCTTTAAATGTGCTATGTGAATTCTCACTTAGCTTGGTTAAAGAGCAAGATAAAAAAGGAGGCGGTATGAAGTCGCAACTGCTTTTGAAGGCTTTTACTGTGGTCGTTTTCATGCTGGGTTTCTCGTTTTGGAGTGAAGGGGCCACTGTCTATGTGGCCAACCAGGGAATCGACAAGATCCAGGTAGTAGATACTGAGGCCAAAAAGGTTGTCAAAGAGATCGAGGTCACTAAGACGCCCCATAATCTCATGTTCTCTCCGGATAAGAAGTTGCTCTTTGTGGCCAGCGTGGGTTCGGGCGACATCACGATCATAGAAGTAGGAAGCGGCAAAATTACGGGCAAAGTTCCAACAGATGCAAGGGCCCACGGGATTGCCTTGAGCCCAGACGGCAAAGAGCTTTATTCTGTCAATGTTGGGGCTGACAACGTTTCAGTGATCGATCTTTCTCAGAAAAAAGTTGTCCACAATATTGGCGTTGGCAAGGCCCCGGCCGTGGCCACTTTCAGTAAGGACGGCAAGAAGGCCTACGTATCCATCGGCGGTGATCAGGGCATCGCGGTTGTAGATACTCAAAAACGCTGGGTCATTGAGAACATCCGTTTGCCTAAAGGGTCTGACGCGGACCCAAAGCTAACTGCCGGCGCCATGGGCGTGGCTCGCTCTGGCGATGGAAGACATATTTTGGTGGCCAATGGTTTTGCCAACAGCGTTTCGATTATCGATACATCTAAGGACGCGATCGTTAAAACGGTTCCGACGGGGAAAGAGACCCATGATGTAATCATCAGTCGAGACGGCAAGCTTGCCTACGCAACCAACCGCTTGGATCATACGATTAGTGTCATCGATCTCAGAGGGAGAAAGCTCCTCTACAACATTAAAGTAGCGCAGAAGCCTGACATCATTGATGTCAGCCCGGACGGCAAATGGGCCTTTGTCACCAGTCGTGAGGAGAAGGCGCTTTTGGTGGTTGATCTTGCGAATCGTAAACAGGTGGATACGATTGCCTTAGGAGGCGACCCTCACGGCGTAGCCTTTCTGAAGTAAGTCGTTGTCAGAGAAACTCATATTAGGATTAGGTGTAGGCCTTCTCTTCGGCTTTGTCCTCCAGCGGGGCCGTTTCTGTATGTACACGGCCTTCCGGGACATCCTGCTGATCAGAGACTTCACCCTGGTCAAAGCCTATCTCTTAGCGCTTACCATTCAGATGGTCCTGGTTCATCTCTTTAATGAGTTGGGGCTTCTCTCGTTTTCCGTACCTTCCTTTTTCTGGCTTTCGGCTATGGTGGGGGGCTTTGTCTTTGGCTTGGGAATGACCCTTGCGGGGGGTTGTTCGAGCAGCTCTTATTATCGCGTCGGAGAAGGGATGGTAGGCTCGTTTGTGGTTGTTCTTATGTTCATCATATCAGCCGCGGCCACAAGCGGCGGCATCTTTCGTCCTCTGGCGGAGAGGCTTTCCTCAGTGCGTGTCGATATGGGGGAGAACGAAGCCACTATTTACTATCTCCTGGGTCTGAATCCTTGGCTTCTGATGTTCCTCTTGTTGTTACCTCTGACTGTCTGGCTTTATCGCAGTAAATCCAATCCACCGCAACGCGGATGGCCCTGGAAAAAGACAGGGATCATTTTAGGTTTGGTTGCCGCGCTTGCCTGGCTTGCCTCTGCTTGGTCGGGGGACTTTCATTATGGTCTACGCATGACCGGACCGTCAGCCTCTCTGCTTTTCTATCTGGCCAACGGAGATTCAACCCATCTCAATTGGGGGGTGTTTGAGATCATTGGGATTCCTCTTGGGGCTTTCTTTGCGGCCCGCTGGAGCCATGAGTTTCAGTGGCGTGCTCCCAAGCCTCATCGCTTAATGCAGCAGGCCGTCGGTGGGGCCATCATGGGGGTAGGAGCGGTGATCGCCGGAGGTTGCAACATCGGCAACAGCCTCACGGGGCTGGGCATCCTGAGCCTTACAAGTTTGGTGGCTACCATTTTTCTTGTGCTCGGAACTTGGAGCGGGACCTACCTCTTCTTTGTCCGAAGACCAGTCTCATGATTTGCGATTTTAGATTTTTGATTTTAGATTAATCGAAAATCGGCAATCCAAAATCCAAAATGGTAACCAAGACTCTCGACGTACGCGGCGAGATCTGTCCCGATCCTCTAACCCTTACCTTGAAAGAGATGAAAAGTTTAGGAATAGGGGACTTACTTAAAGTCATTGTTGATTCTCCGATGGCGTTAGAGACCATCTCCCGATGGGCCCAAAATGTCGGCCACAGGCTCATTGGGGTTAGCGAGGTCGGGATCGCTCAGTGGGAGATCACGATAGAGAAGCTCGTCTCATAAGCTCTATGGCTGGCGCCTTAATATAGCGATTTTCCTTAAAAATTGCCTACACACAGCAGCCACATCTGTAAATATCCTTTACAGCTTCCTATAAGTTACGGTATCATAATTGGGTTATATTTAGCTGAAGAGTGTCGGAGAGGAGGTTTTAATGGACATTACTAAACTACTTGCCTTTGCGGTGGAGCAGGGAGCGTCCGATTGCCATCTAAGCTCAGGCGAGCCACCCTTGGTGCGCATCAACGGAGATCTTAAAAAGCTGGACCATCCAGTGTTAACCCAGGAACAGGTCCATTCCATGGTGTTTGACATTATGAGCGATGGCCACCGCAAGGCCTTTGAAGAGACCCATGATGTGGATTTTTCCTTTGAGATGGGAGACATCGCCCGCTTCCGCGTCAATGTTTTTATGCACCGGAAAGGAGAAGCCGCGGTTTTCCGTACCATTCCCACAAAGATCCTCACTTTGGAGCAACTGGGAATGCCCCTAATTATGAAAGAGCTCTGTGAGAGAGAAAAAGGGTTGGTCCTGGTTACCGGCCCTACAGGTTCCGGAAAGTCTACCACTCTGGCAGCCATGGTCGATCTTATCAATGACACTTTTGAAGGCCACATACTAACTATCGAGGATCCCATTGAGTTCGTCCACATGTCAAAGAAATGTCTGATTAACCAAAGGGAGATGGGACCTCACACCCAATCTTTTGCCAATGCCTTAAGAGCGGCCCTTCGTGAAGATCCTGACGTGGTCCTGGTCGGGGAGATGCGTGACCTTGAAACTATCCAACTGGCCCTCACCGCTGCCGAGACTGGACATTTGGTTTTTAGCACCATTCATACCTCGAGTGCCCCGGATACTGTGAACCGGATCATCGATGTCTTCCCATCTGGCCAGCAAGCCCAGGTCCGGACTCAGTTTGCTGAGTGCATAGAGGCGGTTATTACCCAAACCCTTCTAAAGAGAAAAGCCGGAGGGAGAGTGGCCGCTGTGGAGGTCATGACAGGTTCCACGGCAGTGCGTAACCTCATACGCGAGTCGAAAATCCACCAACTCCCCGGGACCATGCAGGTGAGCCAGAAAGATGGGATGCAGACCATGGATATGGCTTTGGTCGATCTGGTCAACCGAGGCATTGTGACCAGAGATGAGGCCCAGGCCAAGAGCATGAACCCCAATCTCTTTGGTCAGCCGTCAATCGGGGTGGCAGCTAAAGTGAGGGCCCATTAAATCCACTTGATGTTTTAGTAAAGTGAGGTTCTATGGAACTCCGTGATTATCTTAAGGTCATGGTGGAGAAGAACGCTTCGGATATTTACCTGACGGTGGATAGCCCGCCGATGTACCGAATCGAGGGGATAACCCAACCTTTCGGAAACGGGGTATTAACCAATGAGCAGCTAGAGACCTTGGCCAATAGCGTCATGCGGGAGAGGCAGAAGAAGGAATTCGAACAGACCATGGAAATGAACCTGGCCTTATTTTATCAGGATCTGGGTCGCTTTCGGGTCAATATCTTTCGCCAGCGAGGAAACGTGGGTCTGGTACTTCGGCAAATCAAGCTGGAGATCAAGAGCATTGATGAATTAGGTCTACCGGCCATTCTTAAAGATATCTCGATGACCAAGCGGGGCTTGGTTCTTGTAGTGGGGGCAACAGGGTCCGGGAAATCTACCACTCAGGCGGCCATGATCGACTACCGAAACTCCAACACACCCGGCCACATCATCTCTGTTGAGGATCCGATAGAGTTTGTTCATGCCCATAAGAAGTCGATTGTTAGCCAGCGCGAAGTGGGGTTTGACACCCACTCTTTTCAGGAGGCTTTAAAGAACGCCATGCGCCAGGCCCCGGACGTCATCTTGGTCGGAGAGATTCGCGATAGCGAAACGATGGAGGCGGCCATTACCTTTGCTGACACCGGCCATCTGTGTGTAGGAACCCTGCATTCAACCAATGCGAATCAGTCTTTTGAGCGCATCCTCAACTTCTTCCCGGAGGCTCGCCACCCCCAGATTCTTATGCAGCTCTCTTTGAATTTGCGGGCCATCATCTCCCAGCGCCTAATCCCTTCCTTGAATGGCAATCGCGTAGTCGCAATGGAGGTCCTCATGGATACCCCTAGGGTGAAGGACCTAATCAAGAGGGGCGAGGTTGATATTCTTAAGGAGGCCATGGAACAGGGGATCCAAGAGGGCTGCCAGACCTTTGATCATGCGCTCTTTGTGCTTTACAAGGATGGGAAGATCAGCCTTGAGCAGGCGCTGATCAATGCGGATAGTGCCAACAACCTGCGCCTGAAGATCAAGATGGAAGGGTTAAGAGGGGAAGATGCCATCGATAAACTCCTGGAGAAAGACGAAAAGGAAAAGGAGGGGAAGGGGTTTCAAATTAAGGGTATACAGCAGGCTGGTAGCTCAATTCGCAAGATCTAACCCTGATCCGAAATTTCGGTGGCGGGCCTCATGCAAAGTCTCTAGTTTTCATTCCCATCCGGCCGCACGCATCCACAGGGCTTTAGCAATTGTTCAAGTCGTTCAAATAGTTCAAGGTGTTTAAAACGTTTTGAACCTATTGAACGGCTGGAACGTCTTGGACTTTTCCAGGGCCTTTCAAGAGGCCTTGACTAAATTTTCCCTTCTCGGTAGCTTGCATCGCTGTAGGCGCGCGCGCTTGCCGTCCGATAGCCCCAAGGAGGCTCAAATATGTTTAGAAGAAATCCTATCCGATGGCCCAACAATGCCCGCGTGGCACTCACCACTTGTATCGTCATGGAGAGCTGGCCTGATGAGCTCGGTACCGCGGCATCCCGTCAGTCGGAGTTTCGTAAGGGTATGCCTGCCGACGCCAAGTTTAAGCGCGACATCGCCGCGATCACGGACCGGCAGTATGGGGAGAGGGTGGGGGTCTATAGAGTGATGGAGGCTCTGAAGCAGGAGGGGATCAGGGCGAGTTTTTTCGTTAACGGCTATACCGTGGAGACCTTTCCAGAGCTAATGAAGCAGATTGTCGCCGAGGGGCATGAGCTTTGCTCTGAGAATTGGCGGCATGAGTATGTATTCATGATGACCCCGGAAGAGCAGCGAGACGACATCAAGCGCACAGTCGATACGTTCCAGAGGGTATTAGGTGTTAAGCCCCAGGGATACATCATGCCCGGTGAGAGGCCGACGGACGACACGCCGAAAATCTTAGTCGAGCTAGGTTATAAGTATTGGATGTGCTTTCTCCACGAGGATCTACCTTACCTCCTTAGAGTAGATGGGGGAGAGCTTGTCGTTGCCTCCTACGGCGTCTGGATGACGGACCATAGGACCGGCCGGGCCGATGCCGGACGGACTCCGCGGGAACTACTCCAGATCTGGAAGGACAACTTCGATTGGATCTATGAAGAGGGCGAGAACTATCCCGGCTTCATGAGCTTGGGACTGCACCCGTTTTTGATCGGGCGACCCTTCAGGACCATGGTCCTCAGGGAATTTCTCCGCTATGCCAAAGGCCACCCTGGAGTTTGGTTTCCCCGTGGTATAGATCTGGCGAACTACTGGCTGGAGAACTGCCGTGACAATCTAGTCGAGAAGTGGCCCAATTACGGGACCGGGTTAGCCTATGAAAAGACGCAGGTGAAATAGTGGGGGTCAAGAGAAAGGAGGATCGCTGTGGCTATCAATGTTGAGAAATTAAAAAAAATCACCCCCCCCAAGGGATTGCCCTTTCAAATCTCGAAATTAGGGCATGTGGTCCTACAGGTGAGCGACCTGGAGAGATCTTTAAACTTTTATGCCCAGATCCTCGGTTTTAAAGTCTCCGATGTATATCCGGAAGAGATGATGCCAGGTGGAATGGTTTTTCTCCGCTGCAATACGGATCACCACTCTCTGGCCCTCGTTGGTGCAGGCGCCGGGCAGGCCAAAAACAGAGAGTTGCATCATCTCGCCTTCGAGGTTCCTACGCTCGAGCAGGTTATTCATGCGCGCGATCGCCTGCGGGCGCATAACGTGCCAATTGACTTTGAAGGGCGCCGGCGGGCGGGCTGTCAGATCGCCGTGGAATTTCGCGACCCCGATAACCATTCTATCGAAATCTATTGGGGCGTCGATCAAGTTGGAAGCGACGGCCGAGTCCGGCCATCTAATGAATGGCACGGCGTTGGATCTATTGAACAGGCGATTGCCAATCCTGTGCCTGGTCAGGACACCCACCTCCAAAAATAACTTTCCCGAAGTCTCGGGCCCAGGACTGAGTGCGGCTGAGGACTGACCACACTTCTTAAGCCATTGCATGGTTGACATGGAT
Source organism: Binatia bacterium (assembly GCA_050735075.1). Taxonomy (GTDB): domain Bacteria; phylum Desulfobacterota; class Binatia; order UBA9968; family UBA9968; genus JAHFAO01. The sequence goes on from JBOHVJ010000178.1 coordinate 9,522, forward strand.
TTTATGTATATGCTAGCTGACGCCTAGGAAAATTATGCTGCTGGCCCCCTAACCAAGCTGCTGAAGCAGTGAAAATAAAATAGAGCGCAGGTGCAGATAGCGTAGCCAATGGCAGAGAGAAGACTTTTTTTCCTTTTGCTTGCAACCGCCTTGACAGCGGGAGTTTTTATAGACTCCAGGCTTTTAGCCGCAGAGGAAGCAGCCACTTTATTTAATGAACTCTGTTCCGTCTGCCATGGGATGATGGGAAAAGGAGAGGTTCCACGCCCCTTCCTCGGGAACCGGCAATGCGGTGGTGAGTCGGTTTCCGGCGTAGCATTATGGTAAAGCCATCTGTCCGTCTGTTGTAGATGTGGTGCTCACCTCAATCTTACCGGGCGGAACTTCGGCAGCGTATATTCTCCGAGGTCCTCGAACACGACCTCTACCGGTAATCCAATCTGAACCTCTTCCGGCGGACAGCCAACAACGTTGCTCACCATCCGCACCCCTTCGTCCAGCTCAATAAGGGAAACGTTGTACGGAACTTTGTCTTGGTAAGCTGGGTGCCAGGCCCGATGGTAAGTTACGTGGGAGTAGACCTTGCCCTTTCCGCTCACAGGCGCCCATTCATACTCCGAGGAGAGACAATTTGGGCAGAACGCCTTTGGCGGAAAAGGAAAAAACTTCCCACACGCAGAGCAGCGCTGGGCTGTAAGGCGATGCTCTTTTAGACTAGCCCAGAATGGTTTAGCCTCGGGCTCGTCCAAAAAGGGTTGATTTTTCGCAATCGGTCTTCCTCTCTTATCTTGCTGGTCACTCATGATGCCCCCAAGATTAAGGTCGCGTGCATGCATAGGCTGCCGCCGTGGCCGCTGACAATGCCCACACGAGCATCTTTAACCTGACGTTCAGGCTCGACCTCATTACCGCGAAGCTGCTTTGCCGCCTCGGTGACGTGAAGCATTCCTTCTAAATGGGCCTGCGAGAGCAGGCCGCCATGGGTGTTGACCGGTAGCTCGCCTCCGACTTCTATGCGGCCGTTCTTGACGAAGTCCTTCCCTTCTCCTTTCGCGCAAAAACCATAATCCTCAAGCGTGATAAGTGTCGTGATCGTGAAGCAATCATAGATTTCGGTAAAGTCCATCTCTTTTGGAGACAGGCCGGCCATCCGATACGCCATTTCAGACGATTTTTTTCCTCCCAATGTCGTCAGGCTCGGCGCATCCATCAGGCTGGAATGCGGATGGTGCTGCCCCATCCCCAAGATCAAGACCGGGGGCTTGGGAAAATCCCGGGCGCGCGCGGCGCTGGTCACAATAAGAGCCCCGCCCCCATCGGATTCCAAGGAACAGTCGAGCAAGTGGAGCGGATCAACGATCATGCGTGACTGCTGGTGGTCGGCGACGGTGATGGGTTTGCGCATCGTAGCGTTGTTATTCATGCACGCGTGTTTGCGAGTGGAGATAGCGATCTGGGCAAGGTCTTCACTACGAGTACCGTATTCATACATGTGGCGCTGAGCCGCAAAGGCGTGATTGGCCACGGCCGAGAAGTGGCCCCAGGGTTGCTCCCAGTGCTCATCTCCGCTCCGAATCGGGTGGCCAGGGGTGGGATCGGGAGTGGCCCGCTTCCGTGCGTGGACGCAGACCACCGTATCGGCCATGCCTGCCTCGATAGCCATGACAGCATGTTGCACCATGGCGATCGGGGTTGCGCCGCCAAGGGCCAGGTCTGTTGCGTAGCGCGGATCTATGCCCGCCATATGGGCAAGCCGCACAGCGTAACTGCGGTGTGCGTCATTAAGCGGTTGGTTCGTGAGCAGTCCATCAACCTTGCCAGCACTAATGCCTGCATCCTGCAGGCAAGCCTTGATGGCCTCCAGGTGGAGCGAATGAGTACTCGCATCGGGACGCTTCCCGACTGCTGTCTCACCTACTCCAACGATGGCGTACTTCCCATTCGGATTAGCCATGTTCTCCTCCAGGTTATAGATCTTCTTGTCTCTCAATCGCTATCATAGGCCTCGCATTCCTGTCAATTTGGCTCTCCGTCAAAGGGGAGAACTGCGAGTTGCTCTTGGGGTGAGTGTCGAGAGGATAGGAGGGCAAAAGTTATCGCTTTATATCCTCGGGAGTGAAAAGTTTAGTACCTTCTATCTCGGAGAATCCCTGATCTGCTGAAGCCAGGTTTGGGATCTTGAGGCGGGCCATGACCGCTAAGATGAGAGCATCAAGAGTGAGCAGTCCAGTCGTCTGCCTCATCCTCATACTCAGCAGCAGATCCTCAAAGGTTGCTTCTTCCACCTCGATGCCCATGCGAGGGATAGCTAATGTCCATTCCTCATAGAGATGGAGCCTTTTGACTAGGACCGGGGAGCGGGCAAGCTTCTGTCCCGGATTGGATCCTCGAACCATTTGTTTTTGCTGCGCCTCAATGATCATAAGGCGATGGGCTACCTCCAGAAGTACCGGAAGGGAGGTTATGCCGTGAAGCATGCCGGAGGCGCATAGGCTCAGGAATTGATGACACGAGGAGGACGTGGCTGTGAAGTGGTAAATGAAGATATTGGCGTCGATGAAAACCAGGCTTCCATTTGGAAGGGCGTCAAGTTTCAAACAGCTCTCCCTTCAGTGCATGCCTGAGCTCTCTGGGGGTTACCCGGAAAACCCCCCAACTCTCCTCCACCAATCGCTGGCCTGAAATCGCTTGGTGTCGGGAGAGATAGGCCTGAAGCGCAGCCTCCAAAAGCTCGTTAAAGGCTTTGCCCTCCTGAGCGGCACGCACTTTGGCCCGCTTTAAAATACCTTCGTCTAAAACCGTTCCGATTTTCTGACGCATCTTGAATTACCTCGATTCGGAGAGTAGAGCGTTTTGAGATCTTTGTCAAGATCAATCTAGAAATATAGGCATGTCAATAAAACGAGATTTTCGGTCGGTGGAACTACCACCGAGGAAGCTGCCGAAGGCAGGGATATAGAATATCCAGAATTTCACCCGATTCTTCCCCTTGACGCGAACCCACCGCTTGGAATAATAACGACTCAACTATTAAACTTATATGATCCGACGGGGTCATTTGATCCAGTCACAGCATTCTTTGCGGTCTTGGCGCGATAAAACGGTATACGTACGTTAGACACCTACTTTGTGTTCCGGTATACTTACATAAAATCGTGCGTGAGGTATCCAATGGCTGTTCCAAATCCCTTGGTTACGCGGTCAGACAAAGTAATGAGTGGTGCCGTTGTTTTTGCGGGCACAAGAGTACCGGTACAAACCCTCATTGATTACCTTGAGGAGGGCGACCGCCTCGACGACTTTCTCGAAGATTTTCCGACCGTAAGTCGAGAGCATGCGGTGGCCGTTCTTGAGCTCATGAAAGAATCGGTACTCTCACATGCGAGTGCTGCTTGACGAGTGTGTCCCTAGCCGCCTTCGTCGGGAACTTTCTGGCCACGACGTGCGAACAGTTCCCGAAATGGGATGGGCATCTAATGAAAATGGGGAGCTTCTTTTACTTGCCTCGCCTACCTTTGACGTCTTCATCACAACAGATCAACGCCTTAGCTATCAGCAGGACGTAGCGAACTTCCCTATTGCGGTTGTAGTGCTTGTTGCCCGTCGGAATAAACTCGAGCACTTGCGACCTCTGATGCCGGAGGTCAAACGGGTACTGCCGGAAATTCGCCTAGGAGAGGTCCGGAGAATAGGTATCTAACTCGCGGCTTAAGGCTGATGCCGAACAAGCTAGTGGTGGTAAACCCCGTACCACGGACTTACGTCCGTGGCTTTGGGGCGCTGCCCTTCGGGGAAGTTCAGAACATTCACCCCGATCCGAAAAATCCTCGATCCGTGACGACCCCACTCCTCTGAAAGTCTCGGATCGGGCTTCATCCCCGCTTTCACATGCGGGGCGTTCTGTGGTACGGGGTAAGTCGAAAGATTCCTTTGTTGGGCACAGCTTAGCCGTGACACCGTCAGTTGGCTGCCGATGAGGCGATCTACAATGCGTGCTGCGACCATGCAAAAGCGGAGCCTAAAGCCGGTCGTAGGTGCACGAACGTACTCCGTTTGGATCGACATGTTGCAACGTCTCGTGCCGGACGGCCGCACCCATCGTCTCGCCCATGTCGTTGCAGGCATGCTGCAGCACGCATCCCTTGTTGCCTACGAGAAGTTCGGGGACTACCCAAACGAGGGGTCGGCTGCGCAATCCCTACTTTACGCATCAGAGCAAGGCGAACCCGATGAGATCATCAGGGATCTCTCTGATATCGTGGAGAAGCTATTTGAGGACGCGGGAGTTAAGTACAAAAGGGTCAACCGTCGAGGCGATGAGTACAGTGTGATAGAGAGCGCCATTGCGGAATTCGTTCATTGGCACAACATGCCGTGGGAGTCAGGACCGTTTTATTGAAAGAGTTCTCTAGGAGGATATATCGACATGGCCAAAAAAGAGACAATTCCGGAGAAGTACCGGATATGGATGGATGCTCGGCAAAGATATCGCCTTTCCCATGCCCATATCCAGATGGCAAGAGAATTGGGTATGAATCCAGGAAAATTCGGTAAAATTGGCAATCGTAGGCAGGAACCCTGGAAAGCGCCCCTGCCGATCTTCATCGAAGAGCTGTACTTCAAACATTTTGGGAAGAGAAGGCCGAATGAAGCGAAGTCCGTAGAACAGATTGTCAAAGAGCACCAGATGAAACAAGAAGAGCGCCGAAGACGTAAGCAAATGCAGAAAGAGTGGGAGCAAACAGAATCGACGGCTACTACTTCCTCTCAGTGAGTTATTTATTATGAGTTCCAAGCTCCGGTTCTTTGCGTAGGACCGCAAACCTACCGAATTTATTGATACCAGCTTCATGGAGGAGCTGGAAAAAACCGGGTTTATCAAGACCATCTGGCCGTAAGGTTACGGGTGAGTCCATGCTGACGGAACGTTACTTTTGTAAGGTCGGGTGATCCGAGCAAAGGTCAAAGTTGATTTTCGCTGGGGACGAAAGCTCAAGGTTGTCGAGAATGTTCCTGCAGGCGTTTGCCAGCAGTGTGGCGAGAAATATTTTCAGTCCGCTGTTTACAAGACAATGGAGAAGCTTGCATCATCTCAGGTAAAGCCGTCGTGGTGCAATTTAAAGAGGCAGTATGAAGTAAAAAGTTCAAAAGGTTTCCACCATTTTCTCCCCTTGACGATACCCACCACTTGGAATAAATAACGACTCAGCTAGGGGTCATTTGATCCAGTCACAGCATTCTTTGCGGTCTTGGCGTCTTGGCGCGAATTAAACGCTATGCGCCAAGTGCTCGGAGAATGAGGCGCGAAGGACCCAAGGACTCAATGGGCATTCCAAGCACCAAATTCGAAGCTCGAATTTCGGAATTGTGAGTCAGGGCGTAATTGATTGACTCGCGCGAAGCCGCCCTTCGATGGACTCAGGGTGGACGCCAAGGAGGATGAGAAGGCGTTGACGCACAACTGTTTAGCTCGGACTGGTTTTCCCAGCCCGGCTTTTTGATTTGGGCTCATATGCGCAAGGTAAAGAGGCAATCGCGTACACTTAGAAAACCCCGCCCAACTCTGAGAGAATCCCAGCCCGGCCAGGTACAGACGGTCGAGGAGCTAACGCGGGAACTTAACGAGGCGCTGCAGCAGCAGACGGCGACGAGCCAGATTCTGCGCCTAATCGCTCGCTCACCCACCGAACTGCAGCCGGTCCTGGACGCCGTTGCCGAGAGCGCGGCGCGTGTTTGTGGAGCGACCGATGCGCGTATCCTGCGCGTCGAAGGTAATGTTTTGCGCGTGATGGCTCACTTCGGACCGATGGCACGGGCTCTCGAGACGACTGAAGTGTTCGATCGTGGCACGCTCGCTGGGCGAGCAGTGCTCGACCGGCAGACAATCCATGTCCATGACCTTCAGGCAGCCGAAGCCGAGTTCCCGCGTGCCAAGACCCGAGGGATAGCGCTGGGCATTAGGACTGCACTGGCAGCCCCTCTGCTGCGCGAAGGCGTTCCCATCGGCGTAATTCACATTCGCCGGACAGAAATCAAGCCTTTCACGGATGAGGAGATCAAACTACTCGAGGCCTTCGCCGACCAGGCTGTGATCGCCATCGAGAACGTCCGCCTGTTCAACGAGACCAAGGAGGCCCTCGATCAACAGACGGCGACGAGCGAAGTCCTCAAGGTGATCAGCCGCTCGGCCTTCGACCTGACGCCGGTTTTCCAAGCGGTCGTGCAGAATGCGGTCGACCTCTGCGGTGCCGACAACGCCTCGATCCTCCGGCGTGAAGGCGAGGTCTTCCGCTACGTCGCGAACGCCGGGAACTTCCCGGAAGAGGCGAGCTTCATGTCGTACTGGGGAACGGTCCCCCTCCGTCCGGGACGCGGCTCACTCACCGGCCGCGTCGCGCTGGAGCGCCGCAGCGTGCAGATCGACGACATCGACACCGACCCGGAGTACGAGCGCGAGTTCGCCGCGCACAAGCTCCCCGGTTCGAAGACGCACCTGGGCGTGCCGCTCCTCAAGGACGGTGAGCCGATAGGCCTCATCATCGCCCGCCGCTTCGCTGTGCAGCCCTTCACCGACAAACAGATCAAACTTCTCGAGACCTTCGCCGACCAGGCGGTGATCGCTATCGAGAACGTGCGGCTATTTCAAGGGCTGACCGAGGCCCTGGAACAGCAGACCGCCACCGGGGAAGTTCTGCGAGTTATTGCCTCGTCACCGACTGAGCTTCAACCGGTTCTCGATACGCTTCTCGCGAATGCCGTGAAGCTCTCCGGCGCCACGAAAGGTCACATTCGCCAGCTCGATGGTGAGCTTCTCAGATATGTTTCCCATTATAACGAGAGCCCAGAACTGGTAGACGCTCTTAATGAGCTGCCCCAGCGGTCGCGTCCGGAGAG
>JBOHVJ010000179.1:0-3911 GCA_050735075.1 Binatia bacterium
CATACGGGTTGAGGCCATGACCAAAGACGGAAAGCGCTATTCGATCGAAGCCCGCGACCCGCTTGGACACAACAAGAACCCCATGCAGGACAAGGATATCAGGGAAAAATTCCTCGGAGTGGCGAAACCAGTCCTGGGATCGGAGCGGGCCTCAGCCGCACTGGAGAGATGGTGGGACCTACAGAACGTTTCGAACCTGACGGAGGCACTGGGACTTCTAGAGTTGGAACCGGGAGCGACTGAGAAATAAGTCGAAGGCAGTCAAAGCTCGATCAAGCAATAAAGCTGTGAACTTTCTCGCGATTGACGTGGAAAATGCGGGGTTCGGTCCCCGGGCGATCCAGCACAGTTGCATCTGTCAGGGTAATGAAACGACTCCTTACCTGGGCGAAGCTTTCCACGTGACACCCGTCACGAAGTGAAGGTTTCCCTGAAGCCAAAAAGGTCCAGCCCCTAATAACACCTTCTGGGGCTCGCGTTTACCTTCCAATAGACCGGTATCTGTTGTGCCCACGGTTTCATCGGGGGTGAGTTGCGCAAGAAAGATGAGCTGTTTCTTGGCGATGATTACAGTAGTGAAGTCCGTGAGGAGTGGTTTTTCGCGCGAATACCCTAAACTGCCTTTCTGAAGAAAGAAAATTTCCTCAGGAATCTCCAGGTAATCGCTCAGCCGCGCATGCCTCGTAACGATCGTACCTCGCATTACGGATGATTCCAGGTAAATCTCAACACTTTTGTTATAGGTAGGAGCCTTGACCATTGGCTTTTTTCTTCCACCTAACAGCTGAAATCGTTACCGCAAAAACTAACCCATTGCGAGCCGTTCTGTCAACGTGAAATGGAGACTGCTAATTATTTCTTAGGATATCAGGCAACGGACTCCGGATCTTAAGCAGTTTAGAGCGCACAGTTGTTCGTGCTGAAGCGAAGTGGAAAAAATTGGCGAATAAGGAATTCAGGCTCCGGGATTTGATTCGGACAGACTGGGACTAAAATTGGCTTGTATATTATACCCTTACGGCAACGACAGTAGATTCAGATTTCAAATTTCCGGCGGCATCATACGATTTGTGGGTCAAGCGCAGGTTTCCTTGAGAATCGGTACTATAGACCTCCACCAATGACATAGCACCCTTCTTAGATTTTGAAGAAAATGCAGGTATTGACCGTATTTCAAAACCGTCACCGATGAAGTGACCCGCGATCATATATGCCTCTTTCGCGGCGTATAAACCTCCATAAACCCATCTGAATATGCCATCGCTCTTTATCAGTAACTTAGTCCGGGTTATTTGCCCAAGATAATTACTCTCGCGGCTAACTTCTAGTGAGGTGCAATTCATCTGCTTTATGTCAATTATAACGTACCCGTCTTCTCCTCGAAGACGGTATCTCCCCGAGAGGTCTGGACACGCCGCTGAGAAAGCTTTTGTAGCTAAAGAAAAAATAAGGATAAATGTTAGGATAGCTCTCGTCATGGCCTTGTCTGCGCAAGCCTAAACAAGGTTAGCTCGGATTCCCGCTTTGGAGGTTGTAGCTAGCGAACAAGCGATTAAATGGCCGACTGACTAAACGGACTGGCAATCCAGTAGTGCTAGGCGCTGCAAATGTTATTTCAATTTCTTTAAAGCTTGTCTTGCGGCCTCTCTCACTGGATAAGTTCCCCTTTCCGCCGCAACGAACTCTGCGCCCTCATATGGATCGTCGATTGCTATCTTCTGAATTAAAGGGATCATATCAGCGTCTCCTAGTTTTGCTAATCCGTCGATACCTTTAAGTCTCACATAATGTGACTCGTCGCGAGCCGCTGTAATAAGTGCCTGTTTGATTTTTTGTCTCGAAACGGAATCGCTCACTTTTTGAAAACTGTTTGGTTCTAGCATTAGAAGAAGCACCCTCGCACTTGCACTTCTTTGGAGCACATCCGAACTGTTTAACTGTTGGATTACAGGATCAAGTGCGGCAGTACCGAACTCAGCGAGGGTTCTCATCACCATGTTGCCCGTTTGTATTGCTCCAATCAATGCATTTATACACCTTTGGTCTTTGAGAGAAACGACAGTCCAAACTAAATCGGCATAGTATTCAGTCCTTTCCTCAGCGTCTGGAAATGGATGGGGTACGTCAGGTCCTTTCTTGCGGAATTGTTCCAAAACCACGGTCTCTCTTTCTTTTGTTACTTCGTTTTCTCTTTCCAGCAACTTGAATAAAGCTAGCTTGATTTCATCAGATTGCTCCGGCCACTTCTCCAATAAACGTGACAAAGCCCTTGGAGGCTCTAGGTTCGCTCTTCCTAACTCAAGAAGACGATAGAATACGTCACTCCGAATTCGCCCTTCGGGATCTTCTAGCTGCCGTACCAAGATCTGAACGCTTGAGGATTCCATTTGCTGGCCATAGCAGGGAAAGGCAAGAGACGTAACTAAATAGAAAAAAGATATGCCCAATCTTCTTATGTTCATGGAGCCTCCCTAAAAAATTATAGTTTATCGTTGCGCATATTGAAGGTGATCAGTAAATCTCCAATCTCCGTGAACACAACCGATCATGCACGGACCATTTCGTGGCTCGACCCAGTCAGCCCCAGCTCCCCAGGCTGTATCGGCCATTCGCAGCCATTCCTCCTCGGTACGGCTTTCATTTCTAAGGTCGACTGCATCTCCATGCATATGTCGGCTTTGAGTCGCCCCTCCGTGTCGCTGGTTGCAAGCCGGATGTCTGTAAGCGCTGTTAACATTTCTAGGCTCGCCGTACAATTGTCTCCATCTATCTAAACCGTATAATTCCTCTTTAGGTACTACCAGAGGTCTCTTTATCAATGCCCAACTATAATCGCCTGGGTCGGTCACGAAGCATCTGCTCAGCTCAGTATATGAAAAGTATTCACTTCTTGCTGTCTGTGTAAAATACTCGCATTTGGGCACGAAACCGATTCTTCTATCGTCAATATATTCCTGTATTATCTGCGCTCGTTCGCCCGGGCAATTCATGGCTATCCCGCTGGCTCCCCCATCAATCGGTATGGTAGCTGCGACTGTGTTGTAGTCGGGCTCTGTGGGTCCGTGTCGATTACATAGACATTCCGAGAACAACAGCCGTCGGCAACATAAGCTCGTTTGCCGTCTGGAGTAAACGCTATCCCCTCAGGCCAATAATTTCCAAGGGGTATGGTGGCCACAATTGCGTTGCTCGCGGTGTCAATCACTGTGATGTGACCGCGGGGCTCGAGGCAACCTTCAGAGGCGCAAGTGGCGACATAGGCCCGCGTGCCATCAGGAGTTATGGCTACCTCTGTAGGGCTAACGAGAAATCCAAAGTTTACAGTAGCCACGACGCTATTGGTTTGCGTGTCAATCACGGAGACCTGACCATCGCAATCCCCAGGAACGCAAACTCTGAGACCCGCCACATATGCGCGCCTCCCATCTGGGGTAATGGCCACCCCTCGGGGGAAGTCTCCAACGGCTACCGTGGCAACAACGGTGTTGGTTGTCGTGTCGATCACTGAGACATTACTGGAAGAGGTATTCGTGACGTAAACGCGGGTTCCATCCGGGGTCATGCTCACCCCATTGGGGTTGCTCCCGACGGTCACCGTGGCAACAACGGTGTTGGTTGCCGTGTCGATCACCGAGACTTGGTCGGTATCGGTAAAGTCTACCTGCACAGCCACGTAAGCACGGGTACCATCCGGACTGATAGCCACGCCCCAGCCTTGGCGCCTCTCACCCAAGTTTATCCTGGCAATTACTGTGTTGGTTGCCGTGTCGATCACTGAAACTTTATAGAGTGCAATCTCAGTCGATTTGGAGGGAGAGTAAGTGCTCTTAGTACCCCTAGAGGTTGTAGAGATTAGCCCATAGACCGCCAGCGGCCTAGATCCTGGATTCTGGGCCTGCCGGAAGTGGATC
>JBOHVJ010000180.1:0-3658 GCA_050735075.1 Binatia bacterium
AAAACCGGATCGAAGACCATAAATGTAAAAGTCATAGATGACCTGCGGCATTTACGCGATGATGTATGGAAGTATCTACTAGAGAACAAGTTGATTTATGCAAGAAACATGGCAGGTGAAACTCTTACTCCATTGCCTGATAGTTTTGATGCATTGGCAGATGATAAGATGCGTTATTTTGTGACACTTATTCAGCGCGAATGCCAGGATCATAAAACACCAACAGAAAAATCAAAAGGGCCTGACTACCCCGTTGGCGTTAAATATAAAGATAAGAAATTAAACCCAATTCCATTTGTTGAGTTTGCGGTGGGCGATGTGCTCCGCGATAACGGACTTATGTATGAATATGGAGAGGAAAAGAATCAAAAGAAATTCGAAGGACTTGCAGAAAAGGCGCGTGAAATCCTGCGCAAAAACCCCCTTCCTGGCTTTCATTTAATTGCTGAGAGAACACACTTCGTGGCAGTCAATAATGGCCAGATTTGCAAATATATATACGAAGAAAGAAAAAAGCCTGAAAATATGTAGAAAAAGTAGATAACAAATACCTGAATCGTGCATTTGATAGTGATAAAAGTATTATTCCGATAGATGATCCATTACCGTCTGGACCTCAGTCCTTTGATCAAGAAGGAAGCAGTAAATCCAAGAATAGAGGATTGAAGATGGCCGCTATTTTCCATCCTTCATCTTTCATCTTCATGTCTTTGGCCCTCGCTTTTTTTCTACTCTTACCTTCCCCCTCGCTTTATTCTCAGGGGTTAGAAAAGATTATAGAGGGAGCAAAGAAGGAGGGAAAGGTAAGGGTGGGAGTCACGGTCAGATGGGAAGAGGGCGGCAAGCCAGGGGCTAAAAAGATGGTGGAGGTTTTTCAAGCCCGCTACCCCTTCATCAAAGTCGATTATGAGCGCGTGGGTGGATCACGCGAGAGGGAAAGGGTTCTCTCCGAGCTGGCGGCGGGAAAAGTCTCTTACGATGTGACGGTTCTCAGCGAGACCCAGGTGCCAACCGCCCTTCGAGCGAGTGTCGTGGAGATGGTCGATTGGCGCTCCCTCGGGGTCCATCCCCAACAGGTCCACGCCGATGGCTTTGGCGTCAACTACCGTACCCAGTTCTATGGCATGGTTTATAACCGCAAGCTTTTGCCCGATGCAGTGGGAGCGAAGCTCGTCTGGGAAGATTGCGCCAATCCGAAATGGCGAAAGAAGGTCGCCATGGACACCAGGCCCCGTCACTTGGAGATCTTCTGGCAGCCTCACGTCTGGGGGAGAGATAAGACTCTGGGTCATGCCCGGCGGCTGGCTGCAAACCAAACCATCTTTGAGCGCGATCGCACAGGCGCCATGACCAAGCTCGCGCTCGGGGAATACCCCATAGTCTGCGGCGCCTTCTATTCGACCTATTATGAGCAGGCTCGATCCGGCCGTGGAGATCATCTCGGCTTCAATCCTGGCGAGATCCTCGCTGTCGGCCTAGGAGACGTTGTCTTTATCCCGCGTGGAGCTAGGCATCCCAATGCGGCCAAGCTCTGGACTACCTGGTCCCTTTCCGCGGAGGGACAGAAGGTTCTCGATGAGGTGGAAGGTAGCGGTAGCCCTCTCTTTGCCGGGACCCAGGCGGCAAAAATGATCGAAGGAAAAAAGGTCGCCTGGTATGAGCCTGAGTGGAGAGCCAAGGCGGAAGAGATCCTTAAGGAGATCCTAGAGGCAGTGGGCCTACCCATAGTGCGCTGATGGTTCGCTGAGAATGAGGGAGAGGTTACCCAGCGGTACTGTTCTCTTCTTTGTCTTTGTCGTCGCCGTTCTTCTCTGGCTCATTCTGATCCCCCTGGGCCAGATGGTCTTAAGTAGTTTTCGCACCGGCCATCCCGCGGCCCCGGGCCCGTTCACCCTAAACAACTATCTCGTCGCTTATACCAGTCCTCTAACCTACCGAATGATTCTCAATACCCTGTTGTTCGCGAGCGGGGGTACAGCGATCACCGTCCTTATCGCCGTCCTCTTTGCCTGGCTCCTCGAAAGAACTGATATGCCACTGCGAAACCTGTGCTGGGCCCTGCTCCTGATTCCTTTAGCCATGCCTGGTCTTCTCTTCTCCATGGCCTATGTCTTTCTCTTTATGCCTCAAAGCGGCGTTCTTAATGTCTTTCTGCGGAGCCTTTTGAGCGAATTCGGTGTCGAGCTTAGCGAAGGACCCATCAATATTTATTCTCTCGGCGGGATGATTTTCCTCGATGGGATGCGGGGAGTAGCAACCGTTTTTCTCCTTATGGTAGGGGCTTTCCGCATGATGGATCCGGCCATGGAGGAGGCCTCGTTTGCTGCGGGCGCGAAAAACTGGACCACTGTGCGCAAGATAACTCTCCCGGTATTACGCCCTGCGCTCCTTGCAGCGCTCTTGTATGAGTTTACCTCTTCGATGGAGTCTTTCGAGGCGCCCTTGGTTGTGGGACTTCCAGGCCGGGTCTTTGTCTACAGCACGATGATCTATATCTCGACTCGAGACGCTATCCCAAATTACGGTTTAGGGGCTGCGTTCGCCGGCAGCTACTTCATGATGGCGCTCGGTCTCGTTTACCTCTATCAACGGGCCACCCTCTGGCAGGCCGAACGCTTTGCCACAGTTACTGGAAAGGGCTACCGCCCGCGTATCATTGAACTTGGCCGTTGGCGCTATATGGCTTTGGGGCTCTTCATTCTCTATTTTATTCTCGCCGTTGCCCTACCCCTGGGAGTCCTGATCTGGACCTCTCTCCTGCCTTCCTATCAGCCGCCGTCCAGCGAGGCGCTCGCTCAAGTTACCTGGAGCAATTACCGCTTGATCCTCATGCATCCGCAGGTGCTAAGAGCCACCTCGAATACATTTGTGATTACCCTCGTTACGGCTACAGCCACGGTGGCTCTGGCGTTTGCGATCTCTTGGTTGGTTGTGCGGACAAAAGTTAAGGGCCGTTTTGCTCTGGATGGTCTCACCTTTGCTTCCCACGCTGTCCCCGGAGTGGTTGTCGCGCTAGCTTTTATTTTTCTCTACCTCCAGCCCCCTTTCCGCTTTTTCGGACTCTATGGCACCGTCTGGATCGTCTCCCTTGCCTTAATTACGCAGTATGTTGCCTTTGCGACCAGAACTACCAACGCTGCGGTAACGCAAATCCACAAAGAGTTAGAGGAAGCGGGCGAGGTGAGCGGCGCAAGTCAGATGCGAATTATTTGGCAGATCACCTTTCCCCTGATCCGCCCCGCTTTTATCGCCGCCTGGATCTGGGTGGCCGCTCACGCCGTAAGGGCCTTTTCCATCCCGCTTATGCTGGCGAGTCGAGAAAGCTGGCCGCTGTCTGTGATGCTCTGGCACTTTTGGGACGAGGAGCAGAATCTCCCGGCTGCCGCCGCCTTGGGCGTATTGCTGATTCTGTTCTTAACTTTTCTGACCTTCGCAGGAAGGGCCTTCGTTGCTCGAGGATTCAGTCAAGCATGAACAGACCTTGCCCCCTCACCCTAACCCTCTCCCGCGACGGGGAGAGGGAATCTACATCCTCTCCCTCGAGAGACTGTGTCGCAATTCCGTTCATGGTTCGACAGGCTCACCACGAACGGATGGTGACACTCCGAAATTCAAAGACTTAGCCGTTCGTCCTGAGGCTCTCGAAGGGCGGACGGCT
>JBOHVJ010000181.1:0-3800 GCA_050735075.1 Binatia bacterium
TCCCAATAACTCGCCATCCCACCAGTTCCTGCTTGCAAAGCCCCCTGGCTTTTCTGTACCTTTAGCTCGAAGGACGCTTGGCTTGAGGCCCTCAACCAACGTCGGGGGAAACAGTGGCCGGGGGGGCGGGTGAGTGATAAGGGAGTACCTCAAGCAAATCTTTGAAACCTCAAAGCGGGGGGATGCCCGCGAGGAGAGTTTCTATCCCCACCTGAAACAGCTTATCGAAACCTTTGCCCAATCTAAAGGAAAGCGCGGGGTCCACATCACCACCCTGCCCAAGAGGACCGAGGCGGGCAATCCCGACTTCCGGATCTGGGATGGCAAGCAGCAGATTATCGGCTACATCGAGGCCAAGAATCCTACCGAGGAAAATCTACAGCACGTCGAATCCTCCGATCAACTCAAGCGATATCGCCACACCTTCCCTAATCTGATCTTGACCAATTTCCTTGAGTTCCGGCTCTACCGCAATGGCGAGAGAATAGGATCCGCCCAGATTGGTCGGCCCTTTGTCGTCCACAAGCTCAAGACGGTACCCCCGGTCGAGAAAGAACCTGAATTTTTGGATCTTCTGGAGAAATTCTTTGCCTTCTCCCTTCCCCGCACGTATTCCGCAAAGTCATTGGCCGTCGAGCTGGCGAAGCGCACCCGATTCCTAAGGGATGAAGTGATCGGCGAGGAATTACGGGAGGAGTCCGACCGCGGAGCTGGCAAGATCCTTCCCTTCTACGAAGCCTTCCGGAAGTATCTGATGGGTACGCTGACCAAGGAGCAGTTTGCCGACCTCTACGCGCAGACAATCACCTATGGGCTTTTCGCCGCCCGGACCAGGGCGGAGAACAGCTTCAACAGAAAGCTCGCTTACGACAACATCCCCCGCACCATCGGGATTCTGAGGGATCTCTTTCGGTTCATTTCCCTGGAGGACGTGCCACAGCCGATGGAGTGGATCGTGGACGACATCGCGGAGGTCCTGGCCGTCGCGGACGTGAAAAATATCCTCCAGCAGAGGGCAGGGCGGGATCCCATCGTCCACTTTTACGAGCCATTCCTTGCGGAGTATGACCCGGAGGAGAGGGAGCGCCGCGGGGTCTACTACACTCCCGAGCCAGTGGTTTCCTACATCGTCCGATCGCTTCACTGGATTCTCAAGGATGTCTTTAACCTTTCGGACGGCTTCGCATCCACGTCTGTCCGGGTGTTGGACCCGGCGGCGGGAACATGCACATTCCCTGTTGAGGCGGCGCAGATCGCAGTGAGGGAGTTTACAGAAAAGTATGGCGCCGGTGCGCGAAAGGGCTTGATTCGTGACCATATCCTGAAAAACTTCTATGCCTTCGAGCTGATGATGGCCCCCTATGCAGTGGGGCACCTGAAGATCGGCTTCATACTTGAGGAGCTTGGCCATCGACTGTTAAAGGACGAACGCTTCCAGCTTTATCTTACCAACACCCTGGAGATGGACGAGCTGGAGCAGACTGCACTCCCTGGGATGGCCTCCTTGGCCGAAGAGTCCCACATGGCTGGTAAAGTCAAGAAACAGACGCCGATCCTGGTGATCCTGGGGAATCCACCCTATTCGGGAATATCGGCTAATATCGGTGATTGGATTACTGAACTCATTGAAGACTACAAGTATGTAGATGGCAAACACTTTGCTGAGAGAAAACACTGGCTCCAGGATGATTATGTAAAGTTTATCCGATTTGCCCAGTGGAAGATAGACCAGGCGGGGGGAAGGAATTTTAGGATTCATCACAAATCACAGCTATCTTGATAATCCAACCTTCAGAGGAATGCGCCAATCACTGATGAGCAGTTTCTATGAGATTTACATCCTGGACTTACACGGAAACAGCTTGAAAAAAGAGAAATGCCCTGACGGCTCAAAAGACGAGAATGTCTTTGATATCCAGCAGGGAGTAGCCGTTGCTCTTTTCATAAAAAAGAAAGGTCAGAAGAAAGAATGCAAGGTCTATCATTCAGAGATTTGGGGATTGAGAGAAAAGAAATACGATTGGCTTTTGGAAAGTGAATTAGAAACAGCTAGCTGGGTAAAGCTAAACCCAACAAGTCCTTATTACTTCTTTGTCCCGAGAGAAGAAAAAGGCAGAGAAATTTACGAGAAATACTGGAAGGTAACAGATGTTTTTCCTCTTAATGTAACGGGTGTTGTTACAGCAAGAGACCATTTTGTTATTGATTTTGATAGAAAAGTTCTAAAAAGGCGGATTGAGATGTTTACAAATCTATCAATGTCAGATGGAATAATTAAGCAGACCTTCAAGTTGGAGGACACAAGAGGTTGGAGGTATACTGAAGCACGTAGAGCACTAGCAAAAGACAAGAATTGGGATACTTATTTTACCAAAGTGCTTTACCGACCATTTGACATTAGAGAGATTTATTACACGCAAAGAATGGTTGATTGGCCTCGTCCAGAAGTTATGCCACATATGTTGCAGGGAAATTTGGGATTATCATTTACAAGACCACAGTCGCCTAAGTATGAATTTTCAGTTCTTGCTTCTGAAAACATAATTGACCAATGTGTTGTTGGCAATAAATCAGCAGGTGCAGGGATTTCATATATTGCCCCTCTCCACCTTTACCCCGACCCTGACAAAAAAGACCTGTTCAGCCACGTTGAAAAACTGGCGGAGAAAAAGCCCAACCTCGATCCCTCCATACTTCGGGTACTGAGTGAAGCCTATGGTCACAAGCCAACCCCGGAAGAGATTTTCCACTACGTTTATGGTGTTCTCTATTCGCCCATCTACCGAGCGAAATACGCCGAGTTTCTGAAAACTGATTTCCCACGCGCGCCATTTACCCGAGACCGGGAGCTATTCACCAAAGTTGCCAATCTTGGGAAGAGGCTAGTGGACCTGCATCTCTTAAAGTCAGCTGAACTGGACCCACCCATTGCCCGCTTCCAGGGAGCCGGAGATAACAAAGTTGAGAAGCGGCTTCTCAGCGAGAAGGAGAAGCGAGTCTACGTTAACAAGGCGCAATACTTCGAGGGGGTGGGGCCGGAGGTTTGGCAGTATCAAATTGGGGGGTACCAGGTGCTTGACAAGTGGCTCAAGGACCGCAAGGGCCGAGTCCTAAGCATGGAGGACATCCGCCACTACTGCCGCGTCGTCACCGCCCTTTCCAAGACCATTCAGATTCAAACGGAAATCGACAGGTTATATCCCGAGATTGAAAAGACCCCCTTGACCCTTGGCGATAGAACGTAGCAGCGAAATGCCCTGTTTGTGCCCGGATTCTATTCAATAGTCGAAACCATCTGGGCAAGAATAGCTGCGCAAGGGTCGATCACCATAGACCGTCGCAGTGGAGATGATGGTGCAGGGCGCGGACCGCAGGGAGACATGGGGAACCAAGATCGGGTTGATCCTGGCCCTGGCCGGAAACGCCATTGGCATTGGGAATTTTCTGCGCTTCCCGGTCCAGGCCGCCCAAAATGGCGGGGGCGCCTTCATGATCCCGTATTTTGTCGCCCTTGTTCTCATGGGGATCCCCTTGATGTGGGTCGAGTGCGCCATCGGCCGCATGGGGGGACGATACGGACAGGGCCACACCGCCGGGATGTTCGGGCTCCTGTGGCAGCACCGTTACGCGAAGTACCTGGGGATCCTGGGACTCTTCATCCCCTTCACCATCGCGCTCTATTACATCTACATCACCGCATGGACCGTCGCCTATGGGTATTTCTCCCTCAGGGGCGATTACTTTGAAGTGACGAGCCGTGAGGCCATGGGGGCGTATCTCAGAGGCTTCCAAGGGGTCGA
>JBOHVJ010000182.1:0-12601 GCA_050735075.1 Binatia bacterium
CCTTACAGAACAGTCACCGAGCGGCGGTAGAATACTCACCCCTCTATGGTGTGTCAACCTCCGTCTGGAGCCTAACGACCGACGACCCGGGACTGCTGACCGGTCTTCCGTCTGCGGTCTATGGTCATTCGCGCAAAGCGTACTTGACAGCCAGGGAGGTGAGCAATAAGAGTGAACATTGGATCGTTGTTCTTGATGTTATAGTTTTGTCGAAGCGCGGATATCAGGGAGGTGGGTTCTATGAATATAGTCGGTACTGTCACCGGGGCCTGGAATGCCTTTGCAACCAAGGTGGGTGCGTTTCTACCGGATCTCTTAGCGGCCCTCATTATCGTGATCCTTGGTTGGATAGGGTGCAATATTGCGAAAAGGGTCGCTGTCCGCGTTCTCAAGGTGTGTCAGTTTGATACTCTGGCCGATAGATCAGGGATTAGCAGGGCGCTGCAGCGAGGAGGAATTCAACACACCTCCACGGAGATCTTGGGCCTTTTGATCTTCTGGTTTCTTTTTCTGATCGTAATTGTCGCTACGTTGGATACCCTGGGTCTGCCAGGCGTTACCGAGACCCTGAACACGATCTTTCTTTACATCCCGAAGGTTGTAGCTGCCATTGTGATGCTCATCCTCGGACTCTATCTGGCGAATTTTATCGAAACAGTCACCCGGACCTCTTGTGCCAATGCCGGCCTGCAGCAGGCCGACTCAATCGGTCGGGTAACCTACTACGCCACCGTTGTGTTCATCGTTGCTGGCATCCTCGAGGTGTTGGAAATCGCCTCTGAGATCGTCATGTGGGCCTTCATCCTGATTTTCGGCTCCATTTGTCTTGCCCTGGCTATAGCCTTTGGGTTAGGCGGCAGGGAAGTAGCTGCACGCTACCTTGAGAGGTGGTTGGAGGAAAGGCAGAGGAGCAAGTAAGACTTGCATTCGTGGCTTTGAGGCGCTGCCCTTCGAAGAAGTTCTGAACATTCAACCCGTTCATCCACGCACTCACTTGCGGGGCTTCTGTGGCACGGGGTAAATGACGGCAGGGAAAAATACCTCCTCTCAGTACAGCACCTTGACTCTTTTAGCCGAATCGGCTAAATAATTAAAAGTTCTGAACATTTTTGTTTTTCGGATAGCCCCTTTCAATTTTGGATTTGCGATTTTAGATTTTCGATCTAAGCCAAAATCCAAAGTTGTCTCGGGGCTATTTGTTACTGATAAGGAGTTTCATGGCACAGTATCAGCACATCAAGGTTCCGAATGATGGGACAAGGATAACGTTGGCTTCGGGGAAAAAACTAAACGTTCCCGATAACCCGATCATCCCTTTTATAGAGGGCGACGGCACGGGACGCGATATCTGGCGCGCTTCGGTGCGGGTGTTCGACGCGGCGGTGGAGAAGGCCTACAGGGGCAAGCGCAAAATCCATTGGATGGAAGTCTATGCGGGCGAGAAGTCCTTTAGGATGTTCAACAACTGGCTGCCCGACGAAACCGTCGAGGCCTTCTCGGAATTTCTGGTGGGCATCAAAGGCCCGCTCACGACTCCGATCGGCGGAGGCTTCCGTTCGTTGAACGTAGCGCTGCGCAAATTGCTTGACCTGTACGTTTGCTTACGCCCGGTGCGCTATTTCAACGGCGTGCCTTCTCCGGTCAAGCATCCTGAACACGTGGACATGGTTGTCTTCCGCGAGAACACGGAAGATATCTACGCGGGCATCGAGTTTATCAACGGTACCGAAGAGAATAAAAAGTTCAGTTCGCTGCTCAAGGAAAACTTTCCCAAGGAATATGCCAAGATTCGCTTCCCTGGCACAGCCGGCATCGCGCTGAAGCCGGTGTCCGTCGAGGGCACGGAGCGACTGGTTCGCGCTGCGATCAAGTGGGCGCTGGCGAATAAGCGCAAGAACGTGAACTTCGTTCACAAGGGCAACATCATGAAGTACACGGAAGGCGCCTTCATGGAGTGGGGCTACGCACTCGCCAAGCGCGAGTTCCGCAATGACGTGGTCACCGAGCGCGAGACATGGATTTTGGGTAACAAAGAGCAGAACCCGAAGCTTAGCGCGGAAGATAACGCCAAGATGATTGACCCCGGGTTCGACATGATGTCGCCCGACCAGCAAAATGACATCAAGAAGGAAGTGGAAGAAGCGCTGAGGCTGTGGCCGACCCACGGCGACGGCAAGTGGAAGTCGAAACTGCTCCTCAAAGATTCCATTGCCGACGTGACGTTGCAGTTCGTCCTCATCCGGCCAAAGGATTACGACGTGATCGCCACGATGAACTTGAACGGCGATTATCTATCCGACGCACTGGCCGCACAGGTGGGCGGCATCGGCATCGCTCCCGGAGCGAACATCAATTACGATAGCGGACACGCCGTGTTCGAGGCGACGCACGGCACCGCGCCTAAATACGCTGACCTCGACAAGGTCAATCCCGGTTCGGTCATTCTCTCCGGTGAGATGATGTTCCGCTACATGGGCTGGACGGAAGCCGCCGACCTGATTATCAAAGGACTGGAGGGCGCTATTGGCAATAAGACCGTAACCTATGATTTTGAGCGGCTCATGACTGGAGCGAAACTTGTTAGCTGCTCGGGGTTTGCTGATGCCATTATCGCCAATATGTAATCAGACAATAGGACGGGAGACCGAAGACAGAAGACCGGTCGGCGGTCTCCGGTCATCGGTCATCAGTCAGGGAGAGTTATGGCGAGGAAGAAGATCGCTTTAATAGGCGCAGGGGCTATCGGTGGCACGATGGCCCATCTCTGTGCCCTAAAAGGGCTAGGAGACGTGGTCCTATATGATGTCATCGATGGACTCCCGCAGGGGAAGGCGCTTGACCTTCTCCAATCCGCGCCGATCGAGAACTTCGATGTCCAGATCAGCGGCTCTACGAAGTATGAGGATATTGCCGGCGCTGATGTCTGCATTGTGACCGCAGGGATCGTGCGCAAACCTGGAATGAGCCGGGACGACCTATTAGGGACCAACGCGAAGATCCTGCGTCAGGTAGCCGAGGGGATTAAAACTTACGCCCCCAATGCCTTCGTTATCGTGATCACCAACCCGCTGGATGCCATGGTGACCCTGACGAAGCGGGTAACCGGTTTTCCTAAAAACCGTGTAGTCGGACAGTCCGGGATCCTCGATTCGTCCCGCTACCGTACCTTCATTGCCCAGGAGCTCAATGTCTCCGTCGCCAGCGTCTCGGCAGTCGTGTTGGGAGGCCACGGAGACGATATGGTTCCAGTGCGCAGTAGTTGCCAGGTTTCGGGTGTACCGATCACCAAACTCATCTCCAGTAAACGATTGGATGAGATCGAGGCCAGGGTGAGGAACGCCGGCGGAGAGATTATTTCTCTGCTCAAGACCGCATCCGCTTTCTATTCACCGGCTTCGGCTGCTATCCGGATGACCCAAGCATATCTCATGGATAAAAAAGAGATCCTTCCTTGCGCCGCTTACCTCGAAGGGGAGTATGGCGTCCGTGGGTATTACTTTGGGGTTCCTGTGATGATTGGCGCGGGGGGTATCGAGAAGGTTATCGAAATAGAGCTTAGCCCCGAGGAGAAGAAAGCATTCGAGGAGTCCTTGGGCCATGTCAAGGAGTTGGTCCAGGCCATGGACCGAGTTCTGGCAGCAGCCTAGACATTGTGACTATTTGAAACTTTGAGGCCCTAAGGCTGATATACTAGTCTTAGGGTCTCATTTTATTAGGACGGTGAAAGGCCATATGCGATCACCAGCCTGGGAGTATCCTTCCGGTCCGATGCAATACATTCGTCTTACCCTCGCCAGATGGGTGATGGTATCTCTGAGGTACGCTTGAATATTCTCGTCCGGTGCATCGGCCCCTCAAGACACCCCGAGGCTGGCGGATAGGGATTCTGTGATGAACATCCACGAATACCAGGCAAAAGAGATTCTGAAACGCTTTGGCATCCCAGTTCCCCGGGGGCGAGTCGCATCGACGTCTCAAGAGGCCAAAGCGATAGCCCAGGAGATGGGAGGTTCTTGCGTCATCAAGGCCCAGATCCACGCTGGCGGAAGAGGGAAAGCCGGCGGGGTTAAGTTAGTCGCAAGCCCGGAGGAGGCAGAAAAGTTTGCCGTTGAGATGCTCGGGAAAAAATTGGTAACGCACCAGACCGGCCCGGAGGGTCGGGAGGTTAAGCGGCTCCTTGTCGAAGAGAGACTTAATATTGACCGGGAGCTTTATCTGGGTCTGGTCTTAGACCGTTCTGTCTCCCGGCCTTCTCTTATAGCCTCGGCAGAAGGAGGCGTCGAGATTGAAGAGGTGGCACAGAAAAATCCTGAAAAGATCCTCAAAGAGGTCATCGATCCGGCGGTCGGTCTTCTTTCTTTTCAGGGTAGGAGGCTTGCCTATGGCCTTGGTCTTCCTCAAGAACGACTTGGCGCTCTGGTTTCCATGCTGCAGGGTCTACTTCGCGCCTTCATGGAGTTGGACTGTTCCTTGGCCGAGATTAATCCTGTTGTGCTCACGCGGGAAGGGAAGCTCTTTGCCCTGGATGCCAAGATGAATTTTGACAACAATGCCCTTTTCCGCCACCCAGAGGTTGCGACCTTGAGAGATGTGGATGAAGAAAACCCAAAAGAGGTGGAGGCATCAAATTTGGGCCTCTCTTACATAGCGTTAGACGGAAATATTGGTTGCATGGTCAACGGCGCGGGCTTGGCTATGGCCACCATGGATATCATCAAGCTTTACGGCGGAGAGCCGGCCAATTTCCTCGATGTGGGAGGGGGGGCCACGAGAGATAAGGTCAGTGAGGCCTTCAAAATTCTTCTCTCTGACAAACGGGTGGAAGGGGTGCTCATAAACATCTTCGGCGGAATCATGAGGTGTGATGTGATCGCTCAAGGGGTCGTGGAGGCTGCTCGCGAGACGCGTGTCGCGGTTCCCTTGGTGGTAAGACTCCAGGGCACCAATGTGGAGTTGGGAAGAAAGATCCTGTCAGAGTCCGGTCTCTCTATTATCCCGGCCGATACCATGGCCGAAGCCGCAGAGAAGATTGTGAAGGCGGTGAGCGGTTGAGGGCTAGGTTGAGATGGCGGTATTGGTGAACAAAAGGACACGTGTCCTCACTCAGGGAATCACCGGTGCGACCGGGCAATTCCATACCCTTGCCTGTAGGGAATACGGGACGCAGATGGTGGCTGGGGTAACCCCTGGGAAGGGCGGGACCTCCCTTGAGGACATCCCGATCTTCGACACCGTGGCAAAGGCTAAGGCTGCAACAGACGCAAATGCCAGCGTCATCTACGTCCCTCCACCCTTTGCCGCCGATGCCATCATGGAGGCTGTAGAGGCGGGCATTGAGCTGATCGTCTGTATTACCGAGGGAGTTCCAGTTATGGACATGGTTCGAGTCAAAAGATACCTGGAGGGGAAAAGCCCCCGACTCCTCGGTCCCAACTGCCCTGGTGTTATCACCCCTGGAGAGTGTAAAATCGGCATTATGCCTGGACACATCCACCGTCCCGGCTCCGTCGGAGTGGTGTCGCGCAGCGGAACGCTGACATACGAAGCCGTGGATCAGCTAACACGTCTAGGATTGGGTCAATCCACCTGTGTCGGTATCGGCGGAGACCCGGTTCACGGATTGGAGTTTGTGGATGTCTTGCGCCTCTTTAATGAGGACCCGGCGACCCATGCTGTGGTGATGATCGGAGAAATCGGTGGTAGCGCTGAAGAAGAGGCAGCGACCTGGATCAAGGCTCACATGAGAAAACCGGTGGTAGGTTTTATCGTAGGACAGACGGCTCCTCCGGGCAAACGAATGGGTCATGCTGGAGCGATCATCTCCGGGGGAAAAGGCACAGCACGGGAAAAGATCGATGCCCTGAAAAGAGCCGGAGTTCGGATGGCGCCATCGCCTGCCTCGATAGGCCAAACGGTGCTAGAAACAGTGCAGGGAAAAGAGCATAGAGCATAGTGCAGAGAGCAAAGGGCAAAACGCTATGCACCCCGTGCAGCATTTGACTAGTCCACTAGCTCACTAGTTTATGATTGAACAGACACTCTCCATCGTCAAGCCGGACGCGGTCGCCAGGGGGCTCATCGGTGAGATCTTAAGAAGGTTCGAGACAGCAGGCCTCAAAATCGTAGCCGCCAAACTCCTGCAATTAAGCCCAGAACAAGCCCAAGCCTTCTATGCGGTTCACAGGGAGCGTCCTTTTTACTCGAGCCTTACGGAGTATATGTCCTCGGGGCCTATCTTCGTCTCGGTCTTAGAAGGGGAGGGGGCGATTGTTAAGAACCGGGAGATCATGGGGGCGACCGATCCGGCCAAGGCAGCGGCTGGGACTGTCCGGCGTGAGTGGGGAAGGGATGTGGAAAAAAATGCGCTTCATGGCTCCGATGGGCCGGAAACAGCGGCATGGGAGATCGCTTTTTTCTTTAAGCCGAACGAGATCTGTAAATATAAATAATTTGAAATCTGAGATCTGCAATCTGGAGATAGTATGCA
Source organism: Binatia bacterium (assembly GCA_050735075.1). Taxonomy (GTDB): domain Bacteria; phylum Desulfobacterota; class Binatia; order UBA9968; family UBA9968; genus JAHFAO01. The sequence continues at coordinate 6,488 of JBOHVJ010000182.1, forward strand.
GAAGCCGAACATCAAAGATCTGAGTCGAAAGGAATTGGAGGAATGGCTCACAAAGAGAAGGGAGCCGCATTACCGGGCGGGCCAAATTCAAAGATGGCTTTTCCAAAAAGGGGCGATTTCTTTTCCGGAGATGACCGATCTGTCAGCCGAGCTTCGAAGCGCAATGGAGGAAGCATTCTCAATCAGCCGTCTTCGGATTGTCCGCAGAAGCGAAGCCAAGGATGGAACGGTGAAATTCCTCTTCGGGCTTGCTGATTCCCTTAATATTGAGAGTGTGCTGATTCCAGAGACTAAGCGACTTACCCTCTGCATATCCACCCAGGCTGGCTGCGGTTTTGGTTGTTCCTTTTGTGCCACCGCGCAGATGGGCTTAGAGAGAAACCTTCGGGCGGGCGAGATTCTTGATCAGATTCTGGAGGCCAGAAGATCGCTCCCCAGAGATAGAAGGGATAGAAGAATTACCCATGTGGTCTTGATGGGGATGGGAGAACCGCTGGCTAACTATCTCCAAACCCAGAAGGCGTTGGAGGTCATGACCGACGCCAGTGGGGGAATAGGTATATCCCCCCGTAGGATCACGCTTTCCACCGTGGGTTTGGTGCCACAAATTAAAAGGCTCATGGAAGAGACACGGGTCAACCTAGCAGTCTCCCTGCATGCTACGACTGATGATCTGCGCTCCAAACTGATGCCGGTCAATCGTAAATACCCTTTAGCAGAACTCATCAAATGCTGCCGCTCCCTCCCCGTACCCAAGCGCAGGCGGATTACCTTTGAGTATGTCCTGCTACGCGGAATCAACCACTCCCCAGAGGATGCTCGTCGCCTCGGTCAACTCCTGAAGGGCATCCGCTGTAAGATCAATTTGATTCCCTTTAATCCTCATTTCGGAAGCCCCTACCAGAGGCCGACTCAGGAGGAGGTCCTGGAGTTCCAAAACTCCCTCTATGCCCAGGGGTACCAGGTCAACGTACGCGAACCTAGAGGAGACGACATCCAGGCCGCCTGCGGGCAGTTGCAGGGCGAGTTCGGAACACTTCTAAGTTCAAGGTTGAATGTTGAACATCGAACATTGAACATCGCACTTGGCGAGTGAGGGGAATGGGACGAAAGGTCATCGGGGTCATCGGCGGAAGCGGCCTCTACCGGATGAGCGGGCTGGAGAGGGTTCGCGAAGTCAAGGTGGCGACTCCCTTTGGGAAGCCTTCGGATGCTTTCATCCGCGGATTCTTGGGAGGAGCCGAGCTTCTCTTCCTCCCCCGCCATGGCAGGGGACACCGCTGGCTCCCCACGGAAGTGAACTTTCGCGCAAACATCTTTGGGATGAAAAAGTTGGGGGTGGAACGGATCATATCGGTCAGTGCCGTCGGCAGCCTGCGCGAGGAGATCATCCCCGGCGATGTGGTGATCCCCAATCAGTTCATTGACCGCACGACTCAACGGCCCGGCACCTTTTTCGGCAAAGGGATTGTGGCCCATGTGAGCTTGGCGGACCCGTTTTGCCCGCTGGTCTCGGACGCCTTGGTTCGAGCAGCCCGCGACGAAGGGGCAAAGGTGCATACGAAGGCCATCTATCTCTGCATGGAAGGCCCGCAATTCTCCACCCGGGCCGAGTCTCACCTCTACCGCGGCTGGGGTGCCCATGTCATCGGTATGACCAACCTCCAGGAGGCAAAGCTGGCCCGCGAGGCGGAGATCTGTTTTGGCACGTTGGCCCTGGCTACGGACTACGACTGCTGGAACCAGACCGCAGGCGACGTGGAGATCGAGCAGGTCATCGCGATTCTCCAGCAGAATGCGCAATTGGCGCAACGGATTATCAGAGAGGCGATCGATTACTTTCCAGACGCGCGCTCCTGTCATTGCGCGGCGGCGCTAAAGGACGCCATTATCACCGAGAGGGGCAAGATTCCCAAGAAAATTCGCAAGGACTTAGCACTCATTATTGGGAAGTACGTGTAAAACTTCGAATTTCGAGATTCGAATTTCGCATTGTTAAAATGAGCATCTTAGTTGTCGGCACCGTAGCGTTCGATTCCATCGAGACCCCCTCTGGATCTGCAGAGCGGGTCCTGGGGGGATCCGCCTCTTACTTCGCTGTGGCTGCTAGCTTCTTTTCACCCGTTCAAATCGTCGGCGTCATCGGTGAAGATTTCCCTAAGGAACATTTGGATCTTTTCTCCGGGCGCGGCATCAATCTCGAGGGCCTCAAAAGAGAAAAAGGAGAGACATTTTACTGGCGGGGCCGGTACCACGAGGATCTCAACGTGCGAGATACCAAGGAGCTTCACCTCAATGTTCTGTCCGGTTTTGTTCCCCGTCTTCCGGAATCTTACAAAGAGGCGGAATATGTCTTTCTCGGCAATATTGATCCGACGATGCAGATGGAGGTCCTGAATCAACTTAGGAAGATTCGCTTGGTGGCGTGTGACACCATGGATCACTGGATTCAGGGGAGCAGCCATGAGCTAAGCAAGGTGTTGGGGCGGATTGAGATATTGGTGATCAATGATTCGGAGGCCCGGCTGCTGAGCGGAGAGCATAACATCGTGCGCGCCGCCCGTTCCATTCTGAAGATGGGTCCCAAGGTAGTGCTGATCAAACGGGGCGAGTATGGCGTCCTGCAGTTCTCCGATTCCTCTATCTTCGCCACGCCCGCCTATCCCCTGGAGGAGGTCTTCGACCCGACCGGAGCAGGGGATTCCTTCGCAGGAGGATTCCTGGGTCACCTCGCGCGCACCGGCGACCACAGCCAAAGAGGGCTCAGGCGGGCCATTGTCTACGGGAGCGTGGTTGCTTCTTTCACTGTGGAGGATTTCGGTCTCAAGCGGCTGACAACGCTATCCCTTGCGGAGATTGAGGAGAGGTATCGGCGTTTTGTCGAGCTGACGGATTTTCATACCTAATCTTATGGACCTATCAGTGGTCATTCCTGTCTACAATGAAGAGGAGAGCCTGGAACCCCTCATCCAAGAGGCAAGCTCGGTGCTTCAGCCCTTGGGAAGGAGCTATGAGCTCATCATAGTGGACGACGGCAGCACCGATGGGACTTATCCCATCCTCTCTCGTCTCCACAAAAAAGAGCCGCGCATTAAGGTGCTACGACTGAAGCGCAACTTCGGTCAGACCGCGGCAGTTGCGGCAGGTCTCGCCCATGCCCAAGGCGAGGTTATTGTGGCCATGGACGGGGATGGGCAGAACGACCCCAGAGATATCCCGACATTGCTTGACAAGCTAGAGGAGGGGTTCGACCTGGTAAGCGGTTGGCGCTATCATCGCCAGGACCCCTTTTGGAGTCGTCGCCTCCCCTCCCAAATAGCCAACGGAGTTATCTCCTGGATGACACAGGTCAAACTGCACGATTACGGCTGTACGCTAAAGGCGCTCCGGCGTGAGGTGGCCAAGGACCTCAAGCTCTACGGTGAGATGCACCGCTTCATCCCTGCCATTGCCTATGAGCGGGGGGCGCGGATTGCTGAGATCAAAGTGAACCATCGATCCCGTCGTTGGGGAAAGTCGAAGTATGGGATCGCCCGTACCTTTCGCGTCGTCCTCGACCTGATAACGGTAAAGTTTTTGATCAGCTATGCGACGCGCCCCCTCCATATCTTCGGACTGATCGGACTCATGAGTGGAGGAGCGGGTTTTATCATTGGCATTTATCTCAGCGTCCAGAAGATCTTCTATGGGTTGGAGATCGGAGGTCGACCCCTGCTTTTGCTCGCTGTCCTCTTAATCCTCATCAGCTTTCAATTTATCACCATGGGCTTACTCGGAGAGATGCTGGCGCGAACTTATCACGAATCACAAGATAAACCGACCTACGTCATTAAAGAGATTCTAGACGAAGGGAAATTGCTGTGAACCTTGGGATCATTGGTACAGGATATGTGGGTCTCGTTGCGGGAACCTGCTTTGCCGAGAGCGGCAACGATGTCATCTGCGTTGATATCGATGAGGCGAAGATCTCTGCCTTGAAGGCCGGTAAGGTCCCTATTTATGAGCCGGGGCTGGAAGAACTGGTCCGCCGCAACACGGAGGAACAGAGGCTCTCTTTCACCACGGAGCTGAAAGCTGCGGTCAAGCAGTCCTCTATTGTCTTTATAGCGGTTGGGACGCCGCAGAATTCTGACGGCAAGGCTAATATCGAACAGGTTTTGGCAACGGCCAAGGCCGTCGCCCAGGCCATGAATGGGTACAAGATCATTGTCAACAAGAGCACGGTGCCCGTGGGGACGGCGGACGAGATCCATGCCGTCATGAAGCATACAACCACCCACCCGTTTGCCGTGATCTCTAATCCAGAGTTTTTAAAGGAAGGCGCGGCAGTCGAAGACTTCATGAAGCCGGATCGGGTGGTTCTGGGCAGTGAGGACTCTCAGGCCATCGCAATCCTCAAAGAACTCTACGAGCCCTTTGTTCGAACCGGGAATCCGATTCTTGTTATGGACGCCCGTAGCGCGGAGATGAGCAAGTACGCGGCCAATGCCATGCTGGCCACGAAGATATCCTTTATCAACGAAATCGCTAGCCTCTGTGAGAAGACCGGCGCCGATGTCGGCGAGGTTCGCCGCGCTATCGGGCTGGACCGCCGCATAGGACCCCATTTTATCTTTCCCGGCGTAGGTTACGGAGGATCCTGTTTTCCAAAAGACATCCGCGCGATGGTCTCTATGGGAGAGCCGGGACTTGAGATGCCGCTGCTCAGAGCTGTCGAGCAGGTTAACGAACGGCAAAAGTCAGTCTCGGTAGAGAAGGTAAAGCGCCATTTCGGCCCCGACCTTTCCGGACGCACCTTTGCCGTCTGGGGCCTATCCTTCAAGCCGCGGACCGACGATATGAGAGATGCGCCTTCTGTTACCGTGGTCGAGTCTCTCCTCAAAGCAGGGGCTCAGGTCCAGGCCTATGATCCCGAGGCGATGGGAGAGGCCAAAAAGCTCTTCGGTAAGCGCATCCGCTATTACCAGCGTAACTACGACGCCTTGAAAGGGGCGGACGCCCTCCTGATTGTCACGGAGTGGAATGAGTTTCGCCGCCCGAACTTCCAACAGATAAAAGATCTGCTCAAAAACTCCGTGATCTTTGACGGGCGCAACATCTATGACCCTGGTGAGCTGAGGAGATTAGGTTTCACCTATTACTCGATTGGACGAAAAGATGGCTAGGATTCTGATCACGGGCGGCGCAGGTTTTATTGGCTCCCATCTCTGCGAGAGCTTTCTTAAGCGGGGAGACGAGGTTATCTGCATCGACAACTTTTTGACCGGTAGCCAAGAAAACGTGGCATCCTTTTCCTCGCATCCCCGATTTACCTTTGTCGACCAAAACGTGACCCAATTCATTCAGGTGGAAGGAAAGGTCGATGTTGTCTTGCATTTTGCCTCCCCCGCGAGTCCTGTAGACTATATGGAACTGCCTATCCCCACCCTTAAGGTGGGCTCTCTCGGAACCCACAACGCGCTAGGCCTAGCTAAGGCCAAGAAGGCAAAGTTTCTCCTCGCCTCTACTTCCGAGGTTTACGGGGACCCTCTCGTCAGGCCCCAAGGAGAAGACTATTGGGGAAACGTGAATCCCATAGGACCGCGCGGAGTTTACGACGAGGCTAAGCGTTTTGCCGAGGCTATGACTATGGCCTACCACCGCTATCACGGCCTGGATACCAGGATCGTCAGGATCTTCAACACGTACGGCCCACGGATGAGAATGAGGGATGGACGAGTGGTTCCGAACTTCATCACCCAGGCTAGTAAAGGGGAAGAGCTCACGGTTTATGGGAAGGGGACACAGACCAGGAGTTTTCAGTACATTGATGACCTCGTTCGTGGCATCCACCGACTGGTGGAATCGGATTACCATCTTCCGGTTAATCTCGGAAATCCCCACGAAATGACCGTTATGGATTTTGCCAAAAAGATTCTTAAGCTCACTGGCTCTCGTAGTCCCATCGTTTTCTGCCCGTTGCCCCAAGATGACCCCCAGGTGCGCCAGCCGGATATCTCCAAGGCACGGGAAATTCTAGGTTGGGAACCGCAGATCTCGCTGGATGAAGGGTTAAGGAAAACCATCCAATACTTCAAGGAGCGCTTACAGGACTGAACGATATGAGGATAGTTG
>JBOHVJ010000183.1:0-1802 GCA_050735075.1 Binatia bacterium
CCTCATCCCCCAAGAATCGTTGGTCGATCACCTGGTAGTAGTCCTCGCGATGACCTTCCCCTAAGCCGTCGTTGATAAACTTACGGTACTGTCGAATCGCCTCCCCACGCCTGCCTCCAAACTGCTCAAGCACGGCCTTCACAGAAACCACTCGCTCCTCACCTCCCCGCAAATAGATCGGATGACTACTCCACCGGTAGCCGTCTATATGCCGGGTTAAGCCCGCCCGGACAGGATTTAAATGGATGTAGCGCACAAGCTCTAACAGGTAACTCTCCCGGTCACACAGAATGGCCTTGTAGCGGCCCTGAAACAGATGCCCAATCTTTCTGTACCGCTGGTTATAGTATCGGGTGTAGCGAAACTGCAAGTTCTGCATGATCTTGGAAAGGGGAACTCCTCCAACTTCCATCAACAAATGGACGTGGTTCCCCATCAATACGTAGGCATAGAGCTTCGGGCCGTATCGGGTCTGCACCTCTCGGAGCAGCGAAAGGTAGCGCTCACGGTCAACATCATCGTGGAAAATCATCTGCCCTTGGTTTCCGCGACTGATGACGTGATAAAAGGCTCCAGGAAAATAAACGCGGGGTTTTCTTGCCACGCAATGGCTCTATCACGATGTGACACTAAATAGCAAAAAGGCAAGCCTGACCCTAACTTGCCCATAAGGGGACGTTGTTGACTAAGTGGAATTACTTCTCGTCAGTATCTTGGAAATGGCCGACGTTGAAACCCCTACCTGTCGCGCCACCTCAGCCATCGAAATGCCATAATCCTCAACCAAGCTACGGGTAATCTCAGCCCTGAATCGAGAGATAGTCCCCCGCCGGCTCCCGCTCCTTAACTCAGTCATGGAAACATTCTTCCTCCGGCATACTTCCTCAATGATATGCTTCAGCTCTCTCTGACGCTCCTTGGAAGAGTACTGCTGCCGTACCCTCTCGTCCTCCTCCTTCAGAATCCGCTGGACAAAATCCCCACTACCCAATATCCGCTCGTCGGCCAGCTCCCCAACAGCCCGCCTGCGCAAAGAGATCACCTCCGACCAGCCCCCAATAGAACGAACCAAGCCACCCCCCACCAACTCCGGCCGCCTGCCAAGAGCCACTCCTTCCTCAACAAATCTGCGGTACGCCCTCTTAGCCTCCCCCTCGCTCCGGCCAAACCAACTCAAGACGTGCTCCCGATCTTGCCAATCGTACCTTATCCTGCCCACAATCACCCCATGACCACAGTAAGGGTATCTTTCAAGTTGGGAAAGGTCTTCCACCAGCTTCACTCTCAGCGGGTTTAAATGAATGTAGCGCACCAGCTCGGTAAAATAACTGTCCGCATCGCAAACAATCGATTTGTAGCGATTCTGAAACAGATGCCCATACCGGCGATGCCGTAAATTATAGCTAACCGCATAGCCGGTCATAAACCGGCGCATGAAGTTGGATAAACCCTGCGGACCACTGCTTAAAAGAATATGAGCATGGTTGGTCATCAGTGCCCAGGCGTAAATCCCAGTCCTGCTCTCGCTTGCAAGCCTTCCCAACCGAGAGACAAAGTTCTCTCGGTCCTCCCCATCCTCGACGATCATTCTCCTCTCTATCCCTCTGATAATCACGTGGTGGAGTGTGCCAGGAGAATCCAGTCTCGCCTGCCGTGGCATCTCTCTCCCCTCATCCAAACAAAGCCAGTTTATTACCTTAGTAAGTCAACTCAGTCAACAACGTCCCCTGTTCCTCCAGTCAACAACGTCCCCTGTTCCTCTGTTCCTCTTCCACGGCAATCTTATGGTCGGTAGTGTAAGG
>JBOHVJ010000184.1:0-10098 GCA_050735075.1 Binatia bacterium
AGCTTCAAGCGGCACTGATGGGTGGATCGATCACCACCACCAGCGGCACGACGGCTAGCACTACAAAGATGGAAGGGATTCTAATGATGAGGAGCCAGTATCATATGGGCTGGGGACAGATTGCCCACAAGTTAGGCTTTAAGTTGGGGCCAGTCATCAGTGGTCTTAAAGGTGCCAATCAGGGTTTGGCGGCTGGGAGTACTTCTCCGACAGGGAGCGGGGTAGTTAGTGGTCAACCGGCAGGCTCTTCAGAGGGGGGAGTTGTCACGGGCAGTGGCAGGTCGGTGGGGAGATCTGTGAAGGGGGCTGAAGGTGGGAGTGGTGAGGGGATCGTGAGCGGGTCCGGTCGCCCTGTAGGGTCTGCCAGCGGTGTCACAACTGGTCGTGGGCATAGTTCCGGGGTTGCCGCTGGTTCTACTGGCGGTTCGGGACAAGCAAAGGGTCACAGCAAATAGAGAGCTTTTAGATTGCGAGCCCCATAGGGACGAAAATTTTACAGGAGGCGCATGATGAACTTAATAACTCGTCTAGGTTCATATTTGGTTCTGGGGCTTGCGCTGGTGGTCATTGCCGGCTGCTACGAGATCGGCAACATTGGCGGTGCCCCAGGTGACATATATGGTGGCAAACAGGAAAGCGAGGTCGTTGGTGAGGTGCGATGGGTAGATGCCCGGCACCGCGAGATCGAAGTGCGGGGAGACGACGGTCGAGTAAGAAGCGCGAGATATGATCACCGCACCCGGGTAATTTATCGGCGGCAGGAATATGCGGTCAGCAATTTAGAGCCTGGGGACTTCGTCGCGATGCGCATCCTGCAGAGCACTTCCGGCAATCCCTATACCGATCTGATCCGCGTCCGGCAGAGCGTTCAGGAAAGGGGTGAAGTGGCCACCCCCAGTGACCGGATTGCGCGTTTAGATGGTACGGTGGACCATGTGGATTTCCAACGAGGTCTATTCGAACTACGCGACCAGTACGGCAAGAAGATTACGGTAACTCTCACGTACAACGCGCGGAGATCGGATGTCGATCGTTTGCGGCGGCTTCGCAGCGGCGATTACGTACGTGTTGAGGGGCAGTTCCTTAACCAGGATCGCTTCGAGCTTGGAGCGTTTCTGTAGATAAGAAAGGGAAATGTTATGAGAGAGAAACTTTTATGGTTCATCGGCGGCGGAATCGTTTTCTTTCTTCTCTTTTCCCTCCTTGGCGGTCTTTACACGATTACCCCACCCAATGGACCGGTGGATGCTGCCTACAAAATGAACCGGCTGACTGGGAAGGTCTGGCTCATTAAGACCTATACCAAGCAGGTGGGACCGATCCGTGTCCTCGCGGCGCGTCAGGCGGAGGTGGAAAAGAGCAAGCAGATTTCTGAGTCGGATTTACCCGCTGTCGCAATGCAAGAAGTAAACATGCCCTCTGGTGGTAGACGCCGGAGATAAAGTGACCGCTGAAAAATCTGTTTCTTAGTTCGTCAAATCAGGCCAAAGCTGTCCTATGCCAAGTGCCGGCGCAGGACTCTACTCCCCAGCCAGAACACAACAGCATCAAAAACCACCAGCACGATCGCGATCCGGATCAGGAGCGAGCCATCCCAGCCGAGGAGGATCAGAGAGCGCATTCCATCGATCGCGTAGGTCATAGGATTCACCCAGGCAAAAAAACGCATCCAGCCAGGCAGGGAGTCGAGGGGGACAAAGGCGCTAGAGAGAAAGGTGACGGGAAGCGCGCTGATGCCTAAAATGGCAAAAAAGTCACCGTGATTTTCCAAGACGAAGGCGAGGATTAAGGAAATCACGGTCACGCCGAACCCGAGGAGCAAGCTGATTAGGAGAAGCGTCAGAACTCCGCCTATCCCGGTGGCGATGCGAATGCCGAAGAGCAGGCCCAAAACCAAAATGATCAGACACTGGAGTGACGTGTTGATGTTCACTGCAAGGAAACGGGCGACAAGGATGGAGGCGCGCGAGATGGGCACACTCATCAGACGCACGAGGAAACCGTTCTCCTTGTCGAAGAGCAGCGGAATACCTCCCGCCATGCTGTTGCCGAAGGCCGTAAGGGCCAAGATCCCTGGCAAAAGATAGCCGCGGTAGTCTCCGCCAGTAGAGTCCCGGGCAAGACCCTGGAAGGTTCCCCCCATAAAGATTAGCAGGATGACCGGGTTGACTAAGTTAAAGGCCATATTGAAAGGCTCACGCAGCAGGTGAATCATCCAGCGAACCAGTTGTGCCTTCGTCTCCTGCACAAACTCAACCATGGTTCTCTCTCCGCTCGGCGAAAGCGTGTCCGGTATAGTGGAGAAAGACCTCATCGAGACCAGGACGGCTATAGGTGATGGTGTGGATCGGGATGGTCAAGGCAGCGGCGGATTCAAGAATCTGCGGCAGGGCGATTTCATTGCTCTCAACATAGACCTTGAGCTGCATGCCGTCTTTAACGGTCCCCTGGACAATCGCCAATCGAGAGACGGCTCTCTCAAGGGCCTCCAACATCTCCCCTCGATGTTCATTGAGGCTGGCGATCTCAACCGAGATCACATCCCTTTTGAGCTGGCTTCTCAGTGTCGTAGGAGTGCCCATGACAGCGATCCTGCCACCATCGATGATCGCGACATCGTCGCAAAGACGCTCCGCTTCATCCATGTAGTTGGTGCAGAGAAAAACGGTAGTCCCTTGCTCTTTGAGCCTTAAGATATAACTCCAGACATCTCGGCGCACTTGGACGTCCAGACCCAGAGAGGGCTCGTCGAGAAAGATCAAGGGTGGCCGATGGATGAGGCCACAGGCGAGATCGAGCTTTTTCTTCATCCCGCCGGAAAAATGTCTCACACGACGATCCTCATGCCCCGCCAGGCCTACGAGGGTTAACACCTCTCGAATCCTAGAGGACCGGATCGCCGCAGGGAGATGGTAGAGATCTGCGTAATAATGCAGATGTTCACGTGCCGTGAGGTAGGGGTCAACGGTCAACTCCTGAGGGACATAGCCGATGAGGCTGCGCACCTTGACAGGATCTTTTAAAACATCTGTTCCGCTGATCTCGACCCTTCCCCCATCCGGCCGAACGAGAGTGGTCAGAATCTTAACCGTGGTCGTCTTGCCGGCTCCATTGGGTCCTAAAAGGCCGAATATTTTTCCCGCCTCGACTTCCAGAGAGATACCGTCTATGGCAATGATGGGACCGTAGCTCTTTCTTAGATTCTCGACGCGGACAACCGGGTGAGACATGTCCGTTTGAAATATATTACGGGACTTCTAGGAAGTCCAACGGATGTATTGGGCGAAATGCGAAAATCTCTTGTCAACAAAGGTGATTTCGATTACATAGGAGGGGCATGAAGAAACAGAATCTCGTCATCGATGTCCATCACCATTGGATGCCGGAGGAACACTACCGTCGCCCGGAGCTTTACGTCCGTCAGGATGAAGATGTCATTCATGAGCCTGATCGGTTTCGCATCCGCCGCGCCGGGGTTCAGCTTTTCTCTCCTCCGAAAATGACTGCCCGCATCGAGGAACAAATTGAGGCTATGGATCGAGCCGGGATAGACCAAACAGCCCTTCATGTGGGGGTTTGGCTCGATTGGGTGGATGTAAAAGCAGCACGGTTCATTAACGACAAGATGGCGGAGATTACCGCGCAATATCCCGGCCGGATTATCCCGCTCGCCCATGTCCCGCCGCTCGATCCTGAGGGACAAAAGGAGCTGAGGAGAGCGGTTCTCGAACTGGGCTGCAAGGGGGTGGGCATTAACACCCACATAAGCGGCATCCTCCTTGACGACGAGCGGCTTTACCCCTTCTATAAAACAGTCTCTGATCTCGATATCCCGATTCTGGTCCATCCCGCAGCGGAGATCCCCCTGGCCCATCCCCACGGCATGGAAGAGTTTAACCTTACAAGAAACCTGGGCCGCGCCTTCGACACTACGATCAACATTGCCCGCCTGATGCTAAGCGGCACCCTGGATCGCTTTCCAATCCTCCGCTTTGTTTTCTCTCACATGGGTGGGGCCTTCTTCGCCATAAAAAACCGCCTAAACCCGTCTTACTTTGACAAGCGCTCCAAGGGTTTTTTCGAAAAGTACAAAAGACGCGTCTTTATTGACACCGCCCCTCCTTTCTGGAGCCCGGAAGAGATCCGCTTCGCAGTACAAATGATGGGAGAGGGCCAGGTACTTATGGGAAGCGATTTTCCTACGATCGGGCTGCTCAAAGACTCGGTAACAATCATTCGGAAAGCAAAGACCACTTCCCAGATTAAGAAAAAGCTCCTGGGAGAAAATGCCCGAAAACTCTTTCGTAAAGTTGGAGGCCGACCATGAAGGTGTTGAGACAGCTTGCGGTTTTCTTGGAAAATAAGCCGGGAACGTTGGCTCAGGTAAGTAGTGCACTCGCGGCACGAAGGATCAACATCCTTGCCTTTTCCATTTCGGATGCAGTGGACCACGGAGTGCTTCGCATGGTGGTCAGCAACCCTGTCCAAGCGGCTCACATCCTTGGCGATGGCGGGATGATGGTGGTGGAGTCAGATGTCGTGGCCTTAGACCTACCCAACAAGCCCGGGGCCCTCGCTCGTGTAGCCGATCGGCTCTCCAAGGCGCGGGTCAATATCGAGTATGCTTACGGCACCACAGGCGGGACCAAGGGCAAGGCCCAATTGATCGTCAAAGTAAATAACATCCAGCGCGCCCGCAGGGCGCTGGGGAGAAGATAGAAATGGCCCAATCAGAAAGCCCCCAGAAGGAACAAGGGAACTGGTGGGAGTTCTGCCCTATCTGCGGCTCTAAACTCGTCAACCAAAAGTGCCGCTTTGTCTGCTCCAATTCCGAATGCCATTACTTCCAGAGCTGCAGCGAGTTCGATACCTAGTAAAACCAGAAAAAGAGGCCGCCTGGTCTGCAAGCAGTTGCGTATGGAACCTTCGACTGACTTCGGTCGTGAGCCTCAGTCGAACGAGCTCAGGTCGAAGGCTTTTTGACCGGCCTGAGAACAGGTGCCTCTGGCAAGGAACTGCAATTTTAGTATAGAATCCTCTCATTCATGTCTAAAACCGCCGGCATCGTTATTATCGGAAACGAGGTCCTCTCCGGGAAAACTCAGGACACGAACTCCTATTTTCTCAGCCGGGAGCTGCGTAGCTTAGGAGTAGAGGTGCGGCGAATCTCCGTTATCCCGGATGAGATCGAGTTGATCGGCAAAGAGGTCGCCACCTTCTCACGTAACTTCGACCTTGTCTTTACCACCGGCGGGGTCGGTCCTACTCATGATGATGTCACCATGGCAGGGATCGCGCAGGGATTCGGGGTAAAAGTGATCCGCCACCCGGAACTGGAGCGACGCTTGCGGGAGCGTCATCGAGAAAATATCAATGAGGCCAGACTTCGGATGGCCGAGGTCCCCGAAGAGGCGGAGCTTGTGGGTGAGGGTTTTGCCCCTGTGGTCAAACTACGTAACGTTTACATCTTTCCTGGTATACCGAAGATCCTCCACGAGCGCTTTGAGATCCTCAAAGAGGGCTTTCGTGATACCCCCTTTTTTCTTAAGGTCATCTACGTTAAAGAGGGCGAGGGAGTTATTGCTTCGATCCTCAACAACCTGCTTACGGGCTTTCCCGGACTCCTTCTAGGATCCTATCCTGTGCTCGACAATCCCGAGTACAAAGTGAAGGTTACCCTTGAGTCCAAAGATCAGACCTATCTGAACCGTGCCTTTCAAAAACTGCTCAGCACGCTTCCCGAGGGAGCTATCCACCGAATCGACGGATACTGATCGGATGGCACAAAGCCAATCTTGGGGGACTCTGCCGCCTTACGGAAGGGCTCCCCTTCCTCCCATTCCCGGAATAATCGCTACCTTAGGACCCGGAGTGATCTTTATGGCCCTGGCGCAGGGGAGCGGGGAGCTTATCTGGTGGCCCTATATCATCGCCAAGTACGGACTTACCTTTCTCTTTCTTCTTCTGCCGGCCTGCCTCCTCCAACTTCCAGTGACCTATGAGATTGGCCGCTATACTATGCTCACAGGCGAAAGCATCTTTCAGGGCTTTATCCGTTTGAATCGGATCTTTGCCTTTTTCCTCTGGATTCTGATGACTCTTTCCTTCCTTTGGTTCGGCGCCTTTGCGGCCGCTGGAGGAACTTCCCTTGCAGCCCTAACCGACATTCCATCAGGCTGGAGTCAAAGGGGCCAGACCCTCTTTTGGGCCTACCTTTCTATGTTTGTCTTCCTCTCTGCCATCCTGTTTAGCAAAGTCATCTACCGACTGGTGGAGGGCTTCATGTGGGGTGTCGCGCTCGTGACACTTGTGGGGCTCATCTGGGCTAGTGCCCATCCAGATGCCTTGGCAGTTCTCCCTTCCTTCCTAAAAGGTTTATTTGTCCCCCAATCGTCGATGCCTAGGCCATGGGACCCCGCCGACGCCACCAAACTCCTCACCGCGATCACCTTTGCTGGGCTAGGAGGGTTTTGGACCCTCTTCTACTCTTACTGGATTCGCGACAAGGGAGTAGGGATGGCTCATTACATGGGAAGAATCACCGGACCGATCACGGGCAAACCGGAAGCCATTCCCGAATCGGGCTTCGTACCGGGAGAAGATGAGGGCCTTGCACATGTGTCCCGGTGGAAGCGCCTCTTGTTTTGGGATATCTCCATTGGAATCGGGGGAAACATCCTGACCACCCTGATGACCTGTCTCTTAGCCTACGCGCTTCTCTACCCAAAAGGGCTGCTCCCGGAACACTATCAGCTTGCGGTTGTCCAAAGCCGCTTTTTTGAAGTGAGCTGGGGTCCAGTTGGGAGAATTCTCTTTCTCGTTGTTGCCGCGGCTTTTCTCTCCGATACTTGGTTGGCTACGGTCGACGCCGTGAGCCGCATCCACACGGACTGCATCTACGGTTTCTTTCCTCGAGCCAGGTCGGTCCCCGTGCGCTCCTGGTATCTCTGCTTCCTCCTGATCCTCACAGCGGTAACTTCGATCACTGTCTTATTGCATGAGCCCGGGCCGCTTATCCTCCTCTCTGCAGTCATCGGCTTTATCGGGACGGTGCTTTTCTCCGTCGCGCTGATCTTTCTCAACTGTGTCTATTTGCCGCGCCACCTTCCCCTACGTGCTCGTCCAGGTCGGCTGAATCTTTTCTTCCTCTCCCTCTCGTGCTTGGCCTATGCTATCTTGGCCGTAGCCTATATTCTCACAATGGCCAAAATCATCTAATAGATAGACTTGGAAACACTAATCTACCCTGTGCATGCCGTCATTTTTCTATTCCTCTTCATGCTTCAAGGCTGCGGCGCAGTAGGTTCTATGGTGAGCTACCGCTTCGGCGGAGCTGAGGAGAAGGCTCTTCTCTGTCGACCTCTGGGAGAAGGCCCCTTTCCAACCGTGGTTTATAGTCATGCCCTCATCGTGGATTTGAATGGCTACCAAGGAGCGGCACGGCGTGGCTACGACCTTGATGGAATCTGCCAAGCTCTGGCTGCCGATGGCTTCTTAGCGTTTGCTCCAATCCGACAAAGCGGTCCAGGGAATATTCCACGCCACAAGGAGGAGGCTTCGAGGGCGATCGATTACGTAAAGACTCTGCCGGATGTAGATGCATCTCGAATCGCGCTCATGGGCTTCTCGCGCGGCGGACTCTTGACCCTAATGGTTGGCCTCGAGCGAAAAGATTTGAAGGCCCTTCTTATCCTTGCACCTGCACCAGGAGAAGGCCACTTTGCCGAAGCGGTGAAGCGTATATCCTCGCTTAGGGCACCGGTCCTTTTGTTGGTTGAGGCAAGCGATGACCCACGGATTCTAGAAAATTCCAGCGCACTAGAACGGGCGCTTCTAGGGCCGGGAGGAGAGGTGCGTAGCATTCGTTATAATCGCGGAGGAGGACACAGGCTTTTCTATGATGCGGGCTATTACTGGAATGACGTCAGCGCCTTTCTCCGCGAGAAGCTGGGTGAAATCCCTTTACCTTAGGGCGCGTGCCTGCTAGGTTAACTTCTATCTGTATCGGGCATCATAGAAGGATCTGCCGTGGAGCTCGCATTGTTGGCTGAATAGAGGAGGGGCTATGAGAAAGATTGCAAGGCTTCTTCTAGTCCTAGTGGTCCTGGGCGCAGGTGCAGCCATAGCCGAAGCGCAGCAGCCGAAGAAAATCCCCCGGATAGGATTCCTAAGTGGTTCCCTCCTTTCCGCTAACCCGGCTTGGCGCGAAACATTCCAGCAAGGTCTGCGCGAGCTTGGGTATGAAGAGGGAAAAAACATCGTCATTGAATGGCGATATGCAGAGGGAAAATCAGATCGCGGTCCCAAGCTTGCGGCCGAGCTGGTCCGTCTCAAGGTAGACGTCATCGTTACGGTCGGTTCGGGAGATATTCGCGCAGCCAAGGAGGCAACCGCCACAATCCCCATTGTCATGATTCAGGGTGGCGATCCTATTGGAAGCGGTTTCGTCGCCAGTCTAGCGCGGCCGGGCGGGAACATTACCGGATTGGCAATACTTCGGCCGGAGCTGAGCGGAAAACGATTGGAGCTTCTGAAGGAGATCGTTCCCAAGCTCTCGCGCGTGGCCGTCTTCGCGACTTCAATCAGCTCGGACTACGCGCAAACGTTAAAAGAGATCGAGCTCGCCGCAGGGGCGCTCGGAGTGAAGCTTCAACACCTAGACATCCTAAGTCCCAAGGATTTTGAAACCGCATTCCGAGAGGCAACCAGGGGGCGGGCTGAGGCGGTCCTTTTCCGGGTGTCGGGCGGCATCCTCAGTTCTCACCGAACAGAGGTTGCCGCACTCGCGGTAAAGAGTCGGCTCCCGGCGATGTATGAAAGGGCAGAAGAAGTGGAAGCCGGGGGGCTTATGTACTACGGCGTGAGCTCTACCGACTTGTACCGGCGCGCCGCTACGTACGTGGACAAGATCCTGAAAGGCCGCAAGCCCGCCGATCTCCCGGTCGAGCAGCCGACAAAGTTCGAGTTCATCATCAATCTGAAGGCCGCGAAGCAGATCGGCCTGACGATTCCGCCGAATGTATTGGTGAGAGCAGATCGAGTGATCAGGTAATGGTACAATCTAAAATCGAAGGGGGTATGCTTAACGGCCAAGAATGATATCGATGCCACCAAGGATCAAGTCAAGCTGTCGTTTGGACAGCATTCCGACTTCATGGCTCAGCAGGGTACGATCGAGAGTGACGATCTGAGAAACGTTGGCGACGGAATCCTTTGGAAGGCCTGTGGCTCGGGCGGGAAGCAAGACATTACCTGGAGCTTCCGCCCATCGAAGATTGCTGGTCAATGGGACGCAGACGACGGTTCTAATCCCACTTCGGTTCAGGGCATCTCCTTGGACTACGACGACCGGTCTTCGAAACCCGGGACCGGAACCCGTTGGATCAGGCAAGTCAGCCCAACAAACCTGGCCTTGGGTGACTACCATTCGATACGTTTAAGGGTGCGCCTCGCGGCGGCTGAAATCGCTGGGTCAGGACGGGTGTCTATCGCCTCGCACACTTTGTTCATCGCCTCGGTAACGGCCTCGGGATCGTGGCGCGCGAGGTATTCCGCCACGGCTTCCGCGTATAGCTGACTCCGTGACTTCTTGCAGCGGCGTGATAAACGCTCGGCTTCGGCGTATAGCTTGTCGGGAATGGAAATCGCGGTTTTCATACCGGGAGTATAACCAGGGAGGCGTTAGCTTGCAAACCACGCTCGCCCGGGCGGATAAGGAAATCAAGTGAGGCGGAAGGCGCGAGGCGTGAGAGAAGAAAGCATGAAGGATGAAAACGGAAGGCGAAAAAGGAGACGCTTTGCGCCAAGCGCTTAGCGCATAGCGAGGCTTCATCATGACAACACAGCATACCGGAACCGGACTTATCGGCGCGTCAATACGCCGCGTCGAAGACGGGCCGCTGATTACGGGCGCCGGCTGTTATGTGGACGACATCGAGTTACCAGGAATGCTCCACATGGCTTTCCTGCGTAGCCCCTACCCGCACGCAAAAATACTTTCCATCGATACGAGCGCGGCAACGGCGATGGCCGGAGTGATCGCCGTGGTGACAGGCGATGACCTCAGCGAGGGGTTGCACGTTCCGGCGGTCCCGATGG
>JBOHVJ010000185.1:0-2872 GCA_050735075.1 Binatia bacterium
ACCACGACAAGCTTTACGCTAATGCCCCCAAAGCTACTCCGGAGGATCTAAAGGCGTATGCTAAGGAGGTGGGGTTGAATCTGATAGCTTTCGAGCGCTGTCTGAACAACGGAAAATATCAAGCCGCAGTGCAAATGGACATGGAGGAAGGAACCCGCCTCGGGGTCTCCGGCACCCCCGCCTTCTTTATCAACGGCCGTATGATCTCCGGCGCCCAGCCCATGGAAAGCTTCGTCCGAATTATAGAGGATGAGTTGGCGCAAGCACGGCAGAAAACAAGATAAATAGCATCTCGCCTGTTTGGTCCCTATCAGCTCTGCCATTGGAAATCGAGACGCTGTCACATGTCTGATCTTGGAAAACACAGCCCTTAATCCTCCCCAGAAGCAACAGAGATCCTCCGAGTCAACACCCTTCCAGGGAAGGATCAACCCTTGGCAAGTAACATGGAGAGTTGACAAGAGCTGTGCTTCATGGGAGATAAGGCGTCGGGGAAAAAGGCACCAAAAAATGAATCCAAAGAAAGGTAAAAGCAACTTATGTTAGGGAAAATCCAACACGTGGCCATTGTGAGTGAAAATTTCGTCCGGGAGACAAAATTTTACGAGTCCCTCTTCGGCATGAAGAAGTCAAAACCTGGGTCAGATCAGGAGGCCAAAGCCATCCAAATGAACTACGGCCTGAGCATCAGCGATGGTTATGTCGGCATGACTGTCATCGGACGAAAACCCGGCTATCCAGCGGGTCTCCACCACTTCGGGATCGATGTTGACGACATGGAGACCGTCTTCGCCCGTATAAAGGAAAGATACCCTGCCATTAAGATTTTGAAGCGGCCATCCAATCGCCCCTTCGCATCGTTCGGCGCCCATGATCCCGAAGGCAATATCTTTGACCTTACGCAGGAGGGGATGGAGAACAAAACAGATGTTTATGTTGAGACTGGCTGGCAGCAGGAGCGCCGAATAAATCACATCAAATTACGCGTCCTCCATCCAGCCATCATCGCGCGCTTTTATCTCGACTTATTCGACTTGCGGGAGGAGGAAAAGGCCTTAGAAGATCCGAACTTCTATCTTACGGATGGCAGGGTTACCTTAATCATCGCGCCTTGGGATATCACAGACTACAGCGGCGCGGGGCTTGAGAGGCCCGGATTGGAGCATATTGGTTTCGAAGTAGAAAGTGTGGACGCGGTCAAGAAGGACTTGGTTGCATTGAGAGAATCCGATCCAGCTATGTCTGAAAGAACAATCAGCGTGCAGTCAGAAGCCGAGCATCGAGTAGGGCTTATCGCCACCTGTCGCCACGGACGATATCAACTATCCGACCCGGACGGGGTCTTCATCGATGTTTCCGAGCAGGCCTAAACCTCCCATCCTTTTTCGGAGATATCAAAGCCATTCCCTTCCGGATCGTGCACACGATACTCGGCGTAGGGAATGCGATCTGGTCGCCTTCCCCCAGCGGCAACGCCAGCCTCCTCCACTCGTCTTTGGATCTCTTCGTTGCTCTTCACCTGGAAGCCGAAATGGTGAATGCCGAGTTTCTCCTCCGCTCGCTGAAAAAGCAGAGCGAGATTGAAATAACCATCAGAGACAAAGATGGATGAGCGGTCCGTGCGAGAGACTTCTTTCATTCCGAGAACGCTGCCATAAAAATCAGCTAGGCGCTGCGGATTGGGAGTATAAAGGGCGATGTGTCGAATGGGAAAAGGACTTTTTTCCTCCGAAACCCCAAAACCCGTCTCGGAAAGATCGACAAGGTTCCTGTCAGGATCCCCGATACAAAATTCAACGTAAGGCTCGCTATCGGTTCGTGGAGTGAGCTGCACCTTGACGCCGCTTTTCTCAGACTGCTCCTGTATACCCGGCATTCCCTCCACGTGGAAGCCCAGGTGGTAAAGGCCTGGCGGTCGGTCAGGCCGAATCGCCAAAAGGGCAAGGTTAAAGATGCCATCGGAAAGGAAGACGGCGGTCTTGCTCTCTCGGACCGTTCTGAGATCAAACACCTTACGGTAGAAATTCGCTAAACGACCCGGACCCTTGGCAGCGATGGAAAGGCAGCGCAACTGAGCAATAGAAGTCCTCCTCTTTTCCGCAAGCACGACCAGATTCTATCACCCATTTCGACTGAGTCAAAGGATTGCTAAATCTCAAATTGCCTGAAGCCCGCGTGCGGCCTCTGGTTCAGATCTTCTGAACGGCAGGACTAAACTAAACGTGCTTCCCTGGCCGATTTCACTCTCAACTTCAATCCTCCCTCCCAGAGACTGCGCTAGTTTCTGGCAGAGACTCAACCCTAGTCCCGTCCCGCCATATCTCCGTGTGGACGATCCGTCTAACTGACGGAACTCCTCAAAGATAATATCCTGGTCCGGTTTGTTGATCCCGATCCCGGTATCGGAGACCGAGATTTGCACAAACGGATCGCCCTTGTCGAAGATGGGCCTGATTTCTAGGACGATCTCACCTCTTTCTGTGAATTTCAGCGCATTCGTCAGAAGTTGCGTCAGAATCTGGTGCAACCTTTTTGCATCGGTTTCAATGACATCCAGTTGAGGCTCGATTTGCATTCTAAACCAGATAGGCCGCTCCCTGATAAGTCTCTGCGCCATCATCTCCAGCGACTGGAACATCTCCCTGACGTTGACCTCCTGAATACTCTTGGCTACGGTCCCGGTCTCCATCCGGGCAAGATCGACCAGGCTATCCATGAGTTGCGAAAGGTCCTGCCCGTTGGTAACTACACGCTCTAAGATCGCCCTGCTGTCGCCGGCGAAGCCCGGATCCAAAAGGACCTCGCTGTAGCCCAGAATCGTGCTCACAGGGGTCCTGATCTCATGCGATATGTTCGCCACAAACTGCCGCTT
>JBOHVJ010000186.1:0-5668 GCA_050735075.1 Binatia bacterium
GGCTTCAAGCACCCGTGTCTGGCCTTTGCCCATCACGGCCCGGCTCTCCACCCAGGTAGTGTGGATGTCGGTCATGTTGAGGGAATGGATAAACTCCCCAGCTGCCGAGTTGCCGCAATGAGAGACTAAATCTACTTCGGTAAAGCCTGGCGTGGTTACGTCCCAGGAGTCGGTCTTGATGGGAATATGGTGCTTTAACAGGGTTCCTGGTTTGGTGCGGCCGTAGAGCTTCTTTTTGAGATGGATTTTTTTGCTTTTCAGCCTCAGATCGATAGTCCTGGGGCTGATGGACAAAAGCTGTTGCTCGATCTTGGGGGTCAGTGAGAAGCGTTTGCGCACCCAAGGCATCCACACAGGCAGTAAGGCTTTCAGCCGCGTGGACCAGGGATATCCGGCTGCCTGCCAGATGGCAGTTAGGATGGATATGAGTTGAGGTCCATAGGTGCGTTTTCGCTTGCGCCGTGGGCCAGCGTAATTGTTGGCCGGTCGATCGGGACAAGGGCCGTTTAATAAGCGTAGGGCGTATTTGCGGTTGTAGCCACAGATCTTGCAGAACTCGTCTAGGATCTGGCTTTTGGCTGCAATGGTGGCTTTGCGGTATCTGAGGTAGATGGCCCTGAGGTATTCCCGTTTCGATTTTCGGCTCATAATGTAACCCTCCGTTGCTATCTTTTACCAACATAGCCTGGGTTACATTATAAATTGCGCGATGATACCCCACAGAGTTACATTTTAGATTGCGCGATACGAATGCTTGACAAGATTATCGTAAAAGAGGGATATTACGTGCGATTCTGGTTTAAATCGATGCTAGAGCTGTCCGGGATAGGCCGCCAGTAATGGTGGCGTCTTGCGCGGCTCACTTAATAGTTAGGGTCAAAACGCGAGTGCCGTTGGAAGGGTGATTTGAAGAGGGTTTTTTGATATATTTTCGGCAGAGGTTGAGATGACAAAGCTACTTCAAAGGGCATTTGACGAGGCTTCGAAGCTTCCCGAAGGTGAGCAGGACGCACTGGGTCGCATCTTGCTGGAGGAACTTGCCGCCGAGCGGCGCTGGGAAAAGCTTTTTGCCGGATCACACGATCTACTTGCCGAGCTTGCCGATCAAGCATTGGCAGAGCAT
Source organism: Binatia bacterium (assembly GCA_050735075.1). Lineage (GTDB taxonomy): Bacteria > Desulfobacterota > Binatia > UBA9968 > UBA9968 > JAHFAO01. Next base: position 1,124 of record JBOHVJ010000186.1, read on the forward strand.
CGTGCGGGGCGGACTGAGAAGCTTGATCCGGAAAAACTGTGATCTCGCATACCACTGCGCAGTTCCGGAAGATGTTCGCCGAACTGCCTGCAGAGGTTCAACGTCAAGCCCGTCGAGCATATCGGATCTTCCGGCAGAACCCGAACCAACCGAGTCTTCGTTTCAAGCCTATCCATCCCACACGACCAATCTATTCTGCTCGGATCAGCCCTGGTTATCGAACGGTGGGAATCTTACAAGGCGACGAAATCGTGTGGTACTGGGTTGGCTCGCATGCGGACTATGATAAACTTCTTTCACAATGGCGGCGTAGACCCTAACCCTGGGTTGAGAAGGCCGCTGAAAGACGCGCCTCTCACCCACGACGTTAGGCAGAGGCCCAAACTTTCCTTGATATTCTACGTGTGTCGATTTAGCATGCGCAACGTGACCCATAGTAAATCTGTAGAGTTCTTCGAAACCCAGTTCCAACGGCAGATTCGAGAGCAGGACTATGCGCTGAACCCATCAACGGTGATCGCGGAGAAGCCGAGTCGGCCCTCCTAAGGCCCCGCTCAGGATAAGTGTCAAGGAGAAGAAAGGCTCCACGTCCTCAGCCAGCAGTTAGTCAGCCTGCTTCAGGTTGCATTTAGGAGATGATCCCGTAGAGGCAATTCACAAAAGGGGCGACAACATGATAATTTAACTTCGAATGCCAGACCACCACACCTTTCAGCGGCGCGGAATTGTCGAAGGATTTTTTGGCCCTCCGTGGAGCATGCCCCACAGGGCCGCGCTCTTCGAATTCGGCGCCCATAGAGGTATGAACACCTACCTCTATGCTCCCAAAGACGACCCCTATCATCGTGAGCGATGGAGGGAGCCCTATCCAGAGACCGAATGGAAGGCACTTCTCAAGCTCATCCGTCTAGCCAAACAGTACCGAATCGACTTTGTCTACGGTTTCCATCCGGGTAAGGGACTCTGTTTTGCCTCTGAGGAGCCCATGGCCTCCCTGCTCACTAAAGCAGAGCGCTTCTACGATGTGGGTGTGAGAACATTCGCCGTTCTCTTCGATGATATCCCTTCACAACTGGAACACGAAGAAGATAAGAAGGAGTTTGACGCCAGCTTGGCTAAAGCCGAAGGTAAATGGCTAAAGAGAATTTTGACGCAACAACCTACCCGTTGGACTGATGTGGAATGGTGGATCTGTCCTTCCTATTACACGGAGGATCCCCTACTCGCCCGCATCTTCGGCCGCTTCGAACCGTCATTTTTAGAAAACCTGGCGCATCATTTACCCAAAGACATTGCTTGTCTGTGGACTGGCCCTTCCGTGGTTTCAAAAAAAATCAGCCTGGCCCATGTACGGAAGATCGCTCAGCACCTCAAACGCCGCCTGATTCTGTGGGACAATTACCCGGTCAACGATCTCGCTATGAGCACGGAGATGCACCTGAGTCCCTTGACCGGACGGGACCCTCGATTGCCGGAATTCATCTACGGCTACTTGAACAACCCGTTGCTCCAGGAGACGCTCAGCTTCATTCCGCTCGCCACCTGCTTTGATTATGCGGCCGACCCTGTCGCCTATGATCCTGAAAAGAGTTGGGACCGCGTGATCAAGGAACGGTTCGGGAATGAAGCACTTGTCTATTGGCGGGCCATTCGTCACTTTTGTGAGCAGATCAACAGGTTAAAAGACAAAAACCGGCCCTTACGTCTATCATCTCAAAGGCGTTCCGCACTTAAGGACGCACAACGCTACTTCTTGAAGAATCGGGACCAACCCTGGTTTGAAGAATTCCGCCCCTGGTTGGGCCTCCTAGAAAGGACCCTACCCACTCATAGGGATAACGGGCTAGCGGAGTCTGCCAGTAAAAGGAAGGGGATAAAATCTGGAGCGCTTTAGCCCTTGATCCTTGGCTGCAAGTGTCGTAAAAACTGGCTTTGAACTAACTATGAAATGGACAAACGCACATTCCGTGGCCCAATCGTCCGGACACGCTCAGATGTCGCCGGGCGAAATCATCGCTCTGCTTAAAGAGGCTCGGGCGCGAACTATGGATTTAGTCGCTGACCTGACTGACGAGCAGATGATTGGACCCCGCCTCACCATTGTAAACCCGCCACTCTGGGAGATTGGACATATAGCCTGGACTCAGGAGTTCTGGGTACTGAGACACCTGCGCAAGCAAAAACCCATCCTCGAGGGTGGGGATGCGCTTTATAACTCCACAGATGTTGTGCACGACACCAGGTGGGATCTTCGGCTCCTATCCAGAGAAGAAACTCTGAAGTACATGGCGAAGGTCCTTAATCGGGCCATCGATGGTTTGGGCTCCCGACAGCCCAGTCAAGAAGGGATCTATTTCCATCTCCTTGTCACCTTCCATGAAGATATGCACGATGAGGCGATGGCTTACACCAGGCAGACTCTTGGATACCCGCCTCCAAGTCTCAACGTGCAAAAATCGAATGACATACAAGGAGGCCCGTTGCCAGGAGATGTGGAAGTCCCGGGCGGGACTTTTATGCTAGGGGCAACACCCGATTTTCCTTTTGTCTTTGACAACGAGAAATGGTCTCACCCCGTGCACGTGAAACCCTTCCGCATTGCCCGTGCGCCGGTCACGAACGGAGAGTTTGCCGCGTTCGCAGGGCACGGAGGGTACCGAAAACGAGAATTTTGGAGTGAGGAAGGATGGCGCTGGCTAGAATCAGGCGGGGCCCCGGAGCTTGAACGATCTTTTTCAAGGTTCTGGAGCAATAAGGAAAGGCGCAAATCAGATCTCGCGTTTCCATCGGGGAGGATCGAACATCCGGTCTACTGGGAGCCCCGCTCTGGCGGGCGCTGGTACCAGAGAGTATTCGATACCTTCGTGCCGCTGAGGGAGCACCACCCCGTCATTCACGTCAACTGGTACGAGGCAGAGGCCTACTGCAATTGGGCTGGCAGGAGACTACCGACAGAGGCCGAATGGGAGATGGCGGCATCTGCGGAGCCGACAGCAGACGGGCGCGGAGTGACCGGGCGCAAGCGGAGGTTCCCCTGGGGTGATGGGCCGCCCGCTCCGGGCCGTGCCAACCTCGATTGGCTCGCGATGGGCTGTGTGGAAGTCGGAGCGCTTCCGGCCGGAGACAGCGCCTTTGGCTGCCGCCAGATGATTGGCAATGTGTGGGAGTGGACGGCGAGTGCCTTCCACCCCTATCCAGGATTTGTCATCGATCCCTACAAAGAATATTCCCAGCCCTGGTTCGGCAACCACAAAGTCCTGCGCGGCGGCTGTTGGACCACACGTTCGCACCTTATCCGCAACACCTGGCGCAACTTTTACACTCCTGATCGCCGTGATGTGTGGGCTGGTTTCCGCACCTGCGCCAAGTAGGACGTCATGAGGATCAGGCTTATCACACCAGCTTCCACAAGCGCCCGCAACGGCAACAGCATCACGGCCCTTCGTTGGAAGCGCATCCTGAGCCATTTGGGGCATCAGATCACCCTCGAGCAACGCTACGAGGGTGGCGCCTGTGACCTCATGATCGCCCTGCACGCCCTTCGCAGCTTCGAGTCCATTCAACGCTTTCGAGAACTGCATCCGGAACTGCCGTTGATCGTGACCCTCACGGGGACAGACCTGTACCGTGATATCCAGATAAATCCCAATGCGCAAAAGTCGCTCGATCTTGCGACCCGCCTGATCGTTCTCCAATCGATGGGAATCGCTGAGCTCCCGAAACGGCTGCATTCAAAAACTCGGGTCATTTACCAGTCTGCTGATTCGTTCAACGGCAAGGTGTCGCCTTCGCGCAATGGCTTTTTTAACGTATGCGTCATCGGCCATCTGCGGCCGGAAAAAGATCCGCTGCGCACGGCGATGGCGGCCCGGCACCTTCCAGCGTCATCCCGTGTGCGAGTGTTTCATATCGGTCGCGCCCTCACTGAAGAGCTGAAAAAACGCACGCTGGCAGAGGTCTCGCGCAACCCGCGCTACCGCTGGGTAGGAGACCTGCCTCATTGGAAGACGCGGCGGCTACTAGCCAGCAGCCACCTTGTGGCTCTCACTTCTAGGATGGAGGGGAGCTCCAACGTTCTGTCCGAGGCTATCGCTTCGTCGGTGCCTGTCGTCGCCTCAAAGATACCTGGCTTGATAGGAACTCTGGGCAGAAATTACCCAGGCTATTTCCCTGTTGGAGACACCCGCAGGCTGGCCCGCCTCCTGCAAGAAGTCGAATCCAACGCGAAGTTTTACCATAGACTGAAAACCCACTGCGCTCGGTTAGTCCCACTGGTTAACCCCAAGCGCGAGCGCACGGCCTGGAAAGGATTACTTCGCGAATTGTCGTAAAATCAGGTCAGAGATTTGGAAGCCCTTCCCTAAGGAGAGGTCAGAGTTTACCCTTGACCGCCCGCGCTCCCTTGTTTAAGGTCCATTACCAACTGCTTCACCGATTTCGGATCTGGGATACCTGCGAAGATAACCTCGGCTTCGTCCCGCCCTGCTGAGCTAAGCTCCAGAGTTCCGTAGTTGAGGATCCGGCCAGGCAGGGACTGTTTGAGAA
>JBOHVJ010000187.1:0-2948 GCA_050735075.1 Binatia bacterium
CGGCAACGCGGATGCCAGGCTCGCTCCTAGCTTCTTGGAGATCCACCCGTGTCGATATTGGACTGTACGAGGCGTCAATGTCATCCCAGCGGGGCATGTTCCAGCCAGTGAATAATCCCATCACATAAAGGGCTCAGCCGGCAACACAGAGAAAACCACCTTTTTAACGGCCTTTTTGTTCCCATTACACCAATCTCTTGACTCACCTCACCGGGTAGTCTTCACCCATGCGCTCTTTTCTGATCGGCCTGTGGGTTCTATTACTGTTTCCACCAATCATTCACGCAGGGGTAGTCAAGTGGGAAGGCAAACCCATTTCAGTGTCCATCTCTACTGAGCGGCTTACCCGGATAGAGTTTCCCGAGAACCTGCGATCCGTCTTCCTTAGCGGCTCGGACATTGCCGTAGAAAAAGAGGATAGGTCTCTCTATGTCCGGGCCTTGCTGGCGGACATAGAAGATAATCTGTTTGTTGTCGGCGAGAGCGGAACGACGTACCAGCTAAATCTCTCCACCTCCGACAATCCCGATCAAACTGTCGTCAACTCCTATGGGGGAACGAGGGGAGACTTTTGTTTCTTGACGATCCTGAGCTTGGGATTCTTGGCGTCTGACGTTTCCGTATAACGCGTAGAAAGAATAGGGTGCGATGTCGGCCTGAGGCTCGCGCGCTGGAACAGGTGCTTCTTGATCATCACATTCGGATTCGGGGTGAGGCCTCGTGTCGTTGGTCCGACTTTCACGTTTTCGCAATTGCGAAAATACGAAACTATCCGGAAGACAAGCCGAGCCTTCGGACCGTAACCATATGAGTATTGGTTCATCTCCCATCATCCTAAATCGCTTCAGGTTCAGGCGGAGCAAGCCGGCAGGTGCCTTCTCTGGATCTCATGTGGTCCATGATGCGCGGACTGCTGGTGGATGGGTACGAGATCATCAAGGTCACCTTCCATCATTTTTTCGCACGAGCCTGGGCACGGATTTTCAATTCACAGTCGCGGCAGATATGCCTGCTATGCCCTTTACCGCTGAAACGCTCGTTGGCTCGGATTCGTCTACACACCCAACAGTAGTGGCCACGATAACGCTTTTTGGCCATCTCAATCACCAATCGGGTTCAAAGAGATACTGAACACTGACCCTGTGCCTCTGGTGTGGATAAAGCTTTTGCAAGGTGGGGCTGGTGGAGTTATTCCAAATCTTCTTCCCCCCAAAATAAAGAGTCAGCCTGATTTTCACCTTGCAGTCCCTGCATTCAAAGGACAACATGACTTTGCCCTTTTTCGCCATAGTAAAAATGGAGCGTATCGCACTATCCGTGGAGGACTCAAATGCCCTTCTGCTGCTCTTCTCACCTTTTTACCTCAGAAACCCTCACTCACCACAGCCCCTTTGAGTTGAACAGCATGTAAAAGGGACCTGGTTTGAAGGCGTGAACAAGAATTGCATCCAGAGACGCTTAAATGGAATCCCGCGAGTATACCTCCCAAGCAAGCTACCACTTAGTGAGGACCAGCTCCTACGAAGTGGCGTGATATTGCCTAAAAAATACTGCTCCGCCCAACCCAAGCGGCGAAAACCCTCCTTTTTGTTCCTATTATGCCAAGTCATCGGCTTTCGCCGGCAGATACACTCTGGCCATGCCTCTGCATCTCATCGGCTTAGCGCTTCTGTTATTTGTCCCTTCCGAGCTTTATGCAAGGGTGGTCAAGTGGGAGGAGAGTCCTGATCTCAACCGACCATTTAACGAGAATCGAGTTCCAGCCTTCACAACTATCCCGGTCCTGTGCTGGGAAGACCCAGCAACCAATCAGACCACGATCTCCAGTCGCAGCTCATCCGCTACGCGTGGGACCATCTTTCGGCCTTTGTCCTTAGCCAGATCCAGGAGGCCTGCCTCGGCCAAGAGCCTGACATCCTCATAGACCCTTTTGAAGTCACGCTGAGCATGGGCGGCAAGCTCATTGATGGAGGTTGGATGTTGCTGGCGAATAAGCCGTATGAGTTCTAACCTTCTGGGAGTGAGAAAGCGACGTAGCGCCTCAGGGTTGGTGAAAAAGAGGCGACGGCCTTTAGGCCTGACTTTTTTCCCTGCAGCCACAGCCTTCATGGTCTCCGCCGCCTCTTGGAGCACCTCATCTGTGCTTCTGATCCCAATCTTCACCTTCTTAACCTTCATGGCTTCTTTCTCCTTATCTTCGCTACATCGGCTTTAAAGTCAGCGATCAGGGTGTCTATGTCCTTATACGCATAAGGACTTTCCTGTCCCAGCGCATGGCGGTGATGTGATTGTCATATCCCACCACCCGCTCTCCATCAGGGGAAATCAGGGACAGGGAGTAATCCATACCCTCCGGGCTTTTTCTGCTTACTGGCACTTTCCAAACCTTAATAATGAACCGCCATCCCTCCTCATCGCAGATTTCATCATGCTGAAGGAGGACCGCCCTCCGCTTCCTGGCCATTATGGCTATAAATGCCATAATTCCACATCCCGGTCAATCAATGACTTCTTGGGAGAGTATTCGGTGCCTGGATTGTCTTCTTGTTTTTTCGGATTTTGGGAATTGCGAAAGGTCGATATGAGCTCAAGATCTCCATGAAGCTCGTTCAGGGCCTCCTTTGGCCAGACGCAGCTCCTTGCGCACTTGATTCGAGCTCATGCCTTTCCCTCGGCAGGTGCAAGGTATCACGGTCTAAAACAGCGAACCCCCCTTTTTAGCCACCTCTTTGTTCCAATTACGCCAATCCACTGATTTAGGTCATCCGGTAGACTCCGACCCATGCGACGTCTTCTCGGTCTGGCGGTTATCCTATTCTTGCCTTCCATTCTTCACGCGAGGGTGATCAAGTGGGAAGGCAAACCCATTTCAGTGTCCATCTCTACTGAGCGGCTTACCCGGATAGAGTTTCCCGAGAACCTGCGATCCGTCTTCCTTAGCGGCTCGG
>JBOHVJ010000188.1:0-25222 GCA_050735075.1 Binatia bacterium
CAAGACGGTAGAGGTAGCTCCCTGGGACCTTAAAGGGGGACTCGGGGCTTTTATCGTTCTCGATGGTACAGGCGGTGTTAATGACGCCTATGTCTGTGAGATCCCTCCCGGAGGGAAGTTGAAGCCCCAGAAACACCTCTACGAAGAGATGGTCTATGTCGCGAAGGGGCACGGGGCCACGACGGTTTGGCAGAAGGAAGGGAAGAAGCACACCTTTGAGTGGGGTCCGGGAAGTCTCTTTGCTATTCCACTGAACTCTCGCTACCAGCACTTTAACGGTAGCGGAAGCGAACCGGCCAGATATTTTGCCGTAACGAATAGCTCCTTTATGATGAATCTTTTTCACAATCTCGATTTTATCTTTGGTGATGAATTTGCCTTCACAGATCGCTTCGACCCTAATACCGAAGACTACTTCGGCGGCAAGGGAACCATCTACGGTCGCTTCTTCATGTCAACGAATTTCGTCTCTGACACCCATAACATAGGGTTGAAGGACTATAGCGAACGAGGAAAAGGGAGCACCAACATGAAGTTCGACCTGGCAGGCCAGACCATGGGATCCCACATCTCCGAGTTTCCTGTCGGTACCTACAAGAAAGCGCATCGCCACGGCCCAGGGGCCCATGTGATCATTTTGAGCGGGCAGGGTCATTCCGTGCTCTGGCCTGAGGGAGCCGGGCGGCAGCGGGTAGATTGGGCGGCCGGTAGTGTCGTGGTACCTCCAAATCAGTGGTTTCACCAACATTTCAATTCCGGCGCCCAACCTGCACGCTATCTTGCGCTCCGCTGGGGTAGTTGGCGCTTCCGCTTCATGCGGCTAACAGACAGCGAGGGCGCGACCTATAAGAGTATTAAGGAGGGCGGGGGCCAGATCGAGTTTGAGGACGAGGATCCTGCTATCCACAAAGAATTCGAGGCCGCTATGGCAAAGGCGGGCGCCACTTGTAGTATGGGCAGTTACCATCCCCGGTGCACCAACAGAATCACTGCTAAGGCAGGATAGAGAAGCGGTGCTGTTTCTGAAATTTAGGGATCGTGCTATGCTGACCACCCTACTCAATAAGTAGGCGTTGACTACCTCTCGCCGCATTGCCTACCCTGAATCTGTAGCCGAATTGGCAAGCCTTCTATTCCCCGGCTTACGATAGCCAACTAAGGCCAGTCTTGTAATTATCTCCCAGACCGTAGTAGAAGAACGCCACGGGGATGATGGTGTTGTCTGCTAAATTCGTGGAATATTTTAGCTACCGCCAGCTTGGCCGGAATTCAGCCCGGATGGTTCTTGCGGTCACGATCTTCCTGAGCCAAGCCCCCAGTTTCGCGGCGGAGGTTAAGGCAGATTGGCAGATAGAATGGGAAAAAACGGTGAAGGCCGGAGAGCAGGAAGGGCAACTGGTACTTTATACACTCTCCGAAGTTGGCGAAGTCTTTGTCAATAGCAGCTTTCAGAGAAAATTCCCTAAAATCAAGATAAGCCTGGTATCGGCAAGGGGAGGCGAGCTTGTATCCCGAATCATGGCAGAGAGGAGGGCGGGAAAGTTTCTTGCCGATGTCGGCAATTTGGGCAACACCTCTCCCTATAGGCTCTACCAGGCGAAGGTTTTAGAACCCATTACCTCCGCCTTTCTTTTGCCGGAAGTTAAGGACAAGTCAAAATGGTGGCAGGGAAAACACCACACCATAGACCCAGAGGGCAAGCACATCCTTGTTTACGTGGGGGCCCCCCTATACTTGGTGGCCTACAACACGAGCCTTGTAAAGCCGCATGAGTTTAAATCCTATTGGGACCTTCTGAACCCCAAGTGGAAGAGTAAGATCGCCGCTTTTGATCTGCGCTCTGGCGGATTTGCCGCTACTCGTGAGCGCTTCTTCTATCACCACTCTGAACTGGGGCCTGAATTTGTCAAACGGCTGTACAGCGAAATGGATATAACGCTTTACAGGCAATACCCACAAGGAGAGGATTGGTTGGCGACTGGCAAATTTGCTCTTTGCCTGTGCCGCCATCAATCGATCAGCGAGGCTAAAAGGCAGGGGCTGCCGGTGGACCTGGTTGATCCCAGTCTCTTCAAGGAAGGCGTGGGTGTTGAGACCCGGGCAAAGACACTGGCGCTTATGAACAAGGCTCCGCATCCTAATGCGGCCAGGGTGTTCATCAACTGGTTTCTCTCTAAAGAAGGGCAGATCGATTTCCAAAAAGTTGCGGCAAAATATATCGATGCTGGAGGCGAGGGTTCCCTAAGAACCGATATTTCCAAGGACGATATCCCGGCAAGGAACCGGCTTTTACCTGGAGTAAGATATATTCCCCAGTGGAATCCAGAAATGTTCGACATGAAGCAAATTACCAAGGTGATTGACGAAGCGCTGGCTGGCACTGTGAAGAGATAACGCGTGTTGGTTACGACGAGCAACGAGACGCTCCACGAGCGCGGGAGGTTTCCATGCTGAGCAAGGAAGAGAATGAGCGTTTAACGCGAGTAGGCCCGGGCACCCCCATGGGCGCACTGCTGCGCCGCTATTGGCACCCAGTGGCCGCCAGTTCAGAGCTTGTCGATCGGCCAACCAAGGGTGTGAGGATCTTAGGAGAATCCCTGGTGCTCTACCGCGATAGGAAAAGTCGGCTGGGTTTGATTGGCGATAGGTGTGCTCATCGCAGGGTGTCCCTGCTATATGGGATACCGGAGGAGGATGGACTGCGATGTGCGTATCATGGCTGGAAATATGACAGAGAGGGGAGGTGTATTGAGCAGCCGGCCGAACCTGCTGGAAGCACATTTAAGGATCGTGTGAGAATTTCAGCATATCCTGTGCAGGAGCTGGGCGGGTTGATCTTTGCGTATATGGGTCCTAAGCCCGTGCCTCTCCTGCCGCGCTGGGATCTTTTTGTGCGGGACGACGCACTTCGCGACATCGGCCTTGCGGTGGTCCCCTGCAACTGGGTACAGATCATGGAAAACGGGCTCGACCCAGTGCATGTGGAGTGGCTGCACCAGCATTTCCACAATTACGTGCTGGAGCGTCTAGGTCGCGAAAAGGAACAGGGAAAGCCTCTGCATCACACGAAGATTGGATTTGATGTTTTTGAGTATGGAATCATTAAGCGGCGGGTTCTGGAAGGAGAAACAGAGGAGAATGAGGACTGGCAGGTTGGCCACCCCATAATCTTTCCCAGCATTCTCCTGAGCGGAAGTACGCGCCGGCCCACTTTCCAGATCCGGGTACCAATAGATGATACTCATACGATGCACTGGTGGTACTCTTGTTATGTTGCGCGCCCTGGTGCGGAGCGGTCAACGCAGGAAAAGATCCCGTTCTACGATGTCCCGGTGCCGGCAGTGGACGATCATGGAGAGCCTCAATGGCCACTCCTGGACAACAACAGTGGCCAGGACATGACGATGTGGTACACCCAGGAGCCGATTGTTGACCGCTCGCTAGAGAAGCTGGGCGAGTCGGACCAGGGAATCATTCTTTACCGCAAGCTGCTCAAGGAAGAGATGGAGAAGGTCCAGCGCGGAGAGGATCCGATGAACGTGTTCCGTGATCCAGAAAAGAACGTGCGTATCGAACTGCGGCTGGAGGAAGCTAAGCTCGCGGGCGGGCGATTCAAGCCAGGCTTTCGCCGCCAGGGCGGCGCGACCAAGTACAGCCCGATCCTGAACGAAGAGGAGTCCCGTGCTGCCGAGAAAGGTCGCTCGCTCTAACGAGGTAAACTGCTTGAGCGTTTTGAGCGGTTCAAATCGTTCAAGTCGTTCAATTCGTTATAGGTAGTAGAATCGATGAGCGCACTCACCCTTAGACTTGGGCTAGCTGGGCTGGGAACAGCCGGCAGGTCGGTTGCCCAGGCTATTGCCAAGGTTCCAGGCTATGTTTTTGCCGCTGGCGCCGATACCAGGAAGGAAGCCTTGGAACACTACAAGGCTAGACACGGGATCCGTGTCTTCGAGAGCGTAGCCGACATGTGCGAGAGTAAAGAGGTGGATGTAGTATATGTGGCTACGCCCAATCCATTTCACGCTGAGCACGCCATCGTGGCTGCCAAAAACGGCAAACATGTAATTGTCGAGAAGCCGATGGCCTTGACATTGGATGATTGCGACAGGATGATTGCTGCGGCTGAGGATAATCATGTAAAACTCATGGTGGCTCATACCCGTAGTTTTAATCCGCCGATCAGGAAGATGAGAGAGATTGTAAGTAGCGGAAGGCTCGGGCGGGTGATCCAGATCAATACTTGGCGCTACTCGCCGTGGCTCTTGCGGCCTAGGCTCCCTGCGGAATTGGACACCAGGCTGGGAGGAGGAGTTTGCTACCGGCAGGCGCCCCATCAGGTTGATATTGTAAGGCTTCTGGGCGGCGGCTTGGTAAAAGGCGTAAGGGCAGTCGCGGGCCGCTGGGACCCTAAGAACTCTGCCGAAGGAAATTTCACGGCCTTTCTTGAATTTGAAGACGGCACCGCCGGGACCATTGTTTATAATGGCTACGGCTACTTCGATGATGCCGAGTTGACGCCCGCGGGAAATAAGGAAGGGGATAAACTCGGAGCAGGGCAGAGACTAAGAAAGGCCCTTGAAGAGGGGTTGCTAAACAAGGAATCCAGCCGATCCGGGTTGACCTTTGAGATTGAGGGCAGAGACAGCGGCCGCCAGCCTTTCTTCGGACTCACCCTTGTGAGCTGCGAGAGGGGAGACCTAAGGCAGTCCAGGGACGGCATTTTGATCTATGAGGAGAGGGGAATCAGTGAAGTGCCATGTCCTGAATGGCAGGGGGCTCTTAAGGTCGAACTTGAGGACTTCCTTAAGGCCGTTGCCGATGATAAGGTTGTGGCCCATGGTGGGCGCTGGGGTAAGGCGACGCTGGAGGTCTGTTTAGCTATACTGCAGTCGAGTCGAGAAAGGCGAGAGGTATATCTCTCGCATCAAGTGCCTAGTCTATATTGATAGGCTAGAAACGGGGTGTTGAAAAACCCTGTCCACAGACTGGTCAAAAAGGTCCAAGTTAAGATAGTCACGAGGCGCGCGAGAAACCGATCCTTCGGCATCGCTCAGGACAGGCTCAGCGGAGGCGTACTTAAGCAGTACGTTGGAGCGAGGCGGTCGAGCGCAACTATCACAACCGCCGGCCTGGGGGTATCTTGAAGGACCGATGCACCGAGCGAGGAGATGCAAGCGTACCACAGAAACACGATCAGCGATCTGGCGAGCGTAGAAGAGGTGTATTGCATCGGGCCGGAAAGATGCTCCCAGGCCGGCTGACGGCAGATGGGCCTTTTTCAACGGTCTGAGAAAGGTTTGACTATGGCTGATGAGCAAACCGCTACCATTAGCGCAAGAGCTAAGCCTTGGCTGCCTACGCTCAACTGGGGACTCTTTTTGATGATCCTGCTCATAGGGTCGCTAGGGTTTTATATCGTTTACCCCCTAGTTCTAATTCTCATCAATAGCTTCAACGTAGCCACAATTGCCGATCCCCCGGTATACGGTCTCCAGGCTTGGAAGGAGGCCTTTAGCGATCGAGGAATATGGGTGTCGCTTTGGAATACCGTAAAAATTGCTTTTGTCCAAAATATATTAGTCTTTCCCCTGGGGGTCTTAATCGCCTTGATTCTGGCTCGGACCAACATCCCCTTCGCGAACGGGTTTGAGTTCCTCTTCTGGATTTCCTTCATGTTGCCCAGCCTTGCTAATACCTTCGGCTGGATGCTGCTTCTGGATCCAAACACAGGGCTCATCAATACATGGCTCAAAGAACTACCCTTTATCGGCAACCTAAATTTTAACATTTACTCATTCTGGGGAATCATTTGGGTCCATTTTATCAGCGGCATCGATACCAAAGTCATCCTTTTAACTCCAGCCTTCCGCAGGATGGATGCTGCCATGGAAGAGGCAAGCAGGATGTCAGGGGCCAGCACTTTGAAAACCATGTTCCTGATCACGCTGCCTGTAATGACGCCAGCCTTGGTTGTTGTTTTCCTCTTAGGGGTGATTCGATTATTCGAGTCCTTTGAGACCGAACTTCTGCTTGGGATTCCATGGGGGTTTTACGTCTATTCGACCAAAATTGTCGACTTGGCGCGACAGGAACCTCCTCTGGTCAACCAGGCAGCCGCCCTCGGGAGCGTCATCCTACTTTTATTGGCTGTCATCATTCCTCTGCAGCAAAGACTGATTCATGGACGGCAATTTACCACTGTGACCGGTCAGTTTAAGCCGAAGCTGGTTGAGCTTGGCCGCTGGAAATATTTGGTTACCGGCTTTATGTTGCTGATTGTCATACTTGCGGTTGGGGTTCCCATCCTGAGCGTGTTGGGCGGAAGCTTTATGGTACGGTTTGGCTTTTTCAATTTGCCTAAGACCTGGACCTTGGAGTACTGGCAGATGGCGCTCAACGATCCGCGCTTAATGCTCGCTCTCAAGAACACTCTAATCATAGCGGGCAGCGCAGCTCTCATTGGCCCGATTCTCTTTTCTCTAATTGCCTATATTCTGGTGCGCACAAGGCTCCCTGGCCGGTCGATCCTGGATTCCATATGCTGGGTTCCCTCTGCGATTCCTGGTGTCCTCGCAGGGCTCGGCCTCCTCTGGATGTTTCTCGGCACTCCGGTCTTCCGACCTTTTTACGGGACACTTTTTCTGCTCTTGATCGCCTCTATCCTCGGCGGCGTAACTCTCTCTACCCAGATCCTGAAGGCCAACTTTGTGCAGTTAGGTAATGAACTCGAAGAGGCCTCCCGCATGTCGGGGGCCGGAGTCTTAAGGACATACTTTAAGATTGTGCTTCCTTTGATGGCCCAGATCATGGTCCTGATCGGAGTGTTAAAATTTCTATTTGCTGCGCGGAGCGCCTCAAGCATCATCCTTTTAGCCACATCGGAATCGAGGACCTTGGCGTTATTAGCCCTGGATCAAATCGCAGCAGGATACCGAGAGGCTGCCAGCATCACAGTGATTTTGGTCGTGTTTCTAACCACTGGGCTGGCTCTCATCGCCCGGTCCTTCGGGCTAAAGGTCGGCATTCGCACAGAATAAAGCCCCCTCACCTTTGTCCTCTCCTCCAACGGGGGAGAGGGAAGGGAGAAGGGCAAGCGGAGTTCAGGTGAGTTTTCTTAGGATCCGAGGACTCGGTAAGCGCTTCGGCAAAGTTGTTGCTGTAGAGAGCTTAGACTTAGACATTAAAGAGGGGGAGTTCTTTACGCTTCTGGGTCCTAGCGGGTGTGGCAAGACCACGACACTCCGGATGGTGGGTGGGTTAGAGAAACCTGATGGCGGAGATATTCATATTGGAGAGCGCTGCCTCGTCTCCGAAACCCTGGGGCTTTTTGTCAAACCGGAGAGGCGGGACATGGGGATGGTTTTTCAATCGTATGCGCTTTGGCCGCATATGACGGTCTTCGAGAACGTGGCTTATCCCTTGAAGCTACGTAGCATGAAGAGGCCGGTGATCCATGAAAAAGTCAGTGCAGCCCTTGAACTAGTAGGATTGGGCGGGTTGGAGGAGCGTCCCATACCCGCATTAAGCGGCGGGCAGCAGCAGCGGGTAGCTTTGGCACGGGCCCTGGTCTTCTCGCCTCGGGTTCTGCTCTTGGATGAACCTCTGAGCAACCTGGATGCCAGGCTGCGGGAAGAGATGCGCCGGGAGTTAAAGGCCCTCCAGCGACGGGTTCGCGTGACAGTGCTGTTCGTTACCCATGATCAGATCGAAGGGTTAAGTCTGTCTGACCGCATCGGTATCATGCATCGAGGAAATCTGGAGCAGGTCGGCACGCCCGAGGAGGTTTATTACAGGCCCTCGACTCCCTTTGCTCGGGATTTTCTCGGACAGATCTTTGCCCTGCCGGGAAAAGTGGTTAAGGTGATGGAGGATAGAGTAGTTGTGGAGCTGGCCGGGATGGCCCAGTCGACGCTATGGGTCCCTTATACCGATGGCTCCTCGCCAGATGCAGGCCTCACCCTGGGTCGTGAGGTGACAGTAGCGATCCGCCCGGAGCAGATAAGCGTTTGGCGTTCACTTTCTCAAGGAAAGACTAATACTGTGGAAGCCAAGATCGAGGATGTCCGTTTTCTCGGCGACCGCTATGAGTATACAGTTTCTCTGGGTCAGGAAGTACGGCTTCTCCTTCTACCGGCAGCTCAAATCTTTCGGACGGGCGAGCGGATCTTTCTCGAATTCGCGCCCGACAAGATCACGCTATGGGAGGGGGGACGTGCAGCCGGGTAGTTGAGGGCACCACTAAGAGCTCGAGGAAAGTCCGTGGTGGATTTGCAGCAAACCAAAGAATTGATAGCTGAGGCGTGCCGGATTCTGGGCAACCTGAATCTCACAAAAGAATCGAACGGTCATGTCAGCGCGAGGTTAGAGGGAACGGACCAAATCCTGATTAGGGCGCGGGGTCCCGAAGAGGAAGGAGTGAGATTCACTACGGCACGTGAGGTCATCACGGTGGATCTTGACGGGCAGAAAATTGACGGTCCCGAAGGGTTGGAGCGACCCTATGAAGTTTTCATACATACGTGGCTATATAAGACCAGGCCCGAGGTTAAAAGTGTAGTTCATATCCATCCGCCGACAGTGGTTCTTTTTACCATATGCAATAAGCCTCTTTTGCCTCTTTACGGCGCGTACGATCCTGGGGCTCTGCGTCTTTGTCAGGAAGGGATTGCTAGCTATAAAAGGAGCATCTTGATCGCAAACGATGAAAGGGGAAAGGATCTCGCTGAATCTATGGGAGATAAAAGGGCTTGTCTGATGCGGGGTCATGGCATAACTACAGTGGGGAAAAGTGTTCAGGAAGCGACGATTACCGCCATCAAATTAAATGAGCTGGCGGAGATGAATTATCGCGCCAATCTCTTGGGCCGTCCTGAGCCCATCCCTGAGGAGGATATCAAAGCCTTCAGTCAGATGGAGCAAAGAGGTGGTGTGGGTTGGGAGCGTCTCGCCTCTACGTGGCGCTATTACTCCAGACTGGTAGGCGGGAGATGAGGAGCTGGAAAAGTCCAAGGCGTTCCAGCCGTTCCATAGGTTCAAAACGTTTTGAACTACTTGAACGATTTGAACGGAATCCTGAAGGCGTAAGACGTCGCACTCCAATGACCTCGACCCCCTTAAGGAAAGGTAATTATTTGTGCCTCTAATATTTATATCCAAACATTTAATAGTTAAACTATAACTTACTGATTTTTCAAACTTTCTTGATAGAAATTTCTTGCAACTGTGGTATCGGTTTCGTATGATCGTTACAAAACTTATTTGATCAGGAGGAAGATACCATGCTGAGCAAGGAAGAGAACGAGAGGCTGACCCGGGTAGGTCCGGGCACTCCGGCCGGCGAACTGCTGCGTCACTACTGGTTCCCCATTTCCGTCGCTAAGGAGCTAAACGAGGAGAACCCTACAAAGTTCGTTAGGGTGCTTGGTGAAGACTTGGTATTATTCCTTGACAAGTCCGGAAGAGTGGGCCTTCTTGCAGACCGTTGTTCCCATCGTGGGGCCTCTCTCTCCTATGGTAGAGTGGAAGAGAGAGGACTAGCCTGCGCCTATCACGGTTGGCTCTATGACATCAACGGTAATTGTTTGGAGACCCCCGCGGAGCCAGCAGAGAGTAAATTCAGATTCACGGTGAAACACAAAGCCTATCGTGTGCAAAAATTTATCGGTCTCTATTGGACCTATATGGGCCCGGAGCCAGCTCCGTTCATACCGAAATACGATCTATGGGTACGCAGAGATGGCAGGAGACGGATCGTTGTTCAACCTCAGCTCGACTGCAACTGGTTTCAAGCGATGGAGAATTCTGTGGACCCGGCGCATCTCCAAATCCTGCATCAAAACACGGCCAACAGGGGCAGGACTGCACCCAGTACCACAAGAGGGTTCACCGATGATGTAACCAAGTTCGAGTTTTACGAAGTTCCCTACGGGATTATGAAGAAGCGGACATACAGAAGCGGACATTTCGATGAACACCCGTTGATCTTTCCCAATATTCTCAGGCAGGCCAACGGAACCCAGATTAGGGTGCCCATGGACGACACCCATACCATGATCTTCATTGTTCGCTTCGATCCAACTGAAGATGGAAGATTAGTCGAAGAGGAAGATGATCCGCCAGTAGAGCACGGCAAACCTTACAAGAATCCTCCAGACGCGCTCCATCCTTTCACAAGATTCGATACGAGCCACGAGGTGCAGGCGCAGGACCACATGGCCTGGGAGACGCAAGGACCTATAGCGGATCGGACACGTGAGCGTCTGGCCACCTCGGATCGTGGCATCGTCATGCTGAGAGAGATGATGAAAAGGGAGATCGAGAAGGTAGAGAAAAAACTTGACCCCAAGGGGGTTGTTAGGGATCCAGCCCAGGATATAATGATCGATACGGGACTGGCAGAATCTCTGCGCGGTCCCGAGTTTCGTGGGGAACTAAGAATCCCCACCCAAGCGGGCTTGGGTCAGATTTGATCACGCAAGCGACTCATTAAGCGAAATAACCTCGGGAGAACTCCATGGCTAAGATCGTTTTGGGGATAGGAACCTCGCACAGCCCGCAGCTAAGCATCCCGTGGAGCCACTGGAGCCTGCTCAGAGAGAAGGACGAAACAGATGCGAGGCTAGATTATCCGGCCCTACTGAAGCGGGCAAAGCAAAATATCGAGCAGGAGCTGACCACGGAGAAGTGGCAGCAGCGCTACGATGCTTGCCAGAAGGCGATCGGTGTCCTGGGAAACCTGCTTCGACAGGTTAATCCCGATCTGGTCGTGGTGTTCGGCGATGACCAGCACGAGCAGTTCCATGACGACAACATGCCGACATTCGCTGTCTATCATGGCAAATCGCTGTCAGTGATCAAGCATTCAGGCCGTAACGAAGCGGCATGGAAAACGGCGGAAGAGGAGGGTTGGGCGGAGACAGCTAAAGAGTACCGAACAGCGTGGGAATTGGCCGAGCATCTGATCACTGCGCTGACGTCGGATGAGTTCGATATAGCCCGTTGCAACCGGCTGCGTCAGGAGATTGGAGTCGGCCACGCCTTCAGCTTCTTATACCGGCGAATCTGGCCGAGCAGCACAGTGCCAATGCTACCGGTGATGGTGAACACCTACTATCCACCTAATCAACCTACGCCCAAACGATGCTATGCCTTCGGACAGGCAGTCCGCCGGGCGATCGAGTCTTGGGACCGCGACGCGCGGGTAGTTATCATGGCGTCCGGTGGCCTGAGTCATGTGGTGATAGACGAGGGGCTGGACCAGGTCACCATCGATGCGCTTCTGCGCAAAGACCGCGATCGTTTGTACTCCCTACCCAGGAAAAAATTGCGGGGAGGCACTTCCGAGATCCTCAATTGGGTTGCACTCGCAGGAGCCATGGAGCCGATGGAGATGAAGCTCATAGATTACATCACCACCTACCGCTCTCCTGCCGCAACCGGCTGCGGCATGGCCTTCGCCCACTGGGCATAGTTAGCCTCCAGGAACCTTTGCCGAAAGGGAAGGAGGAGGAGTTCATGAGGTTGGGGCCAAGGCTGCCTTTGCGGACATTTTTATCTTTTAGCGTTGCCATAACATTTTTCTTCTTCCCCCAGATTCTCAAGCCAACAGAACGTAGAGCCGCTATAGCTGCTGAGCTTAAAGAAAGTTGGAAGGCAGAGTGGGAAAGAATTGTCGAGAGCGCCAAAAGAGAGGGAAAATTATTTCTTTACCTTTATCAGGGAGATGGGGAGTTGGAGGCCGTGGCGAACGAGTTTCAGAAGAAATACCCCGAAATTGCCGTGACCAAAGTGCTGGGGCGGGGAAATCAACTCGGTCCCCGCATCATGGCGGAGCGGAGGGCGGGAAAATATCTGACGGACGTTTACATTAGCGGGCCTACGACACCCTACAACGTCTTCTATCGCGCGAAAGTCCTTGATCCCATCCGCCCTGCCTTGATCCTCCCTGAGGTTCTGGACGAGTCCAAATGGTGGGAGGGCAAACATCACTATATCGATCCAGACAACAGGTACATCTTCGTCTTTGTGGGAAGCGCCGCTGGTGGCTATGTTTCTTATAATACCAACTTGGTAAGTCCAAGCGAATTCCGCTCCTACTGGGATCTTGTCCAGCTCAGATGGAAAGGCAAGTTGCTATCCAAGGACCCGAAAGTGTCCGGGAGCCAGCGCATCGGCATCCGCATATTTTACTATACCCCGGAGCTTGGTCCGAAATTTATCAGCCGCCTCTACGGTGAGATGGATGTCACCCTGACACAAGAGATCCGGCAAGCGACAGACTGGCTGGCAAACGGAAGATTCTCGATCTGTCTTTTCTGTTCGGAGATACGCAAGGCCAAAAGGCAAGGGCTGCCAGTCGATGAATTTAAGACTGTCCAATGGAAAGAGAGTCCAGCGATCTCTGCGGGAAGCACCGGATCGCTGGCTCTGCTGAATCAAGCGCCCCATCCCAATGCAGCTAAGCTCTTTATTAATTGGTTGCTGTCGCGCGCTGGGCAAATGGCCTTCCAGCGAGTTGCCAACACTCCGATAAACGCTGAGGAGTCGATGAGGATCGATATTCCTAAAGATGTCATTCCTCCAGAGGACCGGCGGGTGGATGGGGTCAAGTATCTACTGGCAGACCGGCCGGAGTTTATTGACATGAAACCAATCTATGAGGTCTTGGATAAGGCCCTGGCACAGGCGGGAAAAAAGTGATGTCCTTTGAAGCAATCGAGTAAGGGCTGGGAGAAAGGATGCCTATGGGAAAATCGAACTTTTGGAGTCGAATAAACCCGTATGAGAGGTGGATAGAATTGCTAGGGGTGCCGGTCTATAAAGGGTACGCCATGGAGGATTTGCGCACCTTGAAGCTTGGCCGATGGCAGGAGAGAGGGTGCGACGTTGCCTTCTTGCAGCTAGCTGGTCAGGAAGGGGTGACCGGCGCCTACGTCACAGAGATTGCTCCCGGAGAGAGTCTGCCGCCATTCAAGATGGCAGTCGACGAGGTCGTTTATGTCCTCCAGGGCAGAGGACTCGCCACGGTTTGGGCCGGAGATAGGCGCAAGAAAACCTTTGAGTGGCAGAAACACAGTCTTTTTCTGATACCGTGGAACTACCATTGTCAGTTGAGTAACATGCAGGGTGGCCAATCGGTGCGGCTCCTCCATTGCAACTATCTCCCCCTCGCTATGTCGGCTATCCCCAATCTGGACTTTTTCTTCAAGAATCCATTGGTCGATCTCAACATCCTCTACGGGGAAGGAAACGGCGAATTTTATTCCGAGGCGAAGGTAACAACCATTGCTGATCAGGGGCCCAGAAACGGAAGGAATGTTTGGTTTGGAAATTTTTTCCCCGACATGAGGGCCTGGGACAGGCTTGATGCCTTCAAAGGGAGAGGCGCCGGTGGCCAGGTAGTCTGGGTAGGATTCCCTTCTTCCCCCATGTCCGCCCATATGTCGGTCTTTCCGGCCAGGACCTACAAAAAGGCGCATAGGCATGGGCCAGGGTACATGATCGTCATTCCGGCGGGAGAAGGCTACTCCATCATGTGGCCGGAGGGAGGAGAGAAGGTCGTGATCCCCTGGCACGAGGCAAGTCTCTTTGTTCCGCCCAATCGATGGTTCCACCAGCATTTCAACGTCGGCGCTGCTCCGGCCAGATACCTTGCCATCCATCCACCGAGGGGCTTTAGCGGAATCAGCGAAAAAGTTGAAGACCGCGCCAGGGATCAAATCGAGTACACCGACGAGGAGCCCTGGATCAAAGCCAAATTTGAAGAGGAGCTAGCTAACAGGAGACTTAAAAGTAACATGCCTGAAGAGGCGTACCGTATTAGGAGCTATGAGTGGGTGTACAGGGAATGAATCATCGAGGCTTATCATCTCTACTAGTCGTCTTAGCGCTCGTTCTTTGCTGCAAGAATCTGGTGTGAGACCGTAGGAGGTCCATGGATAAGAAGGTCGTAAACAGGACATCGATGGTTTTGTCAGACCGCTAAGCACTGCTTTCGCAAACATGGTCTTAAGATCAGCATCCCAAGGAAAACTGTCGCAGGCCTTTCTTTTTGCTCTTTTGCTGATCCTAACGGTTATGGGTGTCGATCATGCCCGGTCAGACTGGAAGAAGGAATGGGAAAGAACCTTGGCTGCGGCGGAAAAAGAAGGACAAGTAACAATCTATGGGCAGGCCCGGAAAGAGGTCGCCGATGCGATTCAAGAATTTAGGAATGCTTATCCCAGGATTAAGCTCAACTTTGTCGGGGGGCAAGGAAGCGATCTAGGTCACAGAGTTATGGCTGAGAAGAGAGCCGGGAAACATTTGGTCGACGTTGCTGTGGGTGGCGGGGCTACGATGATCCAGGTGTATCATAAGGCCGATCTCCTTGAGCCCATAAGCACCGCCTTTATCTTACCTGAAGTTACGGATCAATCCTTCTGGTGGGGGAAAAAGCACCACTACTCAGACTCGGCAAACCGATACGTCTTTATGATGCAAGGAGACGTTTCGTCTGGTATCGGCGCCTATAATATCCACTTTGTGCAACCCGGGGAAATCCAGTCCTGGTGGGATCTCCTGAACCCAAAATGGAAGGGTAAAATGGTCATGACCGATCCCAAATCAGCAGGCAACATCCAGAGCTGGGTCTATCTCTACCATAGCCCTGAGCTGGGTCCTAAATATCTCCGCAGGCTCATTGGAGAAATGGACCTCACATTCTCCGCCAACGAGCAACAGATGGTGGACTGGCTCGCACAGGGAAAATTCTACATTCATCTTTTATCAAAGGATGATAACATCGAAAAAGCCAGAAGACAGGGTCTTCCCGTCATGTCGTTTGATAGCCAAAAAGAGGCGGGCCGCGTAAGCTCTGGCTCTGGTCACCTAAGCTTTTTCAAAAACGCTCCCCATCCTAACGCGGCTAGGGTTTATATCAATTGGATCTTATCAAGGGAAGGCCAGATGGCGTGGCAGAAATATGGTTTGACCAACTCCTTTCGGATCGACATCCCTAAGGACATGCTCCAAGCGGGACAGGTGCTTAAAGAGGGAAGGCAATACTTTATGTCGAGCAGGTATGTCGTAGATCTCAAGCCATTGCGTCAGCTCATCAATGAGATTTTAGCCGAGACCAAGAGGTAACGGGAACTGAGGACCTTAGGTCTGAGTTGGAGGAGGATCCAATGAAAGGAACGTCAAAAAGGATAGGTTCCGGTGCCCTACTGGTAGTGACCTCACTTTTTCTATTTGTTTTTACTCGTAGTCCGATCTCCATTGGTCCGCAGCTAGCAAAGGCTGCCGAGGTCAAAGCGCCTTGGCAGATCGAGTGGGAAAACGCCCTGACCGCCGCTGAAAAAGAAGGGCAGGTAACCGTTTATGGTCCTCCTGGAAGGCAATACCAGGACGCGATCGGCTCCTTTGGGCAGGCCTATCCTAAGATCAAGCTCAACTACCTTCCCGGATCAGGGACAGACAACTCCCAGCGCCTGCTGACTGAACGGAGGGCGGGTATGTATCTAGCGGATGTCTTTGTCAGTGGTTCAGGGAGTGCTGTAGTCTTATATAAGGCCAATGTCTTCGACCCAATCCCACCGATTTTAGTTCTGCCTGAAAACAAGGACCAATCGGCTTGGTTTATGAAAAAGCATCAGCACGCAGATCCTAAGAATCAGTTTGTTTTCATTATGGCAGGTAATGTGAACTCCAACATCGCCGCTTACAACAGCCAATTGGTTAACCCCGATGAGATTAAATCTTTCTGGGACGTGCTTAAACCAAAGTGGAAAGGGAAGATTGTAGCGTATGACCCAAAGGCCCGAGGCCATATCCAGACTATGAGGGGGATCTATTACAATCGTAACCTTGGTGGCGAGTTTATAAGAAAGCTCTTCAGCGAAATGGACGTCACTGTGGGAAGGGATCAGAGACTGTTGATGGACTGGGTGGCCAATGGGAAATTTCATCTCTATCTCTTTGCCACATCCAGCGATGCCGAAGACGCGAAAAAGAAAGGGCTGCGCGTAGGAGTTGCCTATGCCCCGCCTGAAGAGTCGCATATGTCTGCGGGATTCGGCCACCTCATGCTGGTCAACAAGGCGCCTCATCCCAATGCCGCTAAGGTCTTCGCAAACTGGCTGCTGTCCAGAGAGGGACAAATCCAGTGGCAAAAGAAATCGGACAACAACTCTCTTCGGATCGATATTCCCAAAGATATGCTGTCGGATCCGCGCTCGGTGCCTAAGGAGGGGGGTAGATATCTGAACGCAAGTCTCCCCGAATACGAGGACATTACACCTATTCTGAAGATCGTCGAAGAGGCCACGGCGAAAACGGGCAAGAAATAAGCGCGAGAATCTCACCAAGCCGGGGAGGACGTATGAGCAAAGAACAAATAGTAAAAGAACTGAGAAAGAAGGTCGCTCTATCGTGCAGGATCATAGGGAACCGAGGAGTTACCAAGGGATCCTTCGGTCATGTCAGTGCTAGAATTCCGGAGACAGACAAGATTCTGATTAAATCCAAGGGTCCAAACGAGGAAGCCCTCGAATTCGCGTCTGAGAAGGATATTATTACGATCGACCTGAAAGGGAATGTCTTGGAAGCCTCTAAAGGTCTTGACGCTCCTAATGAAACCGCTATGCATCTAGCTGTTTATAGAGCAAGGCCGGAGGTCATGAGCGTTATCCATACCCATCCCGACTGGGTGGTAGTTTTAACCGCGTGCGAAAAGCCTCTACTTCCCATATTTGGAGCCTATAACCCTCCGAGCATGAGACTGCTGCTGGAGGGGATCCCTCTCTATCCCAGGAGTATCACGATCATCAATGATGAGCTGGGTGAAGATTTTATGAGAGTGATGGGAGACAAAAAGGCCTGTCTCCTTCTTGGCCATGGGATGACGACCGCCGGAAGTAGTGTGGAGGATTCTACATTAATAAGCCTTAACGTCTTTGAGCTGGCGCGAATGAATTTCCTCGCCTACTCGATAGGGAACCCGAAGCCGGTGCCGGAAGAGGATGTTAGGGAGTATCAGAGGAGGTGGGAAAGGGGGTTTCGAAGGAGGCTCGAAGGACCGAGCTCAACGGGAGAACACTCAGACTGGCGCTACAATAAAAAGCTTCTGCAAAGATAACTCAGGAGGGGGGAGTATGAGCATTCGGTACCCAAGGACCTCTAAACTGAGAACCTCCCTCATCGCGTTCCTGCTTATCGCGGTTTTTGTCAAGATGGATCAAGTTCAGGCTGGTGAGGCCAAGCCTGCCTGGCAGGGGGAATGGGAAAAGACTATAGAGGCAGCGAAGAAGGAGGGAAGACTTTCTATATATTTCTGGCAAGGTGGCAACCTCGAGAGGGCCATTCAAGCCTTTCAGAAAAAATATCCGGAGATTCAGCTCACCACAGTGGGCGGTCGAGGCTCGAGTTTTGTCGTACGCATCACAAGTGAGATGCGCGCCGGCAAATACCTGGCCGACGTTTGCATGTGCGGGGTTACTTCACCCTATGAAGTCCTCCACAAACGGGCCAAGGCCCTCGAGCCTATCAGGTCTGCCTTCATCTTGCCCGAGGTTTTAGATGAGTCCAAGTGGTGGCAAGGTAGGCATCATTTTCAGGATCCCGAGGGCCAATATATCTTTGCCTACTGGGGAAGACCTTCGGCTACCCGTGTCTCTTACAATGCAAATCTCGTAAACCCCTCTGAGTTCAAATCCTACCAGGATCTTCTCAATCCCAAATGGAAGGCCAAAGTAGTAGCCATAGACCCGAACGAGTCTGCTGGTGGTTGGCGCGCTCTTTACTATAAACCGGAGCTAGGGGCTGATTTTCTTAAGCGACTTTTCGGTGAGATGGATGTTACGATGACACGTCAGGACCGTCAGGCTACGGACTGGTTAGCCATAGGAAAGTTTGCCCTGGGCCTTTTCTTGCGCGATATACCAGAAGCGAAAGCTCAGGGGCTTCCTGTGGACGAGTTCAAGGACTCCAACTTCAAGGAGCCCCCGAGTCTTGATACCGGGGCCAACGGCACGATTGCGCTTTTGAAACAGGCGCCCCATCCCAATGCGGCCAAACTCTTTATCAATTGGTTTCTCTCTCGTGAGGGACAGATTACCTACCAGGAAATGATGAATACACGCCTCGATTATGTGGAGTCCATGCGAGAGGATATCCCAAAAGACCCTATTCCGGTAGATTATCGGCGTAGAAAAGGCGTTAAATATGTCCCTATGTTCATTCCAGAGCACATGGACCCGGCACCGCTACTGAAGCTCTACAAAGAGATATCAAAGCGATAAGGAAGCAGAGAGATGCTAAGTAAAAAAGAGAATGAGAAACTGACCCGCGTTGGCCCTGGGACTCCCGCAGGTGAATTCCTGCGTCGCTATTGGCACCCTGTTGGAGCGGCTTCGGAGCTTAAAGATAAGCCCATCAAGCGGGTACGCATCCTTGGTGAAGATCTGGTGCTCTATCGTGGCGATGATGGCCGGTATGGATTGATGGCGGAGCAATGCTCTCATCGGGGGGCATCTCTGGCGTACGGCAAGATTGAAGGGAGTAACATTAGATGCCCTTACCACGGATGGATGTATGACCCCGAGGGGAGGTGTGTGGAGCAGCCTGCGGAGCCGCCGAACAGCACTTACAAAGACCGCGTTAAACACCCGGCCTATCCAGTTCAGAAGTTAGCAGGTCTCTTATACGCTTACATGGGGCCGAAGCCAGCCCCGCTGCTTCCAAGATATGATGTACTGGTAAGAACCGATGGAGAGCACAGGATTGTCGTGCTACCTCAACTAGAGTGTAACTGGCTCCAGCCGATGGAGAACTCTGTGGACCCAACGCATAACCATTACCTCCATAGCTCGAGGATTGGACGACCTGTTCACGGCGACGATGATGCGGAGATTGCAAAGTATGACTTCGAGGTCTTCGAATACGGGATCATGAAGAAGCGCTTCGCCAAAAACGGCGATGGAAAGCTCGAGCTGGTAAATGCCCATCCCATGGTCTTTCCCAACATGCTTAGGCAGCACCATAGTAGAGAGCACTACCTACAGTATCGAGTCCCTGTGGATGATACGCACACGCTCTTCTTTGAGGTCTATTTCATCGAATCTAAAGACGTTTCGATAGTCGATCAGCCTGAAGATCCTCCGGTCGATTACGCACCTGACCACAAAACCGCCGATGGGGTCTATAAGATGGAGAGGGTCTGGATGCAGGATTACATGGCCTGGGAAACCGCGGGGCCGATCTATGATCGAACTAAAGAGCATTTGGCGACCGGTGACAGAGGCATTATAGTCTTTCGCAAACTGTTGAAGGCTGAGATTGAGAAGGTGAAACGCGGGAAAGACCCCATAGGCGTCATGAGAGATCCGAAGAGAAACCAGCTCATTCATTTTCAAACTATCACTGACAGCAAACGGGAAGTATGGAAAGGGCGTTGAGAGTCTTATCTGAGGCAGTTCGGGATAAAGGCTAATGGAGAAGGTTGTTACGCTAGGTATTGCGGGTATAGGTAATGCCGGGCATGCGGTGCTCCGTAGCCTTGGCAAGGTTGACGGTGTCATTCTCACTGCAATTGCCGATGTGAGGAAGGAGGCGGTCGAGCCTTTCAGCGGGAAAAATAAGGAGATTGAGACTTTCGATAGCGTCGAGAAGATGTGTAATAGCCGAAACGTCGATGCGGTCTGGATCGCGACTCCCAATGAATTCCATGAACAACACACCATCGCGGCGGCGAACTATGGGAAGCACGTCATCTGCGAGAAGCCCATGGCGCTGTCCCTCAACGAGTGTGACAGGATGGTCGAGGCGACCAAGAAAAACAGCGTCCAACTGTTAATGCATAGCAAGGTGAGCGAGTCGCCCATTGTCAAGATGAGGGAGGTAGTCGCGAGCGGTCGGTTAGGCCGTGTCATTCAGGTCAATACCTGGAACTACAAGGGCTGGTTGAACAGCCCGCGCTTACCGTCTGAAGTGGATACGTCCAAGGGGGGTGGCGTTCTGTATCGCCAGGGGCCACACCAGATAGACATCGTTCGCTATATTGGCGGTGGTATGGCGCGGAGCGTACGGGCTGTTGCGGGGAGATGGAATCCTCATTTTGACACGGAAGGAAACTTTACAGCCTTTTTGGAATTTGAAGATGGGACACCAGCCACGCTGGTATTTAACGGCTACGGTTATTTCGACATTACTGAGTTGACTTGGGGCATTGGCGAAGGAGGGGGCAAGGTCTCGGACTACTTTAAGAGGGACCGGCCAACGGCTCCCGTTGATGCGTCCGCGCGCACCTCCATGCCCCTCCGCGCTGAAACACGGCAGTGGCAGGGAGACAGCCAACAGCCTTTCTATGGACTAACGCTGGTAAGTTGTGAAAGGGGCGACATACGTCAATCGCCCGATGGCCTATACCTTTACACAGGGGAAGGGCGCGAGGAGATTTTTTGTTCCCCGCATCTAGATCGGGGGATTGAGCTTCAGAAACTTCACGAGGCCGTGGTCCACGAGCGGCCGGTTTTTCCTGATGGCTTATGGGGACGTGCCTCGCTCGAGGTAGCTCTTGCTATTCTTCAGTCCTCAAGAGAGGGACGTGAGATCTATCTCTCGCGCCAAGTGCCAACGCCGTCTTAAGGTCTAATTGCTTAAAGCACTGCAATGAGCTCAACCTGGAACAGCATCTCCCCGCGCAGGTCAGACTTAACGGCGTGACGGGCAGGCCGGTTATGCTCGTCAGGGAACATCTTCACCCATGCCTTGTTAATGGACTCCCGGTATTTCTCCTCTTTCAGAAAAACCGTCATATGGCCGATGTTTTCCGGAGTACCACCGGCAAGCTCCATGAACTTCCGGATATTGAGAAAGAGCACCTCTGCCTGCTGGTCTGGGTCCTGGGGCAGTTTCCCTGTCTCCGTATCCTTGCCTGAAATGCCGGAGGAAAAAACCATGTTGCCGATCTTTGACCCCAGTGGAATCGGGGCGTTATGTGAGAGCCCTTCGATTTCGATGACGCTTCTCTTTGCCATAATTTAACTCCTTTCGATCTTCGTACCTGGCAGCCGGCGAGACGGGGGACCACAGACTGAAGACCGGTCATCGGTCGTCCGTCCCCGGTCCTCGGTCCATATTCCTTCCCAACCCCAAGCCTCACGCCTTCGAGCGATGTTTATAGCCTAGCCATTTGGGGTTGACAAGAGACAACGATGAGAACTTAATGGGCCGTGAGGTGAAACGTTATGGCTGAGATTGTCGGATTTTTGGCTATGTCCCATGGACCACAGTTAATGCTCAAGCCAGACCAGTGGGGCCTCCTTCACACGCGAAGCTGGGATCCCCTTCCAGTAAAGCCAGAATTGGAAAAAGAGACGCTGGAGGTTAAGTGGGCGAAATGGAATCGCTGCATGGCAGCTATCGATCAACTGCGTGAGAGGCTAGAGGAGTTTTCTCCTGACACGGTAGTTGTCGTGGGCGACGACCAACACGAAAACCTCCTAGATGACAATATGCCCCCATTCACGCTCTTTATCGGAGAGGAAGTGGAGGCCAGTGTAAGTCTCAAGTACCTCCACCAAACCAAATCTGCTAATCGGACCCGTTACCGTGTGGACGCAAAGCTAGGGAGCTTCATTATCGAGGATCTCCTGGAGGCAGGCTTTGATCCTGCCTATTCCAAAAAGACCCGTTACGAAGGAGGGCTCGGCCACGCCTTCGCTCGTGTGCTTAAGTTCCTCATGCCCGATGTGGGCTGCTCGATCGTTCCGATCATGGTTAACACTTATTATCCTCCGGCCCCATCGGCGAAGAGGTGCGCCGAGTTCGGCAGGGCATTAGCCGCAGCGATCCGACGCGCGCCGGAGCCGGGCCGGGTCATCGTCGTGGGATCAGGAGGCTTAAGCCACACGAAGATTGACGAGGAGTTGGATCAGAGTCTTATGCGGGCTTTGGAGAAAAACGACACGGGATATATGGAGTCGATGGCCTCTTCAGAGCTGGTCGAGGGGACTTCTGAGATCAGGAACTGGATCGTCACGGCGGCCGCTGCCGCTCGACCTGCCACAATCGTTGGCTATGAGCCACTCTACCGATCCCCCACCGGTGTCGGCTGCGCTATGGGGTTCGCGTACTGGAAATGAAACTATGCCGGTCGCATCTCTTTCTCCCTAAAAAGTAGCCTGTGTGCCCGTTTCCCCCTAAAAGTCAAAAGGAAAAATAACCCCTGGTGTGAACGTGATGAAAGATGCACTCTAAATCCTACCCTTTTTGCCTTTGCCCACTAACCTTTCAACATCGGCCAAATCCTGGGTTCGTCCCGCAGCCCGCTTGTTCTTGATCAAGTGTTCTTTGGACAACACGGCGACGGGCTGATCGGCAAACTTGGTGATCAGCCGACTGGGCCAAGCCTCGGCGAAATCCACCCCATCAATGGCGGTTAGCACGTCGATCCGCAGGGGGGCCACACCAATCTGAAAGACAACGCCCGGAGTCGTAAGATCTTTTTCGATCAGGTCGTGCAAGGGAGCACCAAATGCCCGCAGAGCCTCGATGACTCTTTTTGCGTTCTCTGGGTCTGGGCGCACCCAGACATCGAGGTCCTCTGTGGCCCGGACATGCCCGTGTGCAGCCAGGGCGTGCGCGCCGACCACAAGGAACTCAACATTATGGACGTTGAATTCGGCTAATAGATCTCTGAAGTCGCGGTTCATCGGCTTGCTCTGACTGCCAAGCAAGGCAGAGAAGCGTCAGTTCCCACACAGCCTCGATTCGCTGATCCGGCGTGGCCTTATCCCAACGCGATTCTTGGATTAGAGGATCTCCATTCCGGATAATGCGGCTGGTGATACTCTTGCGGGGGGAGGCCGTTTCCATCATGCGGTTATTATAGCGTAATTCTCTGTAAATTTCTTTGCCCCTATACTCTGTTCAGGGGGATTCCCGGTCTGGTTTTGCTTTCTTGATAAATCCTTGCGGTTACGGCGCACCGCTATTTTTAGAGCTTCCGATTACCTAGGCATCGGGCTCAAACTCATTGTCCGATACTTTCACGTTTTCGTAATTACGAAAGTACGAAAAGATCGTGCTTTTGGAACCGGATGCTGTTAGCGCCGGACCCCCTGAGGCGGCCTTTACAAAATGGCTTTCTGATCTCGTGCCCGTGTTTGAGCCTGTAGATGTCGCCTACCCGATCATCTCGCATGCAAAGGGGGAGGGCTTGCCATGTTTGCGCAATTGCGCAAGTACGAAACTATTACCGGCGGGTTAGGCCAAATCGATAAATTCCGATTCGTTATTGGTTATTCGTGAACCCGATTAACGAGTATACGAACATACGATCAACGCCCTCTCGCTAGACAGCGACGCACTTCATGTCGGATACGGAGGGCAACTTAACGTCCGCCTTGACCCAGGAATCGCCGCTGTCTTCGCTGGAGTATAGGTCGCCACTTCTAAGGGCTGCGTAGAGGCGCTCCGGGTTGCTGCCATCGATAGCGATAGCCTCAGCGAAGTTCTTGCTGATCTCGGAGAGCTTTCCATCGAGCCTCTGCCAGCTCTTGCCCCCGTCCCTGGTCCTGATTAGGAATGACTCCGCACCTGTCGCCCTCTTTCTCCATTGGCCAGGTTGTCCATTTGCCAGCGAGGAGTAAAGGATATTGGGGTCTTTGGGATGCATCACCAAGGGCACCGAATACTCCTGAGAAAAATCTATCGCAGTCGGGGTCCAAGTGTCGCCGGCGTCTTGGCTCATATAAAGGGCCCTTCCCTTAGTGCGTCCCAGTCTAAAGTCATGCCCGCCTGTAGCGACAAATAGCTGGTTAGTATTTCCAGGGTTGACTACGATGGTGTGCACATCGGCATCGACCTCTTTGTTCAGAAGCTTCCAGCTTGCGCCGCCGTCGGTGCTCTTCAAAATAAAGCCCACCTGAAGCGCCACGTATATGGTGCCCGGTCTCTTTGGATCGAGGGCGATATCCCTTATATGGGGCTCCACTGTCGATACCGGGTAGTCCACGGTCGCCACGAAAGGAACCTTCCAAACCGACTCCAGCCTTGTCCAACTCTTTCCGGCATCCCGGCTGACGAAAAGATCAATCGGTTCCGTTCCCGCATAGATGGTGCTGGAATCATGAGGATCAACGGCAACGCATCTAACCTTCCCAGGCCCGGGCTTGCCGTAACAGGGTTTCTTCCAGCTCTTGCCAGAATCTTCACTAACCCAAACGCCATCCCCCCTGGTTCCAGCAAAGATTCGATTGGGCTCAGATGGATTCACCGCTATCTTGGGAATTGCCCAGTCCTCGAGTGATTGACTCTCGATTTTCCAAGACCGCCCGTCTTCGCTCTTTAGAGTCACAAGGCCTTCATCTGTGCCTAGATATAGTATGGATGCCATGGCTTTTACCTCCGTCTTAAATTATATTCGGTAAATCTAAATGGATTGCTACCACAGACAGATGGTCCTGACAAGCAGGATCTTTGACGGGATCATATTTATTTATATACTACCCGGCAGCGATTTTGGAGGATGCCACCAATGCCACAGGAACTAGAGCTTGAAGAGGAAATGGAGCCAGGCCTTCCGCCAGACCAATTTATCGCAACTATTTGGGAGGAGCGGAGGAGATATGTAAAGACAGGGAGGATCAAGCAGCCGCATCCGATGCGGTCTTTAACTTCGCCAAAAACCATACCTGGGTCGAAGGCCTAGCTGCAACCTATGCGACTGAGGGGCAAATGTGGAGGCGGCACACTCCCAAGGAGGAGCATGGCGATGGGGCTCTTTTGCGTGAGGGCGAAGCGCTGAAGAAATACTATGGCTTCCCTGAAGAGGCCTTGGAATTTTATTATGTCCACAGCGGGGCCAACGACGAACACGGTGATATAGGTGAGCGCATTCTCAAAAGGTATTGCAACACAAGGGAACTCCAACGAAAAGCCCTGGCGGCTGCAAGGTTCAGGTGGGAGAACCAGGAGACGCGCCACGATATTGTCTATCGCTATTTCGTCGAGGGTAAAACCTAGCCAAAGATATTTGAAATTTTGGCCGGTCCGATGAAAACGAGATCGGAAAAACTGTGACTCGCGCAAAGGGCACCAAGGAAAATGGGGGAAAGAAGAACTCCAATAAACTGTCACGCGCGCATGACGAATGATCTAAACTTCGTGTGCTTCGTGCTCTTCGTGGTGAGAGGATTTTAACCACGAAGGACACGAAGGTCTCGAAGGAAGAGGTAAATTC
>JBOHVJ010000189.1:0-11761 GCA_050735075.1 Binatia bacterium
CCCTCCACCCCCTCAGCGACTCCACGAATGCTCACTCCCATACCCTCCGCCATAGCTGATGCAACTCGCGTGGCGAACGTTTCGTTGAGAGAAAACTTGGGGTTGTCTATGTCGCCTTCGATGGTGAACTTGACCTCGATCTTGCCGTCATTGTTCTTAAGGAAATTGACCACCATAGCCCGCGGCATTCCCATGACCGTGTCTACTGCGCCACGAGAAGGGCCAAACTCTAGATTTGACATGATGGCCTTTCCTGGGGCTCGGAGCCGCCTCTTCCTGACCTCCGACTGAAGGTCGAGGTCCAGAGCCCCTTTTCTAACCTGTGTCTCTCCTGCTTTGACAAAGTAAGGCTGGAGCAGGACCATATCCACAGATCGGAGACTCATCTTCACCGAAGAATCTTTATTAGCCCCCTCCGTCCACCCGGCAATATCAGCACGCCCGTCACGACTGACACCTTTCACCATCGCTTTGAGGTCAAATTGAATTTTGCCATTAAGCGCTGGGGCCACGATGTCGCGCACTGAAGCTTGGATATCCTCCAGCCGGATCTTCAAAGGTGGTCGAGCAACTGTGGCATCGAACAACTCCATCACACCATCCTCCAACCTGATGCGCGATATAGCAACCGTGCGCGAAGGCGCCTCCGCTTTACTCTGTGTTTTCTGGCTCGAACCATCCAAAAGGCTGGGAAGCACCCGCAGCTTGCCCTCACGACTCCGTAACAACGAGAGGTAGGGTCGCACTATGCTGATGGAGCTCACCTCGATTTGATCGGAGAGAAGACTTCTCAGGCTCGGTTCGATTACTACCCGATCGGCCCTTAGAGCATCTAAAGCTGGCCAGCCTTTGCTGCCCTGGATACGGAGGCCAATGATCTCCACCGCGGACCAGCCTACCTTTAGCTCCTCTATCTCGCTGCCCGGTCCCAAGGCCGTCACCACCTGGTCCCTAAGTGTCCTTACTGCCAGCCGGAATGCTATGACGCTACCTGCGATCAGGACAGAGATCAGGACAAAGGCAATTGAAATCCATTGCCTAAGCTTCACATTGACTAATTTTGCCAGAAAAAACACAAATTTTACAGGGAAATACTTAGCCGAAAAAATCTCCGCCTCTGCCCGAAGGACAAATTCGGGTTGACATGATGGCTTGCTACCGGCTAGTCTTTGCCCCAAAATCGCTGCTACTTCTTATCGAGTATGCGCCTGTTTTTCGCCAGAAAATGTGAGTGTCCACACAAGCTGCTGGCCACAGAGACTCACGAGCCAGGACAACGCATCTGCCTGCACCTAACAGGGATCCTTCTCTTACTGCTGATCGCAGCCACAGCCGAGGCGCAAGAACCTCAGGAAAAAGTCCGCGTGGCCACGCGCCTGGTCAAACCCTTTGTGTTTGAGGAAAAAGGCAAGCTCGTGGGGTTCAGCATCGATCTCTGGCAACATATCGGTAGTCAAATCGGTGTCCAGTCTGAATTCTTGGTCAAGCCGACTGTAGCAGATCTGCTCACTGCGGTTCAGTCTCATGAGGCGGAATTAGGGATTGCGGCCGTATCTATCACTGCTGAGCGAGAAAAGAAGCTCGATTTTTCCTTTCCCATGTTTGACGCAGGACTCCAGATTCTGGTCTTGAGTCACCCTAATGATAGTGGGATACTCTCCAACATTGTCTCAGGCGTTTTCTCATACAGCTTTTTGCCCCTCATTGGCATCATTTTGCTGCTTATCCTTATCCCGGCCCACATTGTCTGGGTTTTCGAGCGGAGCTACAAAGCAGGGTTGATCGCCACGCCATCTTACCTTCCCGGAATCTTTAAAGCCTGCTGGTGGGCAGCTGCGACCCTGGCGACGCAGGCTGAGGAGATGCCTAAAAGCGCGTTGGGACGAATTGTGGCCGTGATTTGGATGTTTACCAGTGTCGTCTTCGTCGCCTACTTCACAGCTACGGTTACCTCCTCGCTCACTGTCCAGCAGCTAAGAGGAGATATCAAGGGCCATGAAGATCTACCGGGCAAACGCGTTGCTAGCATCTCTGGCAGCACATCGGCAGAGTATCTACGTCAACAGAACGTCCAGGTTATGGAGTTAAAGCAGATCGAAGATGCATACCAAGCACTCTTGCAGGGGCAGGCAGACGCAGTTGTTTATGACGCTCCGGTTCTCCTCTACTACGCTGCTCGTGAAGGTAAGGGGAAAGTGCAGGTGGCTGGCTCAATCTTCCGCAAGGAGAGCTACGGAATCGTCTTTCCCGACAATAGCCCCTATCGAAAGCGCGTCAATGAAGCTCTACTAACCCTTAGGGAGAACGGCACCTATCAAGAACTCTATAAGAAATGGTTTGGCGGCGGTTGAATAGGAGCTTTGGACAATGAATCCTCAGGTTCGCATCGGCCTTATCATTCCCTCCAGCAATTGCCTTGCTGAGCCACAATTCCAGAAGTTTGCGCCTCCTGATATCGGAGTCCATGTGACGCGGCTACGCATGACGGGTAAATGGCATAGGCCTCTAACAGAGCTTAAAGACGCTATCGCTGAGGCGGCGGCTGCCCTCTCTGACACTAATCCTGGAATCATCGTCTTTAACTGCACTGCGAGTTCTATGGAGGAGGGCCTTGCGGGAGAGGCGCGCGTGGTGGAGGTAATCCAGAGCGCGAGCGGTTGTCCTGCCATTACGACTGGCCAGGCCATCACTGAGGCCTTTAAGCGTCTTGAGCTCAAAAAACTCGTCCTCATCAGCCCTTATGTAAAAAAGACAAACCAACACGAGATTCATTATCTCGGCGAGGCTGGCTTGGAAGTTATCCATGACTTTGGTCTGGGACTGTCTGGAGGCGATGAATACATCGCCGTCACACCGCAGCGGTGGAAGGAGATCGTAGGCGAAAACAGTCGGCCGGAGGCCGATGGTTATTTTCTAAGTTGTACGAACACGCGGATGATTGAAGTGATCGAGGGATTGGAGCAAAGTCTCGGAAAGCCTGTAATCACCAGCAATCAGGCCGCTCTTTGGGCCTGCCTGCGAAAGTTGGGCTTCACCCGATCCATCGCAGGCTTGGGTCGGCTTTTCGAACTAACTTGAAGCTTCTGACGATGGAGAGGGGAGTGCTCATGACTGTCTCTCTTCTAGCTTGTAGGATTATGGCGTTGATTGCGCTTCTACTTTTGCAGGTCCTAATGGGGGTCGAGGGCATCGACGCTGCTGAGGCAAGATCATCCTGGCAAGCAGAGCGGGAGAAAGTAGTGAAGGCAGCAGAAGAAGAGGGACAAGTTAGAATTTACGCGAGTAACTCTGTCGGCAACCTACAAGTCATATGGGATGCGTTCCAGAAGAGATATTCTAGGATTAAATTAACCGGCGCAGCCGTAGGACGTGGCAGCGACATGGTTACAAGAATTATTGCAGAGCGCAGGGCTGGCAAGTATCTAGCTGATCTCTTCCTTGGAGCACCCTCAACCCTTTAATCCACACGGACTGGAGGATATCATGGCTGAACTCTATCCCTATCCCCGCTTTTCCCTAACCGAGAGAGATCGACGCTGGAAGGCTGTGCGCGAGCTTATGCGACAGCAGCGCGTCGATGTCATCGTCGCCCCTCAAAACACGGGCCATTCCACTGACTTTCAGGCCAACACGCGCTATCTGACCCACTGCGGAGGTGGAGGAGATTCGGATATCGCGGCTGTCTTCCCCTTGGAGGGTGAAGTAACCGCCATCGCCACCTCTGCTGCCCCACGTTGGCCTACAGTTCAGGAATGGACCAAAGATGTTCGCGAGGCGAGACGAAACTATGGACGGGTCATCGTGGAGCGATTAAGAGAGCTTAAAGTCGAACGTGCACGTATCGGCATCACCGGGCTGGGAGAAGTGGAAGGGACACGCACACCCGAAGGGACCGTTCTTTATGGAACCTGGAAGCAGATCCGAGAGGCCTTTCCCGAAGCGGAACTTGTAGATGCTACCCCTATTCTCGCCGAAGTTCGCTATACAAAGAGCCAAGAGGAGATCGAGGTCCTGACCAAGTCGATGGAAATTATCGAACTAGCTTATCGCGCTGAGGTCGAGGCGGCTAGAGCTGGAGCGAAGGACTGGGAGGTCTGGGCAGCGACCCAATATGCCCTCATGCGGAATGGGTCGGAGATGCCGGTCCACTGCAACTGGGTGTCGGGAAAAAATCCCAAGCGCACACTTACGCGCCCAAGTATGCGCATTCTTGAACGAGGTGACCTCATTATTAACGAAATCGAGGCCTCGTGGATTGGGTACCGGGCTCAGGGGGTGCAACCGGTCTTTGTCGAGGTCGCCGATCCAGTGCATCAGGAACTGATCAAGCTGCAAAGAGAGGTCTTCAACCGCGTTTGCGCCAGCTTGAAACCCGGCATCACAGTAAAGGAGCTAGCCGAGCTCACGCAAAAAGCGGGCGCAGACGCAGCGCCTAAGTCAGGTCCCGCTGCTGGAGCAAAGGCGGAGCTTACCATGCACGGCCGTGGGGCTGGAGACGATGGCCCTATTATCACCTCCAACGCACGAAGCCCACGTCAGCTTTCCGTCGCACTGCGCGAAAATATGGTTTTCATCTTAAAGCCCTCGACGATATCGGCAGACGGGAGTTCCATATGCACTTGGGGTGATACAGTGGTTGCCACGCCGAAGGGCGGACAGAGGCTAGGCAGGAGAGCACACGACCTGGCTGTTTCCTAATCCGCTTTTAGCTTCTCCTTCAAACCGGTAAACCTCTGCTCAACGCGGACATTTTTGATTGCCATCGACAAGGCCCTTTTGCTCCCAACCAGAACCACCAGCTCTTTCCCGCGGGTCACCGCGGTATAGAGAATGCTGCGGTGGAGCATGAGATAGTGAGAGGTGTGGAGGGGGATGACGACGACCGGATACTCGCTTCCCTGGCTCTTATGGACTGAGGTCGCATAGGCCAAGCTGATCTCATCGAGTTCGTCGAACCCATACGGGATTGCCCTTCCGTCAAAATCGACCCGAAGCTCCTCCTCTTCTTTATCGATCCCGACGATTTTTCCGAGATCCCCATTAAATACCCCCTTGTCATAGTTATTCCTGAGCTGCATTATTTTGTCATTGAGCCGAAGCAGAGACCGTCCTCGTTCGACTGATTCTCCATTGGGATTCAGTAACTGTTGCAGCTCCTGATTGAGATGGACTGTCCCCAGAAGGCCGCGATGCATCGGGGTTAGCACCTGAACCACCTCGGCGGACTGTTTGGAATCCACACGAAGCGAGCGCGGGATGTGTTCCTTGATAAGCTCCTTAAGTGTCTCCAGGATTTCCTCCTCGCTTTCGCGAGCAATAAAAACAAAGTCGCGCTTTTCCCTCTCATGAGCGAATAAGAGGGGTTGTCCTTGAAGGATCTTATGGGCGTTCACGACGATTAAGCTCTCCCTTCCTTGGCGAAAGATACGTCGCAAGACCACAACAGGCACAACGCCAGAGTCGATCAAGTCCTTAAGCACGCTCCCTGGCCCCACTGAGGGGAGCTGATCGACATCGCCGAGGAGGATAAGATGGCTATGGGGTTCCACCGCCCTTAGCAGGTGGTCTATGAGCTGAAGATCGACCATCGAGGCCTCGTCGATGATCACGACATCGACACCGAGCGGGTTACTCTCCCCCCGCTCGAATCTTCGGACGCGCGGATTGTATTCGAGGAGACGGTGAATTGTCTTGGCCTCTCCTCCTGCCGTCTCTTCCATCCGCTTGGCCGCCCTACCGGTCGGTGCGGCGAGGGCGAACGAAACTCTGGAGCTACGAAGAATGGCCAGCAGAGCCGTCAGAAGAGTCGTCTTCCCAGTCCCCGGGCCGCCTGTAATCACCAACACCTTGTGCCGAAGAGCCCGAAGCACCGCCTCGCGCTGCTCCTCTTCGAGTAAAAAGGCTGAAGGGTTGAAGAGATCTAGGGTTGAAGGGTTCCATGCACTGCTCTCATTGTCCCTTAACCCCCTTATCCTTTTATCCTTTATACAAGAGGGAAATGAGAGGAGGTTGCGGAGGGCTGAGGCGACTCTACATTCGGCTTGATAGAGCTCTTGGCGATAGGCCCTCGTCGCTCTCCCTCCAGAGGGTTCTTCTAAGATGATCTCTCCTTCCGCGGCGAGCTTCTTTATAGCGCTTTCAACGGCCTCTCCTTCGACCCCTAAAAGAGTAGAGGCGTTGTTCTTCAGAAGAGGCAGCGGGAGAAAACAATGCCCCTCATCGGAGAACTTTCTTAGGACATGGAGCAGCCCCGCCTGAACTCTAAGCGGAAAATCCCCGCTGATCTTCATAGTCGCGGCGATGCGATCTGCCAAAACAAACCCGACACCATAGACCTCTCGTGCAAGACAATAAGGATTCTCCTTAACCTTGGCCACCGTTTCTGACCCAAAAGCGCGGTAAATCTTAAGAGCGAGGGAGCTACCGACACCGTGCCCTTGCAGGAACACCATAACCTCTCGCAGGCCCTTTTGCTCTTCCCAGGCATGGAGAATCCTCTTCGCACGAATCTCTCCTATCCCCTCCACCTCCCGTAACCGCTGGGGCTCCTCCGAGAGGACTCTCAAGGTATCAAGACCAAAGGCGGAGACGAGACGCCGGGCATAGTTAGGTCCGATTCCTTTGATCAAACCTGAACCGAGGTACCTTTGAATCCCTTCCAGTGTGGCAGGCTCCAGTTTCTCCCATCGCTCCACCTGAAACTGAAGACCGTAGCGGGGATGCACTTTCCAGGAACCGCTGACCTTGATTTCTTCTCCTTCATCAATGGGAAAGATCTCGCCTACAACGGTGACCACTTGACTTCCATCGATCTCCAAACGAGCCACGGTGTAGCGCCCCTCCGGGTCCTGATAGGTAATTTTGGAGACTGTGCCCTGTAAGGTTGAGCTCTCTTCTCTTTTCTCAGTCACGCCACGCATTCCCCTTCGTCCCTTCTCTATCTGGCTGCCCTATCCTATTTCAAGGGGACAGACCCACGAAAACGGGGGACTTGCCTTTTTCCTATGGGAGGAATAAATTTTACTTTGATGCTCCAACCCCTTCCAAGAACTGAGGCCGTCTTGCTCGAAAGCCTTTGTTGGGCCGCCTAGAAATCATTCTCTTTCCGCCCTTATGCCCCCTTTAAGAACATCCGTAAAGGGACAGGAGACTTATCTATGTTCTTCGAAAGCTTCTGGTTTGAAGTCGGAGTCATTTTTTTTCTCATCTTGGCCAATGGTTTCTTCGCTGCCTCAGAGATAGCCATCATTGCGACACGCAAGTCCCGGATCGATACCTTATTAGAAAAGGGAGGCCTGTCGGCAGCCGCTGTGGCTAGGCTGAAGAGCGATCCGGACCGTTTCCTCGCCACGGTACAGATCGGTGTCACTTTGGTGGGAACACTCGCCTCCGCTATCGGCGGGGCTGCCGCTATTGAATTTCTCAAACCTTTGATTCAATCTCTGCCCCTTACTTTAGCGGTTGAGTGGGGGGGATCTATAGCCATTCTCTTAGTCGTCCTTCCGATTGCTTATCTTTCGCTGGTCTTGGGTGAGTTAGTCCCCAAGTCCCTGGCTCTTAGGTTTTCCGAGAGAATTGCCATTCTGGTAGCACGTCCGATCGATTTTCTTTCGCGGCTTACCTCAGTTCTAGTGAAGCTCCTTACTAGTTCAAGCAACGCTGTCCTGTGGCTCTTCTTTGGCGGAAAGGATGCCGGGGGAGCGAGCTTCATATCGGAAGAGGAGGTGAAATCCCTGATCCGCGAGGGCGCCGCTAAGGGGATCTTTGACGAAACCGAAAAAGAGCTGATCCATAGCGTCTTTGAATTTGTCGATACGCCAGTCAAGGCTGTCATGGTGCCAAGACCCGAAATCCATGCCGTCGATGTCAATGCATCATCCGATGAGATCCTAAAAAGCTTCGTGGAAAGCGGTTTCTCCCGCATCCCGGTTTACGAAGAGGAAATGGACCGAGTGATCGGAATCCTTTACAATAAAGATATCTTCCGAGCCATGCATGAAAAAGGAGACTTTCGCATACGCGACCATCTCCACCCGCCTTTTTTTGTCCCTAGTTCTTTACCGATCAGCCAACTCCTTAAAGAGCTGCAGAGGAGGAGAATCGCCATGGCTATGGTGGTGAATGAGTTTGGGGAAGTCGAAGGGCTGGTCACCCTTGAGGACCTCTTGGAAGAGATCGTGGGAGAGATCCGCGACGAGTATGACCGCGAAGAACGCGGACCCGTGGAGCACCTCCCCGACGGTTCCCTGGTGATTCAGGGCTCCGCCCTTCTCAAGGACCTGAAGTCGGACTACGGGCTACCCTTCGAAGAATCGCCCGATTATCTTACCCTCGCGGGCTTTGTCCTGGCGAAGCTAAGACGCATTCCGCGCGGAGGGGAGAGAGTGGAGCACAACGGCTATCGGCTTACGATCGTGGATATGGAGGGACGGCGGATCGTTAAGGTAAAGCTCGAAGAGACCAAGAAGAGTTGAAATGCGGTCTGCCTGGAAGTGTCTTTCTGAGCCGATGCAATCGTCTTACGCTCGCAGGAATCCGTTCAAATCGTTCAAGTTGTTCAAAACGTTTTGAACCTATTGAACGGCTGAACCTTTCCAGATTCGGTGCACCGGTCCTTCAAGACATCCCCGGGCGGACCATTCAATAACACCTAATCTCGACTTCGTTGCCGTCGGGATCGAGAAAATAGACGGAGGTGGCTCTTCCTCTTGCTCCCCAGCGGGAGATAGGACCTTGATGGATCGAGACCTTGTGGCCTTTTAGGTAATCGACGATCCCCGCG
The DNA here is from genome assembly GCA_050735075.1 of Binatia bacterium. Taxonomy (GTDB): domain Bacteria; phylum Desulfobacterota; class Binatia; order UBA9968; family UBA9968; genus JAHFAO01. Next base: position 8,783 of record JBOHVJ010000189.1, read on the forward strand.
AAATCCTCTTTCTCAACCACCAAGCAAAAATGATTAAGGTTCCCCTCTACTTTCTTCACGCTTTCCTGCTGGCCGTCGCCTCCCTTTATCGGGAAGAGATCGATGATCGTATGCTCATTGATGCGAACGGAGGGAAACCCGACCTTGCCCTCCTTAAACTCCTGCACCCGCTCTCCCTTGAGGCCAAGTACATGGGTATAGAAGTACAGCGAGCGGTCGATGTCTCTGACATTGAGAACGATATGGTCCAGCTCGATAATCTTTACAGGTTTCATAATTCCCCCTTTCTCCGGGAAGAAAGCCTGCTCCAGGCTTTTCTCGTCCGTGCGTTACATCTCAAGTGTGATTTGTAAGAATCGCCTCCATCTCCTTTAAAAGCATTTTAACTTCTTGGGGTGTGCCTACGGTAATCCTAAGACTGTCCTCAAGTCCTGACTGATCAAAATAGCGGACCAGGATCTTCCGTCTCTTCAGCTCTTCGTAAAGCCCCCTGAGGTTTTGGCCTTTCTTTCGCCCCATCACAAAGTTAGCCTGCGAGGGATAGACCTGAAAGCCCATTTTTCTTAGCCCGAGGGTTAACCTCCTGCGGCTCCTTTGAATTCGACGGACATTGCGTAACATCCACGGAAGATCCTGGAGCGCCGCGGTAGCTGCGACAAGGCTTAAACGGTTTAAATTGTAAGAGTCTTTGACCTTGATCATACCCTTGATGACCTCCTCGGCAGCAAAAGCAAGACCAATGCGCATACCTGCTAAGGAAAATGATTTTGAGAAACTTCGCAGAACGACAAGATTGGAAAAACTTTTTAACAGGGAAATTGACGATACCCCTTTGGCTTCAGCAAAATCAATATAGGCCTCATCCACAACAAGGACGCCCGAGACAGACCGAGCCAGTCTTTCGATCTCTTCTAGGGAGACTAAAGTCCCCGAGGGAGAGTTGGGATTGCAGAGAAAGGTCAAAGCGGCCTTCTGAGAGTAAAGAGCCTCTGGGAGCGCAAAACCAGGCAGATAATCAAGTGTAACCTTGTCCCCTCCCTGAATGGCGATTAAGGTGTCATAAAGGGTGTAAGTCGGCACCGGATAGACAACCTGATCTCCTTGTCCTACAAAACAGCGCACCAAGATCGACAAGAGCTCGTCGGAGCCATTGCCTGCAAGAACATTCTCAGATCGCACGCCGTATGTAGTAGCCGCTATCGACCTGAGGCTATCGCTCAGAGGTTCAGGATAGAGCCGGAGTGCTCTGTTCGCTGCCTTTGTTAGGGCGGAGAGAACACGAGGCGAGGGAGCATATGGATTCTCGTTGGTGTTGAGTTTAATTGTTCCTTCATCTCGCGACTGTTCTCCTGGAAGGTAACCTTCCATGGCAGCGATATTTTCCCTGAAATAACGAGACACAGGACCGGATTCTAGCTTCGCCATCTAACCATTTCAAACGCAAAGCTTTAAAAACACCCTACAAACCAAGAAGGGGAGACGAGGGGAGCGGATCCCTGGTTACTTCATGGCGTAATCTTCCTTTATTGGCATCTTTTTGTCCGAAATTGTCCAATTACCGCAGATCGGCACTCCACAAGCCCCATGAAGCCTCATAACCATATGAATTCCTTAAAGTTTATTTTTTAAAAGTGGCACGATTTTAGCTAATCAAACTTTGCTGGTGATCTACAATAGCTTTTTGCAATCACCCGCTAAAGCAAGCCTATCTCACAGAAGATGAGGAGGAAAAACATTTCGGTGGGACTTTTTGATGAAAAGCAAGGTAATCCTTCTAGCGACTTTGAGAACGAGATAAGCAAGCACAAAGACATGCTTCTAAGCTGGCTAAGTAGGATGGAGTCAGACCTCAAGCTCGCCCAGGCGATGGCTGCCAGTGAGGTCCAACGCGCTGAGCAGATCAGAGAGAGCCTGAAGACAGAGATGGTCAACCTGGAAGCCCAGCTTAAGGAAAAGCAAGATATCCTCCAGGCAAGGGACTCTGTCATCAAAGGGCTAGAGGAAAGCCTCAATGCCAAGATTCACAACTTGGAAAGTCAGGTCAGAGAAAAGGATGATCTTCTAGAGATCCGCGATTCAGAGCTTAAGGATCTTAAGTCGAAGATGGATCTCCTCATCAAGCTGATGACCCAGGTGGAGTCTGCTACCAAGCAGGCCCAGGCGTTGGCTGCCAGTGAGGTTCAACGCGCTGAGCAGATCAGAGAGAGTCTGAAGACAGAGATGGTCAACCTGGAAGCCCAGCTTAAGGAAAAGCAAGATATCCTCCAGGCAAGGGACTCTGTCATCAGAGGGCTAGAGGAAAGCCTCAATGCCAAGATCCAAAACTTGGAAAGTCAAGCCAGAGAGAAAGAGGGGCTCCTGGAGAGTCGCGATGCGCAGCTCAGAGACCTCAAGTCCGAGATGCATGTCCTTGTGGAGCGGATAACCCAGGTGGAGTCTACTACCAAGCAGGCCCAGACGTCGGCTATCGGTGAGGCCCAGCAGATCAGAGAGAGTCTGAAGGCGGAGATGGCCAACCTGGAGGCCCAGCTTAAGGAGCAAACGCTCCACGCAAAGGACTCTGCCATCATAGAGTTGGACGAAAGCCTGGCCGTCAAGCTCAACGATTTGGAAAGTCAGGTCAGAGAGAAGGAAGGGCTCCTGGAGAGTCGCGATGCGCAGCTCAGAGACCTCAAGTCCGAAATGCATGTCCTTGTGGAGCGAATGACCCAGGTGGAGTCTGCTACCAAGCAGGCCCAGACGATGGCTATCGGTGAAGTCCAGATCAGAGAGAGTCTGAAGGTGGAGATGGCCACCCTGGAGGCCCAGCTCAGGGAAAAGCAAGGTACTCTCCAGATAAGTGACTCTGTCATCAAAGGGCTAGAGGAAAGCCTCAATGCCAAGATTCACAACTTGGAAAGTCAGGTCAGAGAAAAGGACGGGCTCCTGGAGAGCCGCGATGCGCAGCTCAGAGACCTCAAGTCCGAAATGCATGTCCTT
>JBOHVJ010000190.1:0-19599 GCA_050735075.1 Binatia bacterium
GACTCCTCATCGGCAACGTCAACGCGGACCGCAAGGGCACTGGCCCCCTCGTTTCTATTGATTTCTGCGGCCACCTGCTCCGCCGCGGAGGCGTCAATGTCTGCCGCGACCACACGGGCACCGGCCCGACCGAAACCCAGGCAATAGGCCTTGCCGATCCCGTGCCCTCCTCCGGTTACAATGACGACTTTGTCTTTCAAACCTTCGATCATACGAATCCTCGCTTTCAGCTGTTTGGAGTTTCAGGTTTCTAGTTCGGAGTTACCAAAGCTTTGCCATTTTCTATTTCTTTTACACGAGGCTGTCAAACTTATGGCAGGCTCCTGGTTTGACGGTTAGTGGAGATTGTTGTAGGGGAAAGAAGGTATATGCCTATTTGCAGGCCAGTCGCGAACAGGCTGGGCAAGCTCGAAATTATATGATCGTTGCCATTATTTTGACTGCCGGCGAGTCCAGCAGGATGGGCAGGGCCAAGGCCCTGCTTCCCATTGAAGGAAGATCCTTTATTGAAAAGATCGTCTCGGCCTTAAAAGCAAGCAGGGTGGGAAGGATCATTGTTGTCCTCGGCCACGATGCCGAGGAAATACAAAAAGAGATCGGTCACCTTCCCGTCTTGGTTGTCCTCAATAAGGATTATAAGAAAGGCCAGCTCTCATCTCTGGTCGCTGCACTCCAAAGTCTTAAGGCAGAGAAAAGCGCGACAAAGGTTGACGGTGTATTGGTTCATCTTGTGGATCATCCCTTTCTGAGCGCTGCTTTGGTCGACCATATGATCGACCGTTTTTACGAGTCAAAAAAACTGATTGTTCTGCCGCGTTACAAGGGCCGGAGGGGCCATCCGGTTATCTTCTCGAGCCGCCTTTTTCCGGAACTTCTCAGTACCCCTCTAGAACAGGGGGCAAAGGCTGTGGTCCATGCCCATAGGGATGAGACATTAGAAATCGAGACAGAAGAGGAGGGAATTGCGATCGATATCGATACCCCAGAGGAGTACCGTCAGCATGTAGGGAGGGAGTGAATGTCAAAGCTTAAGCTCAGTTTGGCCTGTGGGGCCTATGATCTGCTCAGGCCCCTGATCGAGGGCGTGGTGGTTCCGGCTGGGATCGACCTCAATGTCCTCACTATGGCGTCGCCGGAAAGGCACGGTCGAATGCTTAGGCACGAAGAGTTCGATATCTGTGAGCTCTCACTGGTTGCGTATCTGGTGGCCCGGGATCAGGGGAGGTCGTTTACGGCGATTCCTGTTTTTCCCCATCGTCGTTTTCGTCACAGTTATATGGTCAAGCGAGCAGATTGCGGGATCGAGAAGCCTACTGATCTGAATGGTAAAAGAGTTGGTTTAGATACCTTGCAGAACTCGGCGGGTCTCTGGATGCGCGGCATCTTGCAGGATCACTATGGAGTTGACCTCAAGAGCATAGAGTGGTGGTGTCAGGAAGAGGAGGATATTCCGTTCGAGCCGGCCAAGTGGATGAGGGTGAAGCGCGTGCCAAAAGGAAAGAATATCGATCAGATGCTCCTGGGGGGTGAGTTAGAAGGGGCGCTCTATCCTGAGACCCTCCCCTCTATCAGAAATAGCTCTCCCAAAGTGGGCTTGCTTTTCCCCAGACCCAAAGAGGCGGAGATTGACTATTATAAGAAGAGCGGAATCTTTCCCATTATGCACACGGTCGTCATCAAAAATAAGATTCTAGAGGAAGATCCCTGGGTTGCTGTAAGTGTCCTCAAGGCATTTCAGAGTGCTAAAGAGGCCTGCTACCGGACCATGAAAGACCCGCGTACCTTTGCTTTAGTATGGGTCAAGGAACTGATGCTCGAGCAAGAGTCTATCTTCGGCCCCGACCCCTGGCCGTATAATCTTGAGGACAACCGCACAGCCTTGGAAGCGGTAGTCCGCTACGAATACGATCAGGGGATGATTAAGAAGAAGCCTCAAATTGAGGATCTCTTTTTCCTAGCAAGCCTGCAAGAAATACAGTACTACCTTTGAGGCTGTTGTTTCGGTTGGTTGTTCCGCTCGCCCGTGTGGGACAAGGCCCTAAAGGACTTTTTTCACCACACTCTTTGACCGAAAGCCGTACTAGGGTTGACATATCAATTCATTATCGATAAGGTTCTTTCGGAATTTCTAAGCAGACTAAATCATTCCCCTTAAAAGTTGTTGGCGTACCGCGAAGCCATATGGCAAACGTAGACGAGATGAAACGCCGCCTTCTCCGTGAGGCAGTGAAGGAGAATATCGAGACGGCTCATGGCGTAAAGTTACGACCTGTGCAGCCCGTTCACCATGTGCGCCGGACCTGGCTACGCAAATCATTCTTAATTGTTGGTTTGATCGTGCTTATCGCGTCGGTCTTTCTTCTCTCGACCCTAACTGGTTATCATCAGGAGGTAGCAAACCTCCTATCATCTCCAATGAGCACGGAACCATCATCTCTTGCCGCGAAGCAGATGGCTATCCACGAGGTCCCTGTTTCCGAACCTCAACCGTTAGACGGAGCTGTCTTGCCTCTTGGCCTAAAGAAGATTGTGCTCGACCCGGGTCACGGTGGTAACGACCTGGGCGCCGTTGCCTCTCTTGGAATAGAGGAAAAAGAGGTGACCTTGGATATTGCGCTTCGTCTGCGCCGTCTCCTGGAGGAGGCCTCCTTCGAGGTTTTGATGACACGCAAGAAGGACGAGGTGGTGACGCTTGCGCACAGGGCTGCATTCGCCAACTCCACGGGTGCCGACATCTTCGTGTCGATTCATGTCAACTGGATCACAAGTCCTCGGGTTCGTTCCGTGGAAACCTATTACCTCGGTCCGACCGATGATCCCCATTCAGTCCAGCTTGCGAGTATGGAAAACCGCGAATCAGGCTATTCCCTAGCAGATTTTCGCCGGCTGCTAGAGGGGATCTATATCGAAAGGAGACGAGACCATTCTCGCGGCCTGGCGGAAGTCTTACATAGGGAACTATTCAAGTCTTTGGGGCAAGTCAACCCCGTGCTGAAAAACGGGGGAGTGAAGAGGGCCCCCTTTATTGTCCTTGTTGCTACAGACATGCCGGCGATCCTAGTCGAAGTTTCCTGCCTGTCGAACGAGGAGGAAGCAAGACGCCTGGCAACCTCAGGCTACCGGCAAGAGATCGCACAGGCACTCTTTAAGGGAATTCGCTCGTATGCGGATGCCCTCAACAGTCCTAACAAGAAAAGGAGTTGATCCATGAACGATCCAAATACAAACGAAGTTCTTTGCGTGGGAATTGACCTCGGCACCTCTCGGAGTTCGGTCTCGGTCTCTAACGGTGAGCGTCACATGATAGACAGCTATGTGGGATGGCCGGTGGACACGGTAGCTCGAAAATTAGTGAGAAAGCCGGTACTGATAGGTCGTGAGGCGCTCGACAACCGTCCGATGCTTGACCTGCGCCGTCCGCTCGAGCGCGGCGTTATTAAGGAGGGGTCTGAAAAGGATGAAATGGCGGTGCGCGAGCTACTCCGTCATCTGATCCTTCTTGCCGGGGTGAAGCAGAAGAATAAAAACCGCCCAAGGGTACGTGCTGTCGTGGGTGTCCCGGCTGAGGCGCTGCGGGTCAACAAACAACATCTGCGCGACGCAATGAAGGGAATTACCGATAGTCTGATGATCGTCTCGGAGCCCTTTGCTGTGGCATACGGGTTAGAGGCCCTCCTCCATACGATGGTCATCGATATCGGCGCCGGGACGACTGACTTCTGCGTGATGAGCGGCCGTTATCCCACCGAACACGAGCAGCGGACCTTAACCATCGCCGGCGATTCGATCGACGAGCAGCTTGCCAGGCTGATTCGAGAGCGCCACCCTGAAGCCCAGTTCTCGATCCATATGGTCCGAGAATGGAAGGAAAAATGGAGTTTCGTCGGTGAGCCAAAGAATCGCGTGGTTGTGACTATTCCAGTTGCTGGAAAGCCGACCGAAATCGACATCACCGACGAGATGTGCAGTGCCTGTGAGAGTATCCTTGCCCCCATAGGCGAAACCATGGTTGACCTCCTGTCGCGAGTCGACCCCGAATACCAGGAGAGGGTACGCAATAACATTATGCTCGCTGGTGGCGGCTCGCTGATCTCCGGTCTGTCGCAAGGGCTTCAACCGGCACTTTCCGAAGTAGGTGGGGGTAAGATTTCCGCGGTGGAGGATCCGATCTTCGCCGGCTCGGACGGTGGGCTTGCCATCGCGCGCGATGCGGCCAATGCCGACTGGGAAAGACTCTCCATGTGATAGGAACGTCACCCTCGTCTCACCCGGGTGCCAGGACCTAAAGACGTCACGAGGCAGGGAACTTAAATTCTTCGACCTCCGCGTTCTCCGCTCCCAACTGCGTTAAGGCCGCGAGGTCCAGGCGGGACTCGGCTTTTTCCACATTCACGAGCTCGGCCTTGGTTGCAGGATGGCGTGGAACGAAGAGCTGGCAGCAGTCCTGATCGGGGATGGTAGAGGTCTCGAAGGTGCCGATCTTTCGGGCCTGGTTTATGATCTCCTGCTTATCCATGCCCACAAGCGGTCGCAGGACCAGCAAGGGTGTGGCCTTTTCGATAACCGATAGGTTTTTCAGTGTCTGAGAAGCGACCTGAGCGAGACTCTCCCCCGTCACCAACGCATCCGCCCTTTCTTTTCTTGCTATTGCGTCAGCGATTCGCATCATCATCCTGCGATAGAAGATGACTCTCAAGGGCCTTAAAACAGAGGCCACAATCTGGCGCTGGATCTCACCGAAGGGGACCAAGTAGAGCCGGGAGAAAAACTGGTGGCGGGTGAGGAGCGTTACCAGCTCGCGGACTTTTTCTTGAGACGTTTTATCCAGATAAGGAGTACTGTGAAAATGAACAAAAACAAGCTGGCAACCCCTTTGCATCATTCGGTAGGCGGCCACTGGAGAGTCAATCCCTCCGGAGATGAGGGAGAGTGCCCTCCCGCTGGCCCCTACGGGTAAACCCCCCGCGCCGACAATTTTATCGAAGCCAAAGTAGGCGTTACGGGGAAGGATCTCGATGGAAACGGTGAGTTCGGCATTTATGAGATCCACGCGGGCGCCGGATCTTTCTTTGACCGCTGCCCCTATGTCGCGGTTGATCTCCGGTGAGGTAAGGGGAAAATCTTTATCTCCTCTTTTGGTAACGATGCGAAAGGAGTCAAACTGTCTTCTGTCAATGGAAGCAAGGATTTTGGACTTGAGGATTTCGAGGTCCCGGGGGGCGCTCTCAACAAAGGAAAAGTTGGCTACGCCAAAGACCCAGCGGACACGGTCGATGATTTCTTCTCGATCCGCCTTCTCATCGAAGAGCAGGAGGAGGCGGCCTGGCAAGTTTTTTATTTCCTTGAGGCCTAACCCGCTTACAGAAGAAGCCAGATTTCTCCTAAGCAGCTCGACGAAGTAGGGTCGGTTGCCTTTTTTCAGGGCAACCTCGTGATAGCGGATTAGGATAGAGCGCATGCGGGTAAAATATCAGATCTGTTTCTATTTTGCATAGCTCTTTCCCTATGGTAAAATCCGCCAGCTTGTCCGATTTCGCAGGAGGACAGTATGGAAAATTTTAGAACAATTTCTGAGGCCGTTCAGTTCGCGCCAGATAAAATGAAAAAGAACGGCCTCTTTGAAAGCGACAGGATGTTTTGTGATCTTTATTGCTTTGAGGCAGGTCAGGCACAAGCCCCGCATACCCATGAGGGTTCGGATAAGATCTACTTTGTCGTCAAAGGAAGAGGTTTGTTCCAGATCGGGCAGGAGGAAAGGGAACTGCGAGAGGATGAGATTGCCCTGGCGCCGTCAGGGTTGAGGCATGGTGTCAGTAACGCAGGGCCAGATCGGCTGGTTCTCCTTGTTTTCATGGCGCCCAAGCCCTCCCATTGAGGCTGATTATGATGGTCACAGAAGAAAAGGAGATCTTCGAGGTGAACGGAGTCTTTTATCATGCCTTTGAAAGTCTCGATATTAGAAACATGGAAAAGGTTTGGGCCAACGAGAGTTACATCCAATGCATCCATCCAGGGTGGGGACGTCTGAGGGGCTGGGAGCCTGTGATGGAGAGTTGGCGCAGGATCTTTGAAAATACACAAGAGATCCGTTTCCTCCTCACAGAGGTGCGAGTCGAGGTTCAGGACTCACTCGCATGGGTTACCCTCTACGAAAATATTACCAGTCGACTTGGGGATGAGGTCGTAACGGGAGTCGTGCTTGCGACCAATATCTTCGAGAAACGTCCCGGGGGATGGTTTATCATCCACCATCATGGCTCGAGCGTTGCCTTGTCCCCAAACCAGTTGAATCCTTCCACCGTTCACTAAGACGATTCATTGACTGGACGATACTCATGGAGCCGTTGAGCGGAAAGGTTGCAATTGTCACAGGTGCTGGAAGGGGTATCGGAAGGGCCATATCCCTTCTCCTCAGCCGCTCGGGCTCACGAGTGGTCCTGGCGTCGCGCAACGAATCTCAGTTGCAAGCCGTAGGAGAGGAGATTCGAAGTCAGGACGGGCAGGTCTTGGTGGTCCCCACGGACTTAACGCGCGATGAAGAGATGAAACGACTGGTAGAGGAAACGCTGCGGGAGTGGGGGTCGATCGATTATCTTATCAACAATGCCGGCTGGGGGAGAACATCACCCCTAGTCAAGGCCAAGATAGAAGATTGGGATCAGACATTTCAGGTCAACCTGCGAGCCCCTATGTTTCTCAGCCAATTGGTTCTGCCGACTATGATTGCGAAGCGAGAAGGGGCGATTATCAATATCAGCTCCGTATCTGGAAAGACGGGTCAGGCCAACACGGCAGCCTATTCAGCCTCGAAGTTTGGTCTTATCGGATTTAGCCAGTGTCTCTATGAGGAAGTTAGGGAATATGGGATCAAGGTGGCAGTTATTCTCCCTGGTTTTGTCGATACCCAGATGATTCCAGCAAATCGTAAACTGGATAGGAGTAAGATGATTCACCCTGAAGACGTTGCCCAAACAGTGCTCTTTGTGTTGACTTCCCCACCTACCTCCTGCCCAGTAGAAATAACCGTGCGCCCTCAAAGAGACCCGTTCCAATAGCAGGTGGCAGAAAGCGAAAGCAGTAAGCAGTTCTTGCTTAAACCTGCCTTCTGCCGACTGCTTTCCTAAGTGAAGAGGCCTTCAAGAAAGGCAGCATCCACTTCTTCCAGGCTTGCTACAACTGCATCGGCTTGGGCCAGCTCCTCGGCGGGATGGGAATTTGTAACCGCCAGGCACTTCATCCCAGCATGCTTGGCGCCAAGGATGCCCTCTTTAGAATCTTCCACGACCAGACATTCTGAAGGCCGGATGCTTTTATCGGTCTGGTACTTGTTGAGCAGGCTCAAGGCTTTAACGAAAATCTGAGGATTGGGCTTTCCCTCACTTACATCTTCAGCGCTGACAATAATTTGAAAGTACTTTCTTAAACCGATACTTTCTAATATCGTTTCGATCTCGCTTCTAAGAGCCCCCGAAGCGACGGCCAGGGGGAAGCGGGAGGAAAGAGCGGGTATTAGTTCTTTGACACCCGGAAAGACAACCAGCCTCTTTTGAATCGACTCGCGGTAATAGACAGCCTTGCGTAGGATCATATCAGCCAGGGAGAAGTCGTCGATCTTTCTTCCGTGATCCTCATGGGCTGCTTTAAAGCAGCCCCGGTCGTCCATACCGAGGTAGCGCGCATAGTAATCCTTCTCGTTGAGGTCTATCCCTTCTTCTTTAAGGACCCTCTGGAACATCTCTAGATGGATAGGTTCGTCATCCACCAGGATGCCGTTAAAATCGAAAATGATAACTCGAAGCACGGTAAACCCATACCTAATATACTCTTTCGTTTCAACTGCATCTGAGGTAAGAAAGGCTACATGAAGAGCGAAAAAGGACATACGCACGGTCCTATAGAGTACCGCTTCTGTCCCCGTTGTGGAGGCAATCTGGCGCGACGAAAGATCAAGACCATAGAACCAGAGAGACTCGTCTGCGAGAAGTGTTCTTTTATATTCTACCTCGACCCGAAGGTGGTTGCCGGGACGATTTGTGCCGTAGAGAACCGTGTGGTTTTGCTGCGTAGAGGGGTGGAACCTGCTATGGGTAGATGGGTATTTCCAGGCGGCTATGTAGATCGCGGGGAGAGCGTTCGGGACGCGGCCATCCGAGAGACCGAGGAAGAATCCAATCTCAATGTGAGGCTCCGCTCGCTGTTGGGTGTCTATTCCTATCCCCGCTCGCCCAATGTCATCGTAGTCTATGCGGCCGAGGTTATCGGGGGAGAGCTTAAGGCGGGAGATGAGTCTGTGGAGGCTAAGACTTTTGCCCCATCGCAGATTCCGTGGGAGGAGCTTGCCTTTCAGAGCACAAAGGATGCGCTCAAAGATTATGTCGGGCTTTACCTTAAAGACAAAATGGGATAATGGGTACTCCAATATTCCAATACTCCAAATTCTCGTTGAGGAGGTTTTCCATGGCAATGCCCAATGTAGGGGAGAAGGCCCATGATTTTACCCTGCCGGTTTCCAGGGAGCAGAAGGTAGGACTGAAGGATTACTTGGGACAGAAGAATGTTGTTCTAGCCTTTTACCCGTTAGATTTTACCGGTGGCTGACAGCAGGAGCTAACCAACTTCGAGGCTGATCGAAAAAGCTTCGAGGCAAAGAACGCTCAGGTCCTGAGCGTAAGCGTTGACTCGGTCTTTTCCCACAAGGCCTTTGCGGAAAAGATGGGTGGGATTGGCTACCCCATGCTTTCCGACTTCTATCCCCACGGCGCTGTTTGCGCCTTGTTTGACTGTCTAAGGCCTGAAGGGTATCCCAAGCGGGCTGTCTTTATTATCGATAAACAAGGGGTGATTCGCTTCCGCAAGGAATACGAGAAGGGGATTCCGGACAACAAGGAGCTCCTTGCAGAGCTGGATAAGATCAGCGCCTAACAGCTGACCGAGGACCGTAGACGGGTAACCGGTCTTCCGTCGTTTCGATACTGCTGCCTACAGCTTTTTGAAGAGGGAGCTGCTAGGATGGGAAGAGGTGATTTGCCTACGGATTCGGAACCGCGGACCAGGGGGGCTTGGGCTCTTCACGGGCGATGACCACGATTCCCGTCTCTGACACGAAGTAGCGCTCCCGATCCTTATCGATGCTATAGCCGATCTCCGTGCCGGGGGAGATGTGAACGTTCTTATCGATGATGGCTCGCCTGATTCGGCAGCCCCTTCCGATCTCGACACGATTCATGATGATTGAATCTTCGATCAAGCAGTAGCTATGGATCCGAACGTTCCGTCCAATTACAGAGCCTCGGATCAAGCTCCCGCTGATAATGGTTCCCTCGGTTACGACGGAGTCTAGTGCTAGCCCTCGGCGATCTTCATCATCGAAGACAAACTTTGCGGGGGGATCGCCATAGCTAACGGTCCGAAGGGGCCAGCTTGGGTTGTAAAGATTAAGTGCGGGATCCACAGCCCGGACGTCCATATTCGCTTCGTAGTATGCCTCGATGGTTCCAATATCGCGCCAGTAGCTCAGTTCTTCTCCTTTGAAAGCGGTTGGGATGCGGTTTTTCCTAAAGTCGTAGGCGTAAACCTTCTTTCCCTCCTGCACCAAAAGGGGAAGGATGTCTCCGCCGAAGTCATGCTTGCTTTCGCGGTTGGACGCGTCATCCTCCAATGCTTTGACAAGGAGGTCTGTTTCGAAAAGATAGTTTCCCATGGACACAAGGGCTTGATCGGGGTCCCCTGGGATCGACTTCGGTTCTTCGGGCTTTTCCTCAAAGCCTAGAATCCGCCAGTCGCCGTCCACTTCCATGACGCCGAACTTGGACGCTTCCTCAAGTTTGACAGGGAGGTCAGCAACCGTCACCCGAGCTCCTTTCAGCCGGTGGTCCTCCACCATTTGGCGGATGTTCATTTTATAGATGTGATCAGCGCCGAATACTGCGACGAACTCAGGGTCCGCCCGTTTTATCAAGTGGAGATTCTGGTACACTGCGTCGGCCGTCCCTAGATACCAGTCCGCCCCTGTGCGCATCTGAGCTGGGACCGGGGTGACAAAGTGATCCTTGAGGAGGCTAGGAAACTGCCAGCCTTCCTGGAGGTGTTCCACTAGGGACTGGGCTTTAAACTGGGTGAGGACGTAAATAGAATAGATCCCGGAGTTAATGAAATTGGACAAGACAAAATCAATGATCCGGTACTTCCCGCCGAAGGGTACCGCCGGCTTTGCTCGATCTCTCGTTAAGGGATAGAGCCTTTCACCACGCCCTCCTGCCATGATCATCCCCATCACTTCCACGGCCTTTTCTCCTAAGACGAAACCATATTATTTTTTAAATTCCTCCTCGAAGCTCTGTCACAAGGTGCTGGAATTTTTTTTTAAACTCTTGCGGGCTGCAACTTTTGTTTCGAGTCGAGGAGGCATGGGCCAGAGCTGCGAGTCTCTCTTTGTTTTCAAAGTCTTCTTGCTCCAAACGGATCATGTATTCACGGGCGATCCTGTAGGAAGGCTTGTTGACATCCACCAGGCGCAGGCGCGTCCTGCCGGTTTGTGGGTCGAGCAGCTCGGCGAAGTTCAGGTAATGGAGCCGTCCCTCTTCGAGACAGACCAAGGCCCCGTTGAGCTTGACAGCTTGAGGATCGGGGTTCAAGAGAAACTCGACGGCGCCGTAGCCCAGGGCTCGGACATAATCGCAGTCGAAAGCTACGGGAGGAGCGCAGCGCAGCTCGTAGCCCATGCTTTTGTGTACTATGTTGATTGGGCTCCCGCGAGCGGCGAAGCGGCGCTCCACCATTGCTTTCAAAATAAACGCCAGGTCCATTTCCGCCAGGCGAAGATGTCCGTAATCGTCGCGTAAAATGCGTACCCCCTCTATAGCTGTCAGCTCATCTACGGGTATGAGCTCGATCAGCCCCTCCGCGATTACGGCCACGCCGTCGCGGCGTCCCCACAGGGCCTGTCGTTTTAGGATCGCTCCCTCCAAGAGGTCACAGAGCGTTTGCAGATGGACGGGTCCTCGAAACTCCTCCGGTATGATCATTAGGGTTGCCGCCGCGGCTTTGCTGATCCCCAGCGCGAGATGACCGGCGGAACGTCCCATCACCACCACGAAATACCAACGATTGGTGGTGCGGGAATCCTCCATTAAATTGTGAACCAGGTTAAAGCCGACCTGCCGGGCGGTCTCGAAGCCGAAGGTCGGTATCTCTCCTGGAAGGGGCAGGTCGTTGTCTATCGTCTTTGGCACGTGACACAATCTAATGGCGCCGGCCGCGCGCTCTGCCAATTGGCTGGCGGCAAACATAGTATCATCCCCGCCTATAGTCACGAGATAACCAACTCTCAGGGCTTTTAGGGAGGCCATCACGCGCTCCATATCTTCTGGTTTTTTGGTTGGATTTGCCCGTGAGGTGTTCAGTATGGAGCCTCCCTGGAAATGAATTCTCGAGACATCATCGTGATCAAGCTGCTTCACCCGCTCAGTATTGCCGGCCATTAGCCAGTGGAAGCCGTCGTAGATGCCGACAACTTCGCGGGCTCGGTTACGCGCCTCTAAGGTAACGGCGCTGATCACGCCGTTAATACCAGGCGCTGGACCGCCGCCGACTAGAATTCCAACTCGATCCTGGCGGTTACCAGAGAACGACTTATCTTGCTGCATGGAATCTTTTTCTTTCCCGCGTCTCAAAAAAGGGAGCTAGCCACCTAGTAGCCATTAGGCTACCACTGGCTAGATTTCCCTGCAAATGACATGCAAGAGTTATGATAAAGGAATTAGAGAATTTGAAAATGACCGAAGAAAAAGAATCCCAGGATTGGCCTATACTGATCCCCGCTTGTTAGGTCCCGACTAAGAGATCGTCTCCTTCTACTTTAACCTGATATTTTTCTACGACCACCGCGGGATTCATTTCATTAGCTCCCGTGGTGACATCGTATCTCCAGCCGTGCCAGGGACAGGTTACGACCTTGCCGTCCAGTTCTCCCTCACCTAGGGGTCCGCCCCGATGCAGACAGGTATCGCTGATGGCGTAAAAGTTGCCGTTGACATTGAAGACTGCCACGGCTTTCCCCTTGACGTCTACCGTCTTGCCTGCGCCCGTCGGAATATCACCTGTCTTACAAACCTTGACAAAATCTGCCATCCGAAAAGCTCCTTTCTTATTTGGTCCGCTATATTTATCTTAGCTCCTCGAGGTATTCAAGAGGATTAGAGCTCTTCGTTACTCACTAAGATGATTTGTAGAAAGGGAGGGCGGAGACCTCCGCAGAAAGGGTCTTCCCATTGTGGTCGATAGACACTCGGGTCCCGGGCTGGAGGTAGTCGCGAAGGAGATAGGCAAGGGCCAAAGGATGCTTAAGTGTGGGAGAAAGGGTAGAACTTGTTATTTCGCCAACCTCTTTTTCTCCCACGTGGATTTTATCGCCCCGCTCAGCCGGTCTATCTCCCTCGAGGGATAAGCCGGCGAGCTTTTTATTGACATGACCCCGGGAGCGGATCCGCTCCACCACCTCCTGCCCCAGGTAGCAGCCCTTTTGGAAGCTCACCGCATTATCCAGTCCGATTTCCAGCAAGAGATGATCCTCATCCATATCAACGCCGTAGCGAGGAATGCCAGCCTCGATGCGAAGAATTTCCTGGGCCTGAGTGCCGATCCACTGAAGGCAGATTGTTTTACCGATTTCCTGAATGTGCGACACTACCGGCAAGTGATCTTTCATGCTTATCAGTAGATCATAACCCTCCTCGCCGGTGTGTGTGGACCGGATCAGTCGAACTTCGGACTCGCCTATTTGAGATATGCGGTGCTCGAGCTCTGTTAGAGAAATTTCATCTTGCGGCAAAAGCTCTCTTAAAAACAGCTTTGCTTTGGGTCCCTGCAGAGAGATGATGCCATATTGGCCTGTCAGGTCGGCGATCTCGACTTCATCGGCAATAAGATAGCGGTTGAGGTGAGTGAGGATTTTTTCTTTCAGGGATTCCCAGAGATCTACAAGGAAAAACTCCTCGGTGCAAAAGATCCTCGTATCTGCCAAGATTTTTCCGTGGACATCTAAGACCGCGGCATAGGTCCCTTCACCTGCAGCCAATTTGCTGACGTCATTGGAGACCATCCCCTGAAGATAGGAGACCCGGTCGGGGCCGGTAAAGCGTAGAAGGCCGCGATGACATAGGTCTAGCAGACCAACCTCTGAGCGGGCAGCCTGATATTCCCTGAGAGAATCCCCGAAATGAATTGGCAGGATCCATCCGTCTTCTTCCGCGAATTTGGCCCCATTTGTCTTGTGGAACTCCGTGAGAGGTGATTGTTTAGGCATGCAACTAGGAATATAACTCCATTCACGAAGGTTGACAACGTGCGCAGGATTCTCCCTTAATTGGGCAGGACATGGATAGGGCAAGGAACGATCTGGATCTCCGGAAACTGGAGGTCTTCTATTGGGTGGCGGAGTTGCGGAGTTTTTCTCTCGCAGCCAATCATCTCTCCTTGAGACAGCCCACCGTGAGCGCCCATATCCATGATCTGGAAGAGAAACTGGGATCGAAGCTCTTCAACCGAGTTGGCGGAGAAGTGACCCCGACGGCAATAGGCCAGGTCCTTTTTGAGCAGGCGAAGGCTCTGTTGACCTTGAAGAGGGAGACCTTGGCTGCTTTGGATCATTTTCAGGGAAAGGTCAAAGGGGAACTCCTGATCGGGGGCAGCAACATCCCTGGCGAATATGTCTTGCCGCACAAGCTCGGGGCCTTCATCCAGAGATACCCTGAAGTTAAACCGGTCCTGCGTATCGGTGATTCTGCTGGGATCGTGGAGGCCGTTCTGGACGGAGGGGTAGAACTTGGCTTTGTCGGTTTCAAAGGGGAGGATAGAAGGCTCTCCTTTCACAAGATATGGAAAGACGAAATGGTTTTAGCCATTCCTAAAAACCACCCGTGGGGCCGCAACAAGGCCATTGATCTGGAGGATCTTCGTAAGGAGGGTTTCATTTCGCGTGAAGGAGGATCAGGAACATTACGGTCGTTTCAGAAGCTCCTGAACCGCAAGGGGGAAGAGCCCGAGAAGCTCCTCCATGTAATCATGGAGCTGGGCAGCACCGAGGCCATCAAGGAAGCATTGATTGCGGGCCTTGGGGTTTCTATTCTCTCGCGGACCTCTATTCGACGGGAGATCCAAGATGGGTTGCTCAAGGAACTCCCAATAAGAGGGCTTAAGTTGGAACGCGATTTCTACCAGGTATTTCACCGGCACCGGACTCTTTCCCCGGTATCCCAAGCCTTCGTCCATTTCCTCAAGCACAACTGATTCCCCTCCTAGACGATCTCATTACCTTCAGGCATAGGAGAAATCTATTTGGTAGATAGGATTCATCTGTTGTTATAGAGATGGGTTATGATCCACATAGAAAATAGCGTCGCACATTTCGAATCCATAGAGATTTTCTATTTGACATATAGAGGACATCTTTATAGGTGTAACAAACCTTAAACATCATGGGAGGGGAGTGGTATGAAAAGAAAATTGATTCTAGCCTTGATTATTTTTTTGACGGCGGGCGCAGAGCTTTTTGCCCAGCAATCCTTGAAGGAACTCAAAGTCTCGGCGATTCCGGACGAAAATCCGCAGGAAATGTTGCGCATCTACGCACCTTTCGCGGACTACTTGACGAAAGAGGTGGGTCTGCCAGTCAAATTCACTCCTGTGCTGGAATATGCAGCGACGGTGGAAGGGCTGGCCGCCAACAAACTCGACATGGTCTGGTATGGCGGTTTTACCTCGGTCCAGGCAGTCCATCGGGCTAAGGGTGCCAAGCGAATCATCATGAGAAAGGAAGACGCGGAATTCAAAAGCCATTTCATAACTCGCAAAGATACCGGTATTGGCTCTCTCAAAGATCTTAAGGGAAAGACCTTCTCTTTTGGCAGCGTCAGTTCCACCTCGGGTCATTTGATGCCGCGCTACTTTCTACTGAAGAACGGGATTAATCCGGAAAAGGATTTTTCCAAATTCAGCTTCAGCGGGGCTCATGATGCCACGGCGGCTTGGGTGGAGGCCGGAAGAGTCGACGCTGGTGCGCTTAACTTTCTTGTCTGGGACAAACTCCTGGAGACTAAAAAAGTCGACACCAGCAAGGTGGGTGTTTTCTGGACGACGCCAGCCTATGTAGATTATGTCTGGACGGTTCGTGGAGGATTAGACAAGGGCGTTGTCGATAAGATTTCCAAGGCCTTCCTTAAGTTGGATTACAAGAATCCCGACCACAAGAAGCTCCTGGATCTGCACCGGACCAAAGGATACATCCCGGCCAAGGATGCCGACTGGAAGGGGATAGAGGAAGCAGCGGTCTCAGCGGGTCTTCTTAAAACCAATTAATTATTTTGAGGCATTCTGGTGTACCAGTACCGTTTAGAGAAAGTTGCCAAGGCTTTTGGCAGGCAACAGGTCGCCGTTGAGGGGATCGACCTAGAGGTTCAAAGGGGAGAGAAGCTGGCCCTCATCGGCCCGAGCGGAGCCGGTAAGACGACGCTTTTCCGGATGCTTAACTGCACTTTGAGACCGACCTCGGGAAGATTATGGGTCAACGGCGATGAAGTGGCGGACCTCCATGGCAAAAGACTGCGGCTGGTGCGGCGAAAAATTGGAACAATTTACCAGCAGCACAATCTAGTCCCGCGCCTTCGAGTCATCCATAATGTTCTTTCTGGGAACCTAGGGAGCTGGTCTACCGCGAGGTCACTGCTTTCTCTGATGCGGCCCGCGGAGATCGATCTGGCTCACAAAGCCCTTAGGCAGGTGGGTATCGAAGAGAAGATTTTCAGTCGCACAGACGAGCTATCGGGAGGCCAGCAGCAAAGGGTGGCCATCGCTCGGGTCCTAATACAGGATCCCGAGGTGATCCTTGCCGATGAGCCGGTCTCCTCAGTCGACCCATCCCTAGCTGTAGCCATCGTGAAGCTATTGCTGGACATTGCCGAAGATACTCAAAAAACGCTGCTCATGAATCTTCACAGCGTCGATTTGGCCCTGGCCTATTTCCCTCGAATTATTGGGATCAAGAAGAGTAAAGTCGCCTTTGATCTCCCAACTGACAAGGTCTCAGATGGTCTTCTAGAAGATCTCTATTCCGGCCATCTGCCGAATCAGCATTTAGATAAGGTTTCCGATGCGGACTCCAGCGCTCTCATCTACCATTAGCTCTTCGAGGTCCACGTTCCCCTATCTCTTCGGCTTGTTTTTCCTCATCGCTTTCATTGATGGCTGGCACAGAACCGCGGTCGATCCTTTAGTCTTCTTCGAGCGAGAAGGGAGGGAGCACCTTTGGAAATTCATTACCGGAATGTTTCCTCCAGAGCTGTCTTGGAACTTTCTTTCCCTGATGGTTCAGCCCACCTTGGAGACCATCCAGATCTCTGTGATGGGGACATTGATCGCGGTCCTCATAGGCTTTCCTTTAGGGATCTTGGGAACGAGGACCTTCACCGTGGGCGGGGTTCTTAACGAGGCGGATGTTAAAGGGGTGCCGTGGCGTTTCGCGGTACGGGTCATCATCTATACCACAGCCCGGGCTATTTTAAGCCTGTTTCGTTCCATCCCAGAATTCGTCTGGGCCTTCATGTTTGTCCGCGCTGTTGGACTTGGACCGTTCCCTGGGGTCCTCGCCATAGGAGTCGCTTATGGAGGAATGTTGGGAAAGGTCTACTCGGAGATCTTCGAAGGCGTGAATTATCGTCCTTTAGAAGCTCTCCAATCGACCGGCGCCAACAAAATCCAGATCTTCTTCTATGGCTGGTTGCCACAGGTCTTGTCGAATTTTGTCTCTTACACGCTCTATCGTTGGGAATGTGCCGTGCGCGCATCGGCCATTCTAGGCTTAGTAGGGGCTGGGGGTCTGGGACAACAAATAGAAATCTCCATGCGCATGTTCCATTTCAACGAAGTTCTCACGTTGCTGTCTATTCTTTTCCTGATGGTAGCGGCGGTAGACACCATTAGCGCGAAGGTCCGAGGCATCTTGTGAGCGGGAGTCCCGAGGGAGCAGAGAAGGCGCACATCCCGTGGCCGTCGCACGAGACCTTGGGGAAGCCAAACCCTTGGACCTACCTGCTTCTATGTCTCCTTGGTGTCGTATTTGTTTGGAGTTACCAGGGATCGCAAATCCGGTTCTTAGAACTCTTGAGTCCGGAGGGTGCAGGACAAATTTTGGCCTATGTCAAAAAGCTCTTCCCGCCGGATTTTTCAGCGAATGTTCTTGGACAGGCAACGCGCGGGGCAGTAGAGACCTTTGCCATTTCCTTTATGGGGACTCTCTTAGCCGTCGTTATCGCGCTATCAGGTGTCTTCTTTGCCTCAAGAAACCTCATCTATTCCGGTTTGCTCTACGAAATGGAATCGAGGCAGGGATGGAGGCGGGGATTGCGGTTGATACCTTATCTCTGCGCGAAGTCCGTGTTAAATCTTCTCCGCACGGTCCCGGAAATGGTTTGGGCCTTGATCTTTGTCTTTCTTGTAGGGCTTGGCGCCTTCCCGGGAGTTCTCGCGCTGGGTGTCCATACAGGGGGGGTTTTAGGGAAGCTATTCGGCGAGGTATTGGAAGATGTGGACCAGCAGCCGATCGAATCCCTTCAGTCCACTGGCGCAGGTCGGCTGCAGATCCTTTTTTATGGAATTCTCCCCCAGGTATTGCCGCAATTTATCTCCTATACTCTCTACCGTTGGGAAGTGAATATCCGCGTAGCTGCTGTCCTTGGATTTGTCGGGGCCGGCGGGTTAGGGCAAAGGATTCACATTGCGATCAGCCTCTTTTTGGAGAATCAGCTTCTCACGCTCATCATCGCCATCTATGTTCTCGTGACCTTAGTCGATTACCTGAGCGCCTATCTGAGACGTAGAGTCATTTAGTTACTAACCCAAATTATTCATGGGCCAAGCAAGGATCATCACAGACTGCCGGATTATTCACCGCTGAACATCGGCCTCGGCTGTCTTCACCCTTGGCGACCTTCGCGCCTTTGCGCGAGTCATGTTGGGCTAAAGCCTTCATGTATAGGAGCTGGCACCCTCTGCCGGCTAGTTGCCGTTTAGAATCCTTGGTCCAAAGAGCTTGACGGCATTGTCCCAGAGAATTTTGCGCTTCGCTTCCTCGGGAATGGGCTGAGCATCTAGCTCTGGAAGCGCCCTGGCCGGCTCTATGGCGTCAGGGTGGGGGTAATCCGTATTCCAGACGATGTTTTCGCCCCTCAGATAGTCCACCGTGTATTTGAGGGCCCGTTCATCACTGTCGCAGGCAATCACGCACTGCCGCATGAAGTACTCACTGGGAAGAAGGCTGAGTTTTTCTGATTTACCCATCACGCTGTTTCTTCCGTGGGTATGGTCGTCCATGCGGCCGAGCCAGAACGGCAGCCATCCTGCATTGGACTCCAGGATGCCCAGCCGTAGCTTGGGAAACCTTTCCAATATTCCGGTGAAAATGAAGTGCCCTAAGGTGGCCATGTTATCGCAGGGAAAACCCAGGGCATGATCTAGTCCCCGCAGGGCCAACTGGATATCCTCACGCCTCTCGCCCTCCAGGCCTCTGAATGGCTGGAACCGGCGCTGACGGTACTCCCCATGAACAGAGATAGGAAAATCAAGAGCGCACGCCAACTCCCAGAGCGCATCGTACTCCGGCTCGTGTAACCACTTGCCGACGGGTAGAAATGGGTTCCTGACGGATACGGCGCCGAGTTCTTCGACAGCGCGCCGGGTCTCCTTTACCATCTCATCCACATCTGAACCTGGGAGTACAGCCACAAACTTAAGTCGCTTGGGATCAATGCTGCAATAGTCATATGCCCAATTATTGTAGGCTCGGCACATGGCCGCGCCAAGTTTGATATCTTTTAACGCGACCCGGTAAGCGAAATTGCCGTTGTTGCCTGTTGGTAACAACACCTGGATGTCCCATCCGTGTCGGTCCATATCCTTGAGTCGCGTCTCCGGAGACCACCAGGTCCGATAGGCTTCCCCGTACTTTTCTTCCATGGCTTTCCACGCGCTCGCGGGAGGACGGGATTGTATCTCCCCTTTCGGTATGATTTTTCCATCGGGTTCATAGATCATGAATGTGCCATCCATGAAGGCTACTTTGGGAACTTGATCTCGAAAGTGAGGTTCTACATAACGATCCCAGAGATATTGCGGTTCATGCATGTGGGCGTCAGCATCGATGACTTTGAGTCCTTTCCACATATCCCTCCTCCTTTCACAGCCGATTATGCGCGAGAGTATGCGAGGCGAAGCTGTTATGTCAAGCCATTCTCCTCACGCTGGTGATGTATCAGTTTGTGTGTAAATTCGGTGGGAGAGAGGGAGATGAGGAAAAAATGGCTTTCATATTTGGCCGAGGAGACAAGATCTCAAGGTGGTTAAGGGAGAGGCCTAGGTCATTTTTCGATTGGGAAAAAACAGAAGGGGTGCTACCTCCAGAGTTGTGCGACGAACACAAACAACCGAGGAATATAGAGGAATATAGGGTCAGGTCTATTGATTCTTAAATTTAGCCTCTAGCTCTTTCCGTGACCTTGCCATTGCCCTCGTGGGGTTCTCTCTCACTCGCCGGACTGCATTACCTACCGC
>JBOHVJ010000191.1:0-6159 GCA_050735075.1 Binatia bacterium
TAGGTGAGATCGCCAAGGCACTAAGCGCGGCGTGGAAAGAATTAGATGAAACAAAACTTCGAGAATATGCGATAAAGATTGGTAACTCTGCTGTAGTAAAACGGCTAGGTTTTCTAATGGAGATTCTGGCTCTTGGCGACCCTCAAGCCCTCCGGAAAGCCACCCATCTGGCATCTGGATTCTCGCCCCTGGACCCAACCCTTCCAAAAAAAGGAAGGCATAGCCGCCGCTGGGGACTCCTCATCAATGCTGAGGTAGGCCGTTGATTACAACCGCTGAGCTTCATCGCATGGCAACAGCTGAGGGACTTCGCTTTGATCAGGTCGAGAAGGACTATGTCATCCTGTGGATCTTACATGCGTTTTCACGTCCCGAATTCTTCGTCAAAGCGTGGGTTTTTAAAGGCGGGACCTGCCTGAGGCACTGTTATTATCCTGGGTACCGGTTTTCTGAAGATCTGGATTTCACTTGTCAACCTGAGAGCGGCAGTCTGGATGCTGCGCGGATGCTTTTTAATAGTATGGCTCGCTGGATACAAGAAACGTCTGGTATCCGCATGGAAACCAAAGATCCACATACAATTCCGGGAGATTTCCAGGTAGAGATTCCCTTGGAATACGCGAGGGGCGGTCGCCGTACACGAGGACTTCCTTCTGCAAAAATCCATTTAACTTTTGATGAACCGATCTTGACAGAAGTCGTAGCTTGTACAATTAAGCCCCGGTACTCTGATCTTTCCGAATTCCAGATTACGGCATACAGCAAGAAGGAGATCGTGGCAGAGAAGATGCGCGCGCTCCTTCAGCAACAGAAAAAATGGCCGCGCCCGCGCGACTTGTACGATCTATGGTTCGTTCTTTGTCGGTCAGCAGAAAGTTTCGACGCGCAAGAGTTAAAGGGTCTTTTCGCTGAGAAATGTAAGGTGCGCCAGATCAAGCCTGACATGGCGGGACTAACCTCAGAAAACCTTAGAGATTGGAACAAGGAAGCTTGGGAGAACCAGATGAAACCGATAATGAAAAGAGTGCCAGAATTTGATGAAGTGTGGCAGGAATGGGTAACCAAATTCCACGACATATTCGGCTGATCATCTAAAAACCATGCTCATTGACGCTCACGCGCATCTCGATAAATACGAGGATGCGCTGCAGTCCGTGTTGGATGAATTAAGGGAGCACCAGATCTTCACCATCAACGTTTCCATGGACCTTCCTTCTTATAGGCGGAATCTGGAGATAGGCGATATGTGCGATTTTGTGCTACCTACTTTTGGCGTTCATCCGAAGAAAGCTCCAGAATACGCCGGTCGTCTTGGGAAACTAAGCCAGCCGATAGAGCAAAGCCCGATGATCGGTGAAATCGGATTAGACTTCCACTGGGTCGAGGACGCATCGCAATACCCGGCTCAGAAAGAGGTATTGGATTACTTCTTGGCCGCAGCCAGAGAGCAAAAGAAGATTGTCAATCTACATACCAAGGGAGCGGAAAAAGATATCATCAAGCTCCTTGAGCGCTACGACATTAAGCGAGCCATTGTCCATTGGTACTCGGGATCACTCGACATCTTGCGGGCGATGATAGACTGTGGAGCCTACTTTACCGTAGGCGTTGAGGTGCTCTACTCGGAGCATATCCAAGCCATCACACGAGAGTTGCCAGCGGCGCGATTGCTCACAGAGACGGACAATCCTGGTGGACTTAGGTGGCTGAATGGTACTCTTGGAATGCCGAAAGTGCTAAGGGAGGTCATTCAAGCGATTGCCAGGGTGAGACAGACAACCGTAGAGATCATTTCGCAGACCGTGCAGGAAAATTTTCTACGCCTTATCGCGAATGACCCATGGCTATCTAAATTTCATCCCAGGTTTTTCCAATGAGTAAAAGGAGACCAAAAATGCAAAAGATATGCGCATACTATCTTATTCGACTGCTTTCAATCCCACTCTTTTTGGCGTTGTCCCTTATGGGTTGTGCCATCGAGCAGCGAGATGAGGTTATCGGAGGAGCCACCGTCCCGATACCGCGAGGAATGAGTAAGGCCAAAGAGCAGAAGGCCGAATTGATCGTGCCTGGATTTGGGGGCGAACAGGTGGCCTACCGTGGAAGCACTGACCCCGAAGAGATCATTGAGTTCTACAAAAAGGAGATGCCGCTTAGAGGGTGGAGACCAAATGCCGCTATCGTAACCCGAGGCGGTCTGTTGGCCTATACGAAAGAGAACAAGAGCGTGCTTATCACGGTTAGCAAGAGTGGCAGCGATACAACCCTGGCAGTCACTGTTGCGGGGACGAGACCCTAGCTTATAAAGTTCAAGTCGTTCAAATCGTTCAATACGTTTTTGTGTAATGAATGGAAAAAACGAAAATCCAAAATCGAAAATCATCTGGATCCGCCGCAAGCTGCTGCGCTGGTATGATGAGACCCGGCGGGATCTTCCTTGGCGTCGGACCCGCGACCCCTATGCCATCTGGATCGCGGAGACGATGCTCCAGCAGACCCAGGTAAAGACTGTTCTTCCCTATTACCGCCGCTTCCTAAAGACACTTCCTACGATCGAGACTCTCGATCGTGCCCCCAGAGAAAAAGTTCTGGCATTATGGTCCGGCCTCGGCTACTACCGCCGCGCAGAGAATTTGAAAAAAGCGGCGCGGATGATCATGCGGATGCACCGGGGAAAGATTCCGCAGGACTTCGATGCGTTGCATGCTTTACCGGGAGTCGGCCCCTACACCGCAGGCGCCTTGATGAGCGTCGCATTCAATGAAGCCTATCCTGCCTTGGACGGAAATGCTCGCCGCGTCCTTACGCGGATCTTTGACGTCAATGCGGAAAGGGATCTTCGTGAGATCGGGAAACGGTTGGTCGCGCCTTCTTCTCGCCCCGGCCACTTTAATCAGGCGCTTATGGAGCTTGGGTCTAGAGTTTGTCTTACCCGATATCCAAGCTGCGCTATATGTCCCGCGGCCCAATTCTGCGTGGCACAGAGATCAGGAGACTTTCACCTAAAACAGCTAGCCTCGGCAAAGCGGGAGATTAAAAGGATTGAGTGGCCACTTGCCCTGATCGAGCAGAACAAAAACATACTACTCCACCGCAGAGCTCCAGGCGGTATCCTTGGAGGGCTTTGGGAAGTCCCCGGCGGCGAGAGAAAAAAAGGGGAATCTCTAAAGGCGGCCCTAGCACGTCATCTAAACGGCTTGGGGGAACGAGTTAAACCCAATTTTCTTATCGGCGAGATCCACCACGCTATAACCCGTCACAGAATAGTGGCGCCCCTCTTTCGCTGCTCCCACAACCAGAAAATCCACCTTCCCCACCCGAGCTGGCGTTGGTTCTCTCTTTCCTCGCTCAGCCGTCACCCGCTCTCCTCTTTGAGCCTCAAAGCCATAAGACTGCTTACAACTAACCACCCACCAGCACGAGAAAGGAAAAGATGAAAAGACTTCTGGTCAAGAGCCTCCTGGTTTCCCTCCTCTTGGGCTGGGTTGCCTATGAATACTGGCAGTTTCCGGATATCTCTGCTCTGAAGCAGAAAAACCCTAAGACAACCGCCTTGATCGAGCTTCGGGGCCAGCAATACCGGCAGAACGGCCTTAAGCCTTGGCGTCAACAGATCTGGGTTTCGTACGACGTCGTTTCAGAGCATCTGAAAAAGGCCGTGATTCTCGGCGAGGACGCCGCCTTTTTCAGCCACAAAGGGATCGACCTCTTTGAACTCAAGGAGGCGGTCAAAAAAGATTGGGAGGAGGGAAAATTCAAGCGTGGCGGCAGCACGATCACCATGCAACTCGCCAGAAATCTCTATCTTAGTCCGTCCAAGAACCCGCTCCGTAAATTGAGAGAGATCCTAATCGCATTGCAACTGGAACAGCGCCTTTCAAAAAAAAGAATCTTTGAGCTCTACTTGAATGTGGTCGAATGGGGTAGAGGGATCTACGGAATCGAGGCGGCATCACGTCACTACTTGTCCAAGCCCGCTTCGGATCTGACTCCACTCGAAGCTGCCACTCTAGCCGCCCTTCTCCCTAACCCTCGCAGCCCAAATGAGGGCGCTTTACTGCGAAGGCGAAATATCGTCCTGGGACGGATGCAAAAAGTAGGCTACATCGGCGAAGAAGCGTTCCAACGAGCAGCAGAAACTCCCCTATGGAGGCAATGAAAATGAAGAAGCGGAAAGACCTTGCTGAAGCGCCCTGGAGGACATTGTCCAGCCGCCAGATCTACAGCAACAGATGGCTCTCCCTTAGGGAGGACCAAGTTGAACTCCCTGATGGGCGGAACAGCATTTATGGGGTCGTGACTTGCGCGGATTGCGTTGGGGTGCTTCCTTTCGTAGATCCAAACACCGTCCTCCTTATCAAGCAGTACCGCTATGTGGCCAAACGTCTTACGTGGGAAATGCCGACTGGAGGTGTGCATCCCGGCGAAACGATCGAGGAGGCAGCCCAGAGAGAATTAGGGGAGGAGGTCGGGCACCGGGCCGGTCGCCTCAAGTGGATCTCGACCTATCACACGAGCAAAAGCGTCGTGGACGAGACGGCCCATCTCTTTATCGGCGAGGATCTGGTCGAGTTGGAACTCGAGCCAGATGAAACTGAATTCATTGAAGTTCGATCTTTTCCCTTTCGCGAGGTCCTTCAGATGGTTCTCAAGAGCGAGATAGTGGATAGCATGACGGTCATCGCCCTCCTCCACGCCGCCCGGATGAAAGGGCTCTAGCTAAAGATGACCGGCGACGGCAGACCGCTTTCCGTCTGCGGTCTACTGTCATTCTCCAAAAGGTAGTTGTGGCTCATAGTCGTATCGAACCAGCCACCATCGGCCGCCCCGACGCGCGAACATCCAGAAATCGCGGTAGTAATGGTCCGATCCCCAGCCGTGAAATTTCTGATTGATCTCCACGAGGGCTGACCCATTGACAATATATATTCGATGGATCCAATCCTCAAAACGAACCCGACCGAGCTTGGGATCACGAAAAGCGCCCAGGGCCTCGGCCCGGATGCCAGCATAATCTATCATGACGTTGGGATTGTTCCAGGCACGCTGGAGGGCATCTGGCGCGTAGGCCGACATAATCAGATCCACATCCCTACGCTCCCAGCCCTGTCCGACTGTTCGAATAAGCTTTACGATTGCCGCCTCGTCCCCGTTCCGAGGCATGTAGTGAGCTATGTGGATCCCCCGGCCATGTTCCGCCCGCGCCATGTTACTAACAAAGAGCAAAATCACAAAAATAAAAGATTTAAACGCTGCTATGCGTGCTTGATGACTTGTCTTCCTCATATTCCCCTTCCTTTAACGATTTGAGCGTTTTGAACAACTTGAACGCTTTGAACATGTTGAACGGGTTGAACGTCTTCTTGCAGTCGGTTGTCATTGCTTACAGGGCCTGATCGTTGAGACTGGCGGCAGCTTGGAAGGCGGGACGAAGATCGCAAGGTAGCCCTCCGCTGGTTGGAGCGAGACGAAATCGATCTCGCGGTAACCGACAGCCGCGAGCTCGCAGCGCAAGAGCGCCGGGGGTGTGCCATGCTCTTGCGTAGGTCGGTCGGCGTCGATGATGCCGACGCGCGCATTCGGTGCAAGCGAGGGGTACAACCGGTAGAGAAACTCGTACGGGTTCTCGATCTCATGGTACATGTGCGAGAGCAGTGCGATATCGACCGAGTCCGGTGGCAACTTTGGATCATTGGGCCCGCCGAGCAGCAAACTAACCCCACGGATCTGTTCCCGCTCGAGCCGCGTCTCCAGCTCTTTCAGATACTTCGCCTCAATATCCTGGGCATAGATGGTCGCAGTAGGTCCGAGGCGTTGCGCTAGCCTCACCGTGTAGTAACCTGCGCCCGCGCCGATATCGGCGATACGTACGCCCGGCTTGATGATGAGGCGATCCATGACCCGCTCGGCCTCGCGGTTTTGATCGCGCGTCTTCTCGTCGGAGTATGCCGATGAGATAATCTTGGCGACCGGCCTGCCGGGAGACGGGAACCTCGGTTCGTTTTGCCCATGTGCCTGCTTCTGGCAGGACCAAAGAAAACCAGCCGCTAAGAGAACGAGGAGGTAACGACGATGAACCGAGTTCATAACTTTGAGAGTGCCTTAAATTGGGAGGATATGGAAGCCCACTCTTCTGTTTTCCCAGATAAAGTCAAGTTT
>JBOHVJ010000192.1:0-4104 GCA_050735075.1 Binatia bacterium
TGTAGGCCCCGGTGGCACGTGGCTAACTCGTATCGCGACTTTTAATTTCGACAACTGTGCACCCGTGGCCGGCCCAGACATCGACGTTCAGCCGGCGTCCTTGGACTACGGCAACGTGCTGGTTGGCAGCAGTAGCGACGTTGACTTGACGGTCCAGAATACTGGAACGGAAGCCTTGAATGTATCTGAGGTGAGCCTTGTAGGGATGGACATAGGAGAATTCGCTATCCTCGCTGGCGGGGAGCCCTTCACCCTGCTGCCTGGGGAGACACGAATTGTCACGGTCCGATTCGCACCCACCTCACCGGGAGCCAAAAGTGCCACCCTTCGCTTCATCTCTAACGATCCCGATGAGAACCCCAAGGATGTACCTCTGAGCGGGACGGGGACGACAGACACCGGAAGTGTTGATTGTAACACGCTGGCAGGCTGTCAGGTGCCCGATAGAGGTTCATCCGCACCGGCTGTGCAATTCAACGCAACCAGGGATGATACGGTTCACATCATAGCCGACATTTTCAATGGCTTCGGTTGTACGAACTTCGTAGCCAGGGTCGAAGGCGATGTGCCGGTAGCGACCGGTCTGAATGCCATATTCATTCAGTTCCAACCGGATCCGCTGCCTCCAGGTACTGAGATCTCAATTGACTGGAACGTGGGTACTTGTGCGCCGACCGGTTGTATAAACTATACAATCGGTGTGAGTCCTGGACTTTGCGGAGCTGGGGAGGCGAACTTGTTGTCGTGCAATCTGCCGGCCTCGCTGTTTGTGGGGGCTGGGGCACTATAGTGGTACGTAGGGCCTGGCAACGATGAATACTAGAGCCTGCGTGCCCTGCGGTGCAGCAAGATGAAGAACACCATGAGAGGGATCAAATTAATTGAGATATCCATCCTCCATCTCAGCATCGGCTGGCTGTTGACTCTTGTATCTCTGGCAGGCGCCCAGACGCTTAGAGATCCTAATCTGCAAGTACAGGAGGTTGTGGCTGGTTTGAGCTTACCGACGAACATGGCCTTCATCGGCTCTGACGATATTCTCGTCCTGCAGAAGAATGATGGACTAGTCCACCGGGTGTTGGGCGGTGTGCTGCAGCCTGGGCCGGTGCTGGACGTGGCTGTCGATAGCGCGTCGGAGCGCGGCTTGCTTGGGATTGCCATCCATCCGGAGTTCCCAACGACGCCATTTGTGTATCTCTATTATACCGAAAGCAGCACGGGGGACGACACCTCAGGCTTCCCTGATCCTCTGGGGAACCGAGTCTATCGCTTTACTTGGGATGGGAACGCTCTTATTGACCAGACTCTTATTTTAGATTTGCCGGTGACTCCCGGGCCGAATCATGATGGCGGGATCATCACCTTCGGTCCCGACGGTAAGCTCTATGTGATAATCGGCGACCTGAACCGCAATGGACAGCTCCAAAACGTCCCCACTGGTCCCCCGCCTGACGACACTTCGGTCATCTTACGGCTCAACGACGATGGCACTGTCCCGAGCGACAATCCCTTCTTCGCCGAGGGAGGAAACCTGGCCAAGTATTATGCATATGGGATTCGGAATTCTTTCGGCTTGGCTTTCGATCCTCTGACGGGCAATCTATGGGATACCGAGAATGGCCCCGATACCTTTGATGAGATCAACCTCGTAGCGGCTGGATTCAACAGCGGATGGAACCGGATCATGGGGCCTTCTGACCGCAACCCCGGTGGCATCGATGACCTGTTTCAGGTCCCAGGCTCACAGTACAGCGATCCGGAGTTTTCCTGGTTCAACACGGTCGCGCCGACCGCATTAGTCTTTCTCAACTCGGTGCAGTTGGGTGAGGAGTACCAGAACGACCTTTTTGTCGGCGATTTCAATCGAGGCATCATCTATCATTTTAAACCTAATGCGACCCGCGATGGTTTTGACTTTAAGAATCCGGATCTCGCCGACCTTGTTGCGGATAACGACGGTGAGCTTGAAGAACTCATCTTCGGCACAGGGTTTGGCGGGATCACCGATCTGAAGGTGGGGCCAGATGGCCTGCTCTACCTCCTCTCCATCATAGAAGGCAAGATCTTCGTCATCTCACCTGTGCCCGTACAGTTGCCGGAGACCTAGCTTTCACGAAGGGCTTCACTGACGGTAGTGGTTTCTCTCTGTGACAAGGTTTGCGTTGATGGCTCAGATCATTTCCACTATAGATAGCCAGGTGTCATTGATGGCATCGATCCAGTTGTTGGGGTCACGGAAGGCAGATTTTTGCTCGATATGGATAAACCTGCCGCTATAGCTCGAAGCGGGTATAGTACAGACATCCTCTGCAGCCACGTTGTTAAGCAGGCGACCCTGAACATTGGTGCTGCCATGGAAGTTGCATGACGGTTCATCACCTGGCACCGTTACCACCCAGTCTGGGTTGTGCATCAAAAGATTCGATTTCAGCTCCAGCAGCTTATCGCCTTCTATGGGTGGTGTCTCTAGGCCATAGGTCATATAGACATCCACGCCTGGACAACTTGATGCCCCCATACCGTGGAATTGAATGGCAACGAAGTCCACTCCAAAGAAGTCGTAAAAGTTTATCAGCTCCTGCACTGTTGGCTGAAACATGTTCGCGACGTTGTGCGCGACATCTGCCTCCACCTCCGAAGGTTGGCAGGTACTAGGTGTGCTGTTGGCATCGCGATGAGTACCAGCCATCAAAAAGCTTCGGGAGTTGGTTCCTTTAAAAACGCCTATCCCCTGATCTTCGGTCCTACTATCAGCGATAGGGTGAGCAATGTGGATACTAAGCTCCCGGCTCGGGTTGGGACTGACGATAAATGTACCCCAGCCTCGATCCACCACGCCGTTGCCGTCTTCGTCTAAGATCTCCATCAGGACGCAGTAACCTTGGCCGTTGCCTTCATCGATGAATGTTCTGACCGCGTAGATATCGCTAAGGCTGGGAGGTAAGGTAATGCCATCGCAATCGCCAGCAAGCATCTGCGCTACTACAATGCGCCAGTCACCCTGTTCAGTGTCATTGGGCACTACGTATCCCTCGGAGTCCCGCTGCGGCATTTGCCCTACTATGCAGCTGATGAGTTCCTCCAACGTTATTGCCGTTGGGCAAGTTAGGGACTCTGCTGCACTGGTTAAGGCAATATTGCTGAGTAGCCGCCCATCTGCAACCGTTAGGCCAAGGGCTAGCAACAAAACAACGATGAGCTTCACCGATGCAGGTTTGAAATGCAGATGAATGATGTCTTGCGGTTTCATAGTTGACCTCCTCGAAGTGATATTAAGCCTAACTTATATCTGTTCCAACTGAGGTTCGGCGTCTCATTCAGCGCCTTCAGCGAGAACGAGGTCTCGATCTTTTACACTAAAGCTGGTAGATGTGTCAAAGAAAGATTTGCCCAAGCGTACTCTCCACCAGCCTCCCTGCCTTGACCTTCTATTGGAAAGCACGTCGTGCTATGGAGCCGTTTTGAAGGATCACGAAAGATAAAAATAGGCTCAAGAGCCCAGGTGATCACCTGCACCTGTGGCAAAGGAATGAGATCCCTGCTAACCTCGCGTCCCACTTACGAGGAATCGCTGGAGAAGTGAATTAAAAGTGACGAAAACTCCATGAAATCTTAGCTTGACTTTAAGACTAAAAAGGCGTTATAAATAGCCACCTTAGGTTTCTATTACTTATATGAACATCTGGTGTAACAGAGAAGGGATTTAGGTCCGCTGGTGGGTTGGCCACCTGGAGCGGTAAGGGATGGTTAAAGGGAGAGATGAAGAGTCACCTTAGGGATCTGTTAGCCCACGCCATTGAAAAGACGGCGAAGGGGGGAGAGCTGAAAGTAACAGACCTCCCCCCTTTGCTTCTTGAGGCTCCAAAGCAGAAAGAGTTTGGTGACTTGGCCACGAACGTGGCGCTTCTTTGGGCCAAGAAGCAGAGGAAACCTCCGCGGGCCGTCGCAGAGGCCATCCTTAAAAACCTGGAAGATCCAGAGGGGATACTGGCGCACGCGGAAGTTGCTGGCCCGGGCTTTTTGAACTTCTTTTTTTCCCCTAAGTTTTACCACCAGCGTCTCAAAGAAATCGAGGCAGGGAGGGATGAGGGCTTGGACTTGGGC
>JBOHVJ010000193.1:0-7953 GCA_050735075.1 Binatia bacterium
CTCTCGGAGGGCACGGGAGGCCTTTTGTGCCTTGGAGTTCGGTGTAGCGACTGAATTGTTCATGACTCCTACCGCCCAACTATGTGATTACGTGCTCCCGGCCACTAGCTTCCTTGAGATGTCCAACCTCGCAACCGGCTTCAGACACCGAATGAAGGCAAGCTCCCATCTGCAATACCGACCGGCTGCGGTTCCAGCGCTCGCAGAGCGTCGCTCCGACACTTGGATTGTCTTTGAACTGGCTAAGCGGCTTGGTCTCGGCCAATATTTTTGGAACGGTGACATTGAAACCGCCTATGCCTACGAACTGGAGCCGACTGGAATCACACTGGAACAACTCAAAAGCACACCCGGTGGAATCACCTTGCCTGCCAGTCCGCGCTACCGCAAATATACCGAGATCAACGAGCAAGGAGTCAGCCGAGGCTTTGCCACCGCCTCACGCAAAGTCGAGCTATACTCGCACACCTTTGCTGCTCACGGCTTCCCGCCGCTGCCTCTCTATGATGAGCCGGCCATGAGCCCCGTCAGCCGGCCTGATCTCGCCGCGGAGTATCCCCTCGTGCTCACGAACGCCAAGTTCACAACTTTTATTCACAGCCAGCAGCGGGCGCTACCCATGCTTCGTAAGTCCTCCCCCGAGCCGACGGCTGAACTGCACCCCGAAACCGCGGCGCGCTACGGGATTGAGAACAAGTCATGGATGATTATAGAGAGTCCGAAAGGTTCCGTGCGAGTCCGTGCTCGGGTAACGGGAAACATTATACCTGGCGTCGTCTGTTGCCAACACGGTTGGTGGCAGGAGTGCCGCGAACTCAAACTTCCCGGCTATGATGCGTTTTCAGATCAGGGCGCGAACCCAAGCATCCTCATTGGCACGGATCTTAGGGATCCCATAAGCGGCTCTCTACCCCATCGCTCCTATCTCTGCCGCGTCAAACCAGAAGGCGGAAGGCAGTAGGCAAAAGGCAGAAGTTTTTCTTCTTACTGCTTGCGGCATTCTGCTCACTGCTTTCTGCCGACTGCGCTCTGCCTATTGTCTGTGCCGGAGTCTCTCGTCATAAGAAGTAAGCCATCGGAACGAAATTATTCGAATGGACAGATCGGAGAGAGCCAAGAGCAGCGTGGAGACGACAAAAGGGATGAGATAACTCCCCGTCACATCATGAAGAAAGCCCCCTAGCCATGAGCCCAGGGCGCCCCCGGCTCCAACGCTGATGGCATAGTAGCCGTAGATCGAACCAAACCGTCTGCCGGAAAAGATATCGGCGGTAACCGCAGAGAAAATGACCGCCCTGGAGCCAAAGCCTAGACCGAAGAAGAGCACGTAGATATAAAGGAGCCAGGGTTGGGAAGGATCTCGAGCTAACATCAAAGCTGCCACTCCGATTAAGGTCGTCACGATGTTGGCCGTATAGGCAGCCTGCTTGGAAAAGAGATCGGCGATAAAACCGAAGACAAGACGACCAAAGGTGCTGGTTATCCCCATGACTCCAAAGACTGTAGCAGCGAAAAGCCCGCTATAGCCGATATCCACTACATTGGGCCACTTGATGAGTAACGATTACCGTGGTACCGCTGGCGGCCATGATCCGAGCGAGAAAGAGAGACCAGAACTGAAGGCTTTGCAACGCCAGCTTTGCGGTCCATGTGATTAGCTGGCTGGTGCCGGCCAGCGGTTCTCTCTCCATAAGGGCCACGCCGGTAGAAAACCCAGACCAAAGGCAACAGCAAAAATGCAACAACGGCTGATAGGATTTGCAGCGCGGCAGCCCATCCCCAATTAGAAATTAACCACTGGGTGAGCGGTGCCAGAAGCATGATACCTGCTCCTGTCCCGGCAGAGACCACTCCTGCATCGATCACAACCTCGAAGAAAATGGGAGGCGCTTCTGGACGGTCGGACAGACAAATTTTCGCAATATGGACGTTACTTCTGCAGGGGGGAGACTGTGTCGCAATTAGCCGTCCGCCCTTCGAGAGCCTCAGGACGAACGGCTAAGTCTTTGAATTTCGGAGTGTCACCATCCGTCCTGGTGAGCCTGTCGAACAATGAACGGAATTGCGACACAGTCTCGGGGTGGAGAAGGAGGGATTTATTGAGATATCTCTTTGATCACTCTGTCTTCAACTAGGAGGAGATCCCGCTCTCCGAGTCTTAGTACAGGGTCTCCATCCTCATCTCGCCACATGCCCAGCTCCTCACTGTCAAATTTGACTAGGAAACGGTTCCCTACCCTGTTCTCTACTTGTTTGATGGTTCCGAATCGCTCTGGCACCCACTGATGCATGCTTACCACCCTAACTCGGTCTCCATTTTTGAGCATGTGTTGCATCTTACTTCTCCTTCAAGGGTCAGACAGATGGAAGGTGGGGGTAGGGTAATAACCTGTCTACCCCCACCTTCGGAAACAGGGACTGGCCAAGACTACTTCTTCTCGGTCTTTGGTGCCTCTTTTTTCTCGGCCTTCTTCTCCATTCCCTTGGCCTCGGCTTTTTGCTCCGTTCCCTTAGCCTTGGCTTCTGCCTTAGCCGGTGTCACAGAGCTGGCGGTGAGTTTTCCGTCCTTCTCGGTATAAGAAACCCTAACCCTATCTCCCACCTTGACCTTTTCCAAGGTCTTGGTCTGGGCGGTAAAACTCATCGCCTTATCCTTGGCTTTCACCGTGAGCGTGCCCGCCTTAGCGTCAACGGAAGCAACCTCGCCTGTGATACGGGGCGCCTTCGGTTTCTCCGCCTTTTGCTCCATCTTCTTTTCTGTCTTAGCTGGAGCACAGGGCTGGGCAGCCTTCTTTTCTGCCTTCTTCTCCGGGGTAGCCTGGCTAAAGCTTAATCCGGCGAAGGTAAGGGTAAAGAGAGGCACAAGAAATAAGCTTAGAATCCGCTTCATGAAATCACCTCCTTTCAACCGCTTAGACGAAATGGTTCGGGATTCATTCAAGGCGTCCAACTCCCTTTCCAAACACAGTTTCTAACTCCGACTATTCATTCATTGACAAGGCAAGGGTAATCCAATATAAAAAATCTATACCGCGCTCTGAGCGGGCGTAATTCAGCGGTAGAATGCCAGCTTCCCAAGCTGGACGTCGCCGGTTCGATCCCGGTCGCCCGCTCCATAATTTCCCTTCATAACGATTTGACTGCTAAACCAGCTTCGCTGCTTCCAGCCCAACTCAGAGTGGACACGAACAGAGTAAATAGGGTAATCAAGAGAAAGATTAGCGAAAGATGGAGGTAAAAGGATGGCAAAAGTAAAGCTGACGATGGCGCTTTCCCATTATGACCGCCACATTCCCTTCTTTGACCGCTCAGTCCAAGCTGAAGGAATAGACTTGACCGTTTTAGAAGTGGGGCAGTCCAGCCCTTTAAAAGATGGCGAGGACCGCCATGAGCGGATGCTGCAGAAGGGGGAATTCGACATTTGCGAGCTATCGCTGTCATCCTATCTTATGGCAAGAAGCCGGAACATGCCATTCACGGCCATTCCGGTCTTTCCCCGCCGGCTTTTCAGCCAGTCGCAAATGTGGGTTCATGTCGGCGCCGGAATCAAATCCCCGAAGGACTTGATCGGACGAAAGGTAGGACTCAGCACCTTCCAGACGACCCTTTCCGTGTTGGCGAAAGGGGATTTGCAGTCCGAATACGGTGTCGCGTGGCGAAAGATTCAGTGGGTTGTGGCCAAAGAGGAGACGCTTCCCTTTAAGCCACAAGAGGGGGTCAGCATCCAGCTTGTTCCCACAGGGAAAAAGATCGGGACCATGCTGGAACAGGGGGAGATCGATGCGTTGTTCATGCCTCACCCGCCAAAAGAGGTGGTGCGCGGCTCGGACAAGATTGCGCGGCTCTTTTCCGATCCCAAACAGGAGGAGCTTAAGTACTTCCGCAAAAACGGCTTTTATCCCATTATGCATGTCGTAGCCTTTAGGGATGAGGTGCTGAAACAACAGCCCTGGGCTGTACAGAGCGTCATGCAGGCTTTTGAGAAGGCGAAGGAGATCTGTCAACACTATTACGACGATCCGAATTGGTCCCGCTTAGCTTGGGGGCGCCATCTCTTCGAAGAAGAGAGAAAACTCCTGGGCGAGGACCCGTGGCCTTATGGTGTGAAGAGAAATCGGGCGAACCTTGAGCGCTTCATGGGATACTCCCTAGACCAGGGCTTAATGGAGAAGAGACTGACCGTGGAGGATCTCTTTACAGCTACGACTCTGGATACGTAAGGGCTCTCTCTATGCCGCGTGTCGTTCGCTGTCCGATCTGTGAAGTCGAGGTTTCTTGGGAAGGGAATCCGCACCGCCCTTTTTGTTCCGAACGTTGTCGGCTCATCGATCTTGGGACATGGGCCGAAGGCAGTTATCGCATCCCGGGTCAGAAATTAAAGCAGGAGCCCAAGAAGGAAAACGGGGGCGACGAAGAAGGATCTCCCTGATGACCATTCATCCTACTGCTGTCATTGATCCCCGTGCTGAGATCCACGGGGAGGCTGAGATTGGTCCCTATGTGGTGGTGGAAGGCCTGGTTAAGATTGGCCGGGGCACCCGGGTGATGGCTCACGCCTATATCTCCGGCTGGACGGAGATAGGGGAAAACAACGAAATTCATCCGGGGGTAGTTCTCGGGGATGCCCCTCAGGACAAGGCCTACCGTGGGGAGGAGAGCTACCTAAGAATTGCAGGCCACAATATTTTTCGCGAGTATGTTCAGGTTCACCGGGGCACGGCGCCAGGATCGTCGACGGTCATTGGGAGCAACAATTTTTTGATGGCCAGCTCTCACGTGGGACACAATTGTAGGCTCGGAGATCATATCGTCATCGCCAACGGCGCCCTCCTTGGTGGCTATGTCGAGGTGGGCAATCATGCCTTTATCTCAGGCAATTGCGTCGTGCATCAGTTCGTTCGTGTAGGAGAGCTCTCCCTGATGCGGGGGCTCAGCGCTACCAGCCGGGATGTCCCCCCCTATTCGATTGTGGACTGGCAGCACAGGGTACGTGGGGTAAATGTTGTTGGGCTCAAGCGGGCTGGCTTTGATGGGACAAGAATCCGAGAGGTCAAAGAGGCGTTCCGCATTTTGTTCCGCAAGGGCCGGAATCTCTCCTTGGCGATTAAGGAGGTCGAGACCCATGGAAGGGTCTCTTCGGACGTGGCAACCCTCCTTGGGTTTATCAAATCTTCGCAGCGGGGAGTCTGCTTCGGAGCTTAGGGTTGGGGTGGAGGAGCTGCGGAGGAAATCTGCTGCTGAGGATCAGGTGGAGGCGCCCCTATAAAGACGACAGGCTTTTCCCCTTTAAGATGGCTGGGCGTGATTACGTAGTCACCCCGCACAGCCGGGTAGATAATATTATTGGCTACGTCTGCTCTCCCCGCGCTTAGCACATAACCGAGCCCGCCGGTAATGAGGCCGAGCCCCGCGTATGTGACCTTGGCAGGTATGTAGAAGATATTGGCGACCACGGAGCCAAATCCGTATCCCGCCTCCTCTGCGGGTGCCTGCTCTACAGGTTGAGAAGGAGCGTCTGCTGCGCTAAGGGTTAGAGGAGATACGATCAAGAAAAAGACGAGGCCTACGACTAAAATCTTGGAAAATTGTGTTTTCATGGTTCGCAACCTATCATAGTTCTTCATCCAAGTCAAAATTTTTTTAGCGCCCAAGGATTCTTAGGGTGAAAGGAGAGAAGCTATGGAAAAGAAACAACAGCAGTTCTCCATCTGGTACTTCATTGTGGCCCTGATCATTGTAGTGGCGATCCAGAACTTCCTGGCTAGTCCCCATGTGGAGACGATTACCTACAGCCAATTTAAATCCTTGGTTAAGAAGGGCGTGGTTGTCGATCTTGTCATCGGCGATAAAGTCATTCGGGGTAACATCAAAGGCGAGGGGGTCAAAGATATCCTTCCTCTGGAGAAACTGAAAGAAATCGGACATGACGGAAAGAAAGTACATCCGTTTATTACCGTGAAGGTTGAAGATCCTGGTTTGACCGCTGAGCTCGAGCAAGCGGGAATCCGTTTCAGCGGGGAGGTGTCCAGCAACTGGCTCCCGACCATTCTCTCCTGGGTAGTCCCAGTTGCCCTTTTTTTCCTTTTGTGGAGCTATCTCTTCAAAAGGATCGGAGCCGGGAGCGGCCTGATGCAGATCGGAAAAAGCAAGGCCAAGGTCTATATCGAGAAAGAGACAGGCGTGACTTTTGACGACGTCGAGGGCATCGATGAGGCGGAAG
This sequence comes from Binatia bacterium, assembly GCA_050735075.1. GTDB lineage: Bacteria > Desulfobacterota > Binatia > UBA9968 > UBA9968 > JAHFAO01. Next base: position 6,221 of record JBOHVJ010000193.1, read on the forward strand.
AGGAGCTTGTAGAAGTGGTAGAGTTCCTAAAACACCCGGAAAAATACCAGAGATTGGGGGGACACATCCCCAAGGGTGTGTTGCTATTAGGTCCGCCGGGCACGGGCAAGACCCTGCTCGCCCGAGCTGTCGCCGGTGAGGCGGGAGTTCCCTTCTTTAGCATCTCCGGTTCTGACTTTGTGGAAATGTTCGTGGGGGTAGGAGCGGCACGCGTGAGAGATCTCTTTGCCCAAGCCGCAGAACGTGCCCCCAGCATCATCTTCATCGACGAGCTGGATGCCTTGGGGAAGGCCAGAGGGATGAATGTCCTTGCCAGTCACGATGAGCGTGAACAGACCCTCAATCAACTCTTGGCAGAGATGGATGGGTTTGATCCGAACAAAGGTGTCATTATTATGGCGGCCACCAACCGGCCGGAGATTCTAGATCCTGCGCTGCTACGTCCGGGCAGATTTGATCGGCAAGTTTTGGTGGACCGGCCTGACATCAAAGGACGGGAAAAAATCCTCCAATTGCACGCGAAAAAGATCCAGCTTTCACCTGCTGTCGATCTCAGCGTGGTAGCGGCCAAGACGCCCGGTTTTGTCGGAGCAGACTTGGCTAATATCGTCAATGAGGCGGCCCTGCTGGCCGCACGTCAGGGGAAAAATGCGGTGGAGATGACGGACTTCGATGAAGCCATCGAGCGCGTGATTGCGGGTCTGCAGAAAAAAAGCCGTGTCATGAGCCCACGGGAAAAGAAAACCGTTGCCTATCACGAGTCCGGTCACGCCCTGGTGGCGGAGCTGGCGCCTGGGGCTGACCCGGTATCGAAGATCTCCATCATTCCGCGGGGCGTGGCCGCTTTGGGCTACACACAGCAGCTTCCCACCGAAGACCGTTATCTGATGACTCGGTCAGAGCTACTCACTCGAGTCTATGTCCTTTTAGGCGGGCGGGTGGCGGAGGAAATGGTCTTTGGAGATGTCTCAACCGGGGCTCAAAATGATCTCCAGAAGGCCACCGAGATAGCTCGGACTATGGTCACACAATTTGGCATGAGCGAGAAGCTAGGTCTAGTTTCTCTCGAAGGACCCAGGACACCGCTGTTCTTGCCTGTTCCAACACCTGCTCCCAAAGAATATAGCGAGGAGACTGCTCGAATGATTGACGAGGAGGTCAAGAAGATACTTACAGAAGCACACGCAAAAGTAAGGGAAATTCTTGCCTCACATCGGCCGGCGCTAGAGGAGTTGGCCAAACTTCTCCTGGAGAAGGAGGTTATTGAGAGGCCGCAGTTGCAGTCCATTCTGAAGGTGAGAAGCATCGATAGCCTTAAGGAAAAAAAGAGGCTTTCAGACAACCATGGCACCGAAAGCCTGGAGGAGAAAAAGGAATGAGAGTTTTCTAAAGCTGCATCCCCAACTAGCAAAACACCCGTGACTCTAGCCCAACAGCCATTAGGTCAGTTCCGCTTCCAGTACCTGCCGGTGCTCCTCACATACTTCTGCTACGGAGCGAGCGCCATCACGGGCGTTGCCCTTCTCTTCTTCGAAAAGGACACGCTCCGCCTCACGCCGGCAGAGGGTGCGGAGATTGCTTTTTGGTTAGGTCTCCCATGGAGTATGAAGATGGTCGTTGGCGTCGCGTCCGACGTTTACCCGATCTTTGGGAGCCGCCGAACCGGCTATCTCCTGCTCGGCGTGCTCTGCTCGGTGATCGGATATGGGATGCTTGCCACCATGATCGAGACC
>JBOHVJ010000194.1:0-36586 GCA_050735075.1 Binatia bacterium
AACGTATCTATGAGAAGACGCACTACCGTCCCTTTGCCTTTCTCTCCTCCTCGAGCCGCCCGAGAAATGACAGGTCGAGCAGCTCAGCGGCCTTCAGGTTCATCGCAGAAAGGCTCTTGTCGTTGGCGATGACGTTTTCGATGGCTTTAGCCGAGATGATAGGAAGACCGGGCGTAAGCTGGCTGTAGACCCGGCGCGTCTCCTCCAACTCCTCTACGGCGTTGGACCTGTAGTATTCTCCGAGAAACTTGATGACCCTGTCTCTGTTTCTTTCGTCGCGGTAAAAATCCATCCCATCCGCCAGCCCACGCATAAAGTTCATGACGGTCTCTCGCTCCGACCGAATGAACGAGCGAGTCGTGAGCGGGCCGGCGATCGTGTATTCAAAGTCCTCTTTCGAGAAGTCGATGAGTACAGGGTACCCCGCCTTACGGGCCAGAAGTGTGAAAGGTGGCTGGACGACCGTCGCCTGAATATGCCCCCCGGTCAGTGCGGCCCATCTATCTCCCACTCCACCAACCCCGATAATCACGACATCTTTCTCCGGGTTCAAGCCCAACCGACGTAGCGCATGACGGGCAATAAAGTCGGAGCTGGCCCCGAGCTGACTAACGCCGATTCTCTTCCCTTTTAAATTTTCTGCCTTACCCACCGAGGGGACCGTTACCAAAACATAATCGAGCCGGTTCCCCACCGCGCCGATAAATTGAAGCTCCTTGGCTCCCTTTGCCCAGGCGGCGACCACCGTGGATCCACCTTGCAACTGAAGAAGAAGGTCCCCGGAAAGCGCGGCTTGGATGCCCATGAGACCTCCCCTGATATAAATGGGCTGGACCTTCACCCCGTATTTCTCAAAGGAGCTAGAGCGGTGCGCGACCCAGAAAAAGCCGGTGGATCCCCCTAACGGGTAGCCGACCTTCAGTTCTCTTGGCGCCGCGGTCTGGGCGAAAACAAAAGATGGAAATAGAAGCAGATAGCATAATAGCAGTGACAAAACCCACGTGCATGTCTTCATTTTATCCCCCATCTCGGTTCCCTGCCTCCTGCCTTCCGCCTAACGCCTCACGCCTGTTGCCTTTTTTTCACTTGATCACTTTGTCCGCCCGCACGAGCACGTTCGGTGGAATCGTCAGGCCGATAACCTTAGCGGCAATTTTAGGAACAAAGGCCAAAAGTTTTTAAGCCAATTCAAAGCACGGCAGCTTGATATTCGGGTCGTGAGTTTGCTGAAAGACGACCTTGACCCGGTCGCCCATCTTTACTTTTTCCTTCCCATCGCCCACGACGCGGCTCTCCATGATAACACCCTCGTCCAAGATAATGTTCACGTAGCAGATCGGCACCTCGTCCTTGAACGCCGGGTTGCGCGGCACCCGGACCCATGTAAAGCTATGCACCTTTCCGGTACCGGAGGCCTGAACCCAATCGATGTCGCTACTGAAGCAGTCCACGCAAACCACGCGCGGGAAGAACTGGAGCTTGCCGCAGGTTTTGCACTTCTGTAGCAAAAGCTTCCCGGCGGCTGCGCCTTTCCAGTAAGCTTCATCAACCTTGTTGATCTTCGGCAAACTTTTCTTAAGCTGTGGTGTTTCCGCCATCATTTTCTCCTTTCCATAACCAACGCGGCCGTGGTGCCCAGATTGCGCCCGTAGTTAAGCCAACCGATGCCCGTCACTAACGCACGATCCGCTTTTTTCACCTGATGACCCTCCGCTTCGCCTCTGAGTTGCCGGAGTGCCTCGACGATATGAAGGAAGCCGCCGGCCAATCCGGCCTGGCCGACCGAAAGTTCACCGCCGCCCGTATTGACCGGGAAATCGCCTTTGTAAGTCAGATCGTGACCCTCGACGAATTTTCCTCCCTCGCCTTTCTTGCAGAAGCTGAGATCTTCGATCTGAATCATCACCGCGATGGGATAGTCATCGTAAATTTCGCAGAAGTCTATGTCCTCGTGTTTGACTTCAGCAAAGATTCTTTGGCCCACCACTTTCGTACCGAAGGTCGTCTTGTCCGGCAGCATGTTGGCGACCTGATAGTGAGACCTTTCGGCGTCGGTGACGAGGTAGACTAGCTTGTCTGTGATCTTCTTGGCTCGCTCCTCTGAGGCCAGGATCACGCATTCGGCGCCGGAACAAGGCATTACACAATCGAAGAGCCGGATCGGGTCGGAGATCATCCGCGAGTTGAGATAGTCCTCGAAACTCATGGGCTCGCGAAACAGCGCTTGCGGATTGCTGAGTGCGCTAAATCGCTGCGCCATAGCGATTTTCCCAATCTGCTCCAGCGTTGTGCCGTATTGCGACATGTGGAGCCGCTGGATGAGGGCCATGAGAGTGTTCGGTCCGCCGTAGCCGTAGACATCGACATAATTGGCGCGCTGATATTCCAGGAGCCGCTGCTGTGGAATGGTTTTGTCGAACGAGTTGCCGCCGACGAGAACGATCAAGTCGACGTGACCCGCTTCAATGGCGTCCGCCGCCCGGCGCACGCTCATCACCCCGCCTGCGCCGCCATAGTCGCCGTTCAGCACCCAATCCACTTCCAATCCGAGCTGCTCGGCCACATGGGGCGAGTAATCCGGACTTACCTGAGTCGTAACCGAAAAGCCTTGGATCTCCTTCTTATGTAGACCCGTTTGCTGCAGAGCGTTACGAATCGCTTCCGCGTAGTACCACAGGACCGGCGCTTCAGATTTCCGTGAGTACTCCGTGGAACCATAACCGACGAAACAGACTTTCTTCCGGCGCATCGTTTCTCCTTTCCGTCGAAAGTGTTTCGAGTTTCTGGATTTTCGAGTTCAAACTCGAACAGACTACTGAAAAAATTCTTCGTTCACCCTCACCTTAATCCTCTCCCGTCAAGGGAGAGGAGATAGGTTCCCTCTTCCCGTCGCGGGAGAGGGTTAGGGTGAGGGGGGCATGTCCCGAGTTCATCGAAGACTCGAAACTAGAAACAAAAACCCATTTCAACTTGGTCCTCGTTACTCAGTTCTTAGAAACTTTTCCCCCATTGCGCGATCCATCTCCCCTTCCCTACCGTAGAGCAGCCGCATCAACCGCGCTTCGCGATAAAATCCCTCGAAGGGAAACTCCTTGCAGACTCCGTAGCCGCCGTGAATTTGAATCGCGGTATCCGCTGCCTCAAAGGCCGTCTTGGCCGCTCTCTTCTTCGCCAATGCTGCCGCCTCGAAATAAGGCAGTTCCTGATCAGCCTTCCACGCCGCCTCCAACGTAAGCCACGTGCAGGTCCTGAGACTAATCGACAGATCCGCTAACATCCATTGAATGGCCTGGCGCGAGGAGAGAGGCCTCCCAAAAGTTACGCGGTTGCGCGCATGCTCGAGCGAATCTGCAAGACAGCGTGTCCCTATTCCCAGCGAGCGGGCAGCGAGCCGAAGCTGCTCTGAAGCGATGATAGCTCCGGCCTCGTATTCATAACCTAACACTTGCTCGCTCTGAACTTTGCATTCCCGAAGCGTCATCCTGGCAACCTTGGCGTCAGTGGTAAGATCAGCTTCGTCCGATATAGAAACTCCCGGTGTGTTTCGGTCGATCAGGAATAGGCAAACTCTTTGTGTCCCCTGCTCCGCGGCCGGAAAAAGGAAAAGATCCGCATTGGGATCATGCACGTCGATGCTGGTAGTGCTGAGATGGTAGCCGTCGGGCATCTCGCGAAAACGAGTCTTGATGCCGGCTAATGTTCCAGTCTTGTGGACTTCGTCAAAGGCGAGCACTAAAGAGATTTTGCCGTCGACCAGCTCCTTTGCGCGATTCCATCTCGCCAACAAAGCCGGGATGCAAGACGGCGCGAAAGGAAGAACGGTTCTGCCAAACTCACGGGTGATGAGCACCCGCGCAACGTTACTGAGCGAGGAGCCGTCCATATCTTCCGGAAACTCGAGCGCCCAAAGTCCTGCTTGTTTGGCTCGCTTTGTAAGCGTCTCTCTAACCTCCGTGTCAAGCTCGCGACGCGCCGGATCTCCGGGGGATAGGAAAAGTTCTTTCTGCTTGAGAAAGGCCCCTTCGCGCGTGAGCAGTTCCTTGTCGACGAACTGCGCCGCGGTGTTTTTTAAAAGCTTCTCTTCTTCTGTCAATCTGAGGTCCATGGGTGTAGAAACGACCGATGACCGGGGACCGCAGACCGGTCTCCCGTCTCCGGTCAGCCGTCTATTGGTATTACATCAATTCCAAGTAACCAATCCCTTCTCTAAACAGCGCCCGCTGGATGATATGGCGTTGAATTTCCGAAGGTCCCTCAACGATTCGTCTGGAGCGGGCATGGCGGAAGATGCGAGCGACCGCATTCTGTTTTCGATAAGCGGAAGGGCCTAACACTTCCAGCGCGAAGTCAACGACCTTATGCAGCAGCTCCGTCCCAAAGAGTTTGACATTGGCCGCCTCAGAGCGGACATCCAGATCCTGATCAGCCTCCCAAGCGCCAAGATAAGTAATGCTGCGCAGCGCTTCTAGCTCTCCGATAAAGGCGCCCAGAGAGGCGGAGTACTTTTCGAACTCCGTTCGGTCACCCTTTAACGATTCCCGGAGCACTCGCAATACCCGCTTCGTCGCCCCATGACAGCGGATCCCTACTTGGAATCGCCTGGCGCCAAGCCAGGCCTGGTTCAGCTCCCAACCTTTGCCGACTTCGCCGAGGACTTGATCCTTGTGAACCCGACAATCCTCGAAAACCAATTCACAGGGTTCAGTCCCCGCAATGGTGGCAATGCTCCGCACCACGCGATAGCCGGGAGTCCCTGTGTCGATCAAAAAACAGGTAATCCCCTCACGCCCCTTGGTGCCCGGCAGCCGGGCGAAGAGCTGGACAAAGTCCGCAACATCGGCAAACGTGGGAAACATCTTGGTCCCGTTGATGACAAAAAAATCGCCATCAGGGGTCGCTGTGGTTTGCAGCATCGAGGGATCGGCGCCTGAGACAGGTTCCGTTAAACCGAAGGCGGAGGTTTTCTCGCCGCGGATGCAGGGCCACAGGAATTTCTCTTTCTGGTGATCTTTACAGTTATAAAGGATGTTCGAGACGTGGTTGCCAAGCTCGAACGGAATAGAAGTTTTTTCCAGCTCCTCGGTGATCGCGATCATCGCCACATTACTAACTTCTAACCCCCCATATTCCTTTGGGACATCGAGGTACCACAACCCGCTGGCCTCGGCCTTCTTTTCCAGACCCTCCATGATCTCTATGTAACGCTTGACCTCCGGATCCTTGCTTAGCTTTGCCCGACTCTTCCACCTGCTCCCTTCAAAGATGTCCGGCGCTTTCTCGAACATCGGCTCCAGCGGAATCAACTCGTCACGAACAAACTGTTCCACCTGCTTGCGCAAATTTTCTTCTTCCGGGGAAAGACGAAAATCCATGGCTCTTCTATATCTCGTCAGGCATCCTATTACCACGTGCCTAAGGTGCAAGAAAAGGGGGTTCGGGCAAGGATTGACCTTTCAAAGGACTCTATGATAAGCGGGTTAGGCAGATTTAAGGAGGGGCCAGCCATGAAGTCCATCAAGGGATGGGTAACCTATGCCTTTAACGATATGCGGCTCGAGGAAGTCCCTTACCCTAAAAGCAAACCCGGATGGGCGATTATAAAAACAAAGGTGGTCCAACCTTCCATCACAGAGGTGCAGCTCTTCTACGGCGAGCGCTCCAACAGCTATGACAAGGTCAAAAAGAGTCTCAGCCAAGGACCCCAACAACTCTTCGGTCATGAGTTCTGCGCCGAAATTGCCGAGATCGATGACAAGAACGGCTTCGGGTTATCCGTCGGGGATCGGGTTGGGGCAACCCACACGGAATTAGGGACGATCGGACGTGATTTTCCCGGCTGCTTTGCGGAATATGCGGCCGTGCCTCCTGATGCCCTGGCGAAAATCCCCGACGGGATAAGCGATTGGGAGGTAGCTGCCCTTCAGCCGCTTACGAGCTGCGTGCACAATATCCAAATGCTTGGGGTTACTCTAGGCGACACTGTGCTCGTCTTGGGTCAGGGTGTCATGGGATTAAACTCAGCCCAATGCGCCAAGGCAGCGGGGGCTGACACCGTGATCGGGGTAGATCGCAGGCAGGATATTCTCGATTTGGCTGCGAAACTGGGAACGGATATCACCATCAACGCCTCAAAGCAGAACGTGGTCGAAGCCGTGATGGATCTCACTCACGGCAAGGGCGTTCCCTATGTCATTGAGGCTGCAAGCGGGAGCCCCAAAATGGGACTTTCAGGCGGCTCGACCGTTTCTGATGCCGTGGCCTGCGTAGCCAAGGGCGGAAAGATCCTCAGCATTCCGCATTTCGATCAACCAGTAACTCTGGACTTCAACGTGCTAAGGGCAAAGAGGGTAACCTACATGTTCCCTCCTGAATTGGCTAGTCCGAAGGAGATGACCCTGGCAGCCCGGCTGGTGGCTCAGAAGCGAATCCGCATTGATCCGATGATCACGCATAAGCTGGAAGGGATTGAAAAAGTTCTCGAGGCAGTGGAGATTACCGGCAACAAGCAAAAGTACGGCGCCCTGAACCCGGCGCAGGTGCGGCTCGCATAAAAGGCTAGGAGAGAGGGAACTTTTACCTCCTCTCCCTCGAGAGACTGTGTCGTAATTCACGGTTCGCCTTTCGACGCGCTCAGGAGGAACGGCTAAGTGATTGAATTTTGGTGTGTCGCCGTCCGTTCGTGGTGAGCTTGTCGAACCATGAAGGCCTTATGACACCGTCTCTTGGCGGGAGATGGTTAGGATAAGAAAGGTTGTAGTTACTACTCGCGCTCCCGGAGACCGGATCATGTCGAGGCTAGAATCTTGCCCCACTTAGCCTTGAGCTTGGCCCGCAGCTCCGGACTCACATCAACGACAGGCGGGAATTTCCCTCTCAGTTTCCGATCGTATGGGATGCAGGCATCAATAAGGATACGGTTATTGAAGTTACCGGGAATAACCGTAGGATCTCTGCCGGAGGACCAGGCCTTCTGAACGACGTCAATGTCAGTGATGGGATCAAACCGAGTACTCATCGCCCAAAGAACCTGATCAATGTCCGAGGGATCAATATCGTCATCAACGACAACCGTCCACTTTCCGTTGTATGCCCCTGCCGCGCAGTTAGCGGCAACGTGCAAAACGTTGCGCGCGTGGCCCGGATAGCGCTGCCGAATCTGAATCACGGTAAAGCGCGTGGCCGGCGCTCCCACATGATTCCAGACGCCAAGTATTTCCGGAAGCCCGCATGCCTCCAGCGCCTTCCAGATCTCCGCAGCGCCCGCGATACCTTTTAGTAGGCCCGTCTCATCGACAGGTTTATGCTGCGGCGCGCAGGTGAGAATTGGATCGTTTCGGTAAAGGATGGTCTTCACATTGATGTACGGACGGGGAACGACGTCATCTGAGTAATATCCCATCCACTCACCAAAAGGACCTTCTGGCTTCGTTTGTCCAGGAACCGCTTCGCCTTCAATGGCGATCTCTGCATCCGCTGGGATGGGAAACCCGGTGTAGGGCCCCCGGACAACATCTATCGGCTTTCCTCTAATCCCTCCGGCGAATTCGAACTCAGAAACTCCTTCAGGAAGCGGGCTAGCTGAAAGCAGATACAAAAGCGGATCTTGGCCGCAAACGATGACCACCTTCATGCTCTCTCCGCGTTCGAAATATTTGTCGCGGTGGATCCTGCCGTGTTTGCCCTCTGTGATCTGGCAGCCGATGGTCTTAGCGTCGTATACCTGGCAGCGGTAAGCTCCGATGTTGTACCAGTCGGAATCCGGGTCTTTGGTAATCACACAATCCGCAGTCCCAATGTAGCGCGATTTATCGAGTTCATGGTGAAGCGGCACCGGGAACTTGAGCACATCGACTTTACCGCCTTCTACCACATTCTCCAGGACAGCTCCTTTGTCCACGAACTTTGGCTTGATGAGCGCCATGTTCTGCATCTGCTCATGATAGGCTTTGACGATATCCACTTTTCGTTCGTATTCGAGCGGCAGGCCCAGTGTAAGGGCAACTCGCTTGATCGTAGAAAACTGGCCGTACAGAGTTCTAAATCCCTTGGAATAGCCTGGCACCTCATCGAAAAGAATCGCTGGTGCGTTTGCTGTGCTTCTTTCTGTAAGCATCTGCGTGATCGACCCCATCTCTTTGTCCCAATCGGCACCATTGATTCTGAGCAGCTCGCCCATACGATCCACCTTCTCGATCCAACCACGCAAGCCGTTATGCGTTGCCCTTCCCTCCACGCCGCGAATCTTTTCTACACGTTCTGCACGGGCCATCTTTCCTCCTTAAGTCATCGATCCCCTGTTGTTCCGTAACATACGTTTCACCTACTTTTTTGTCAACAATGCGAATGATGTCAGCAAGAAAGTAACTGACTTCAAAGATTGAGTCTTCCCCTGCAACAATGCATAGCATCGGCTGTTCTTCATCTCGGCCTTGGCTAGGTTACTAGTCTGAGAAGGATCAAATTTGTGCAGATTCTGTACGAGTTTGAACGTTGGTGCAGCCTTTAACGGAGAATCTGCCGCCTCACCCTTAATTACCAAGATTTGCTGCCAAACTGACCTCAACGAGCTGTAACCAAACCCTAAGGGGCTGAAATCATTGGGTATGTTTGGATTAACCTAGTTCTCGTCCTCTCCTTATGTTGGCCAGGACAAGTTTTTTCGAGCACTGAGATGAGTTGCTTTTTTTCTGGTACTGTTTTTGCTGATTGGAAAATTTAAAGCAAACCTTATCCAATAGGCCAAATAAACAGATGTTTATATCGACCATCCGGAAGGTTCTTTGGCATTGGTAAGGGCTGCAATATTTGAGTTAAGGAGGATATCGTTATGGCACTCTGGAAAGACCCCACCCAAAAGGATCCATTGCTCATGGAAACCGCAAGGACGGAGGAAAATTTAGCGCCTGTTGTTCCCTTTCGGCGAGCAATGGAACGCTCTGAGAATAAGCAATCCGTCATCGCTCCTGGCGTAGCCATCGCGGGGAAAATCGAGGGAGAAGGAGACGTGCGGATAGAGGGTAGATTCGAAGGTGACGTTAACGTTCAGGGCGACTTAAGCATCGAGCCGGGAGCTCACATCAGTGGAGAAATTCGCGCCAAAACCGTAACCATCGGAGGCGAGGTGGAAGGAAATATCAGCGCTGCAGCCCAAGTTAGGCTTTTAGAGTCTGGCCAGCTAATCGGGGACCTAAAGGCGACTTCGCTTACAGTGGCTGCCGGGTCGCGGATGCGCGGGAAGGTGGAATTCGGTTGGGACGAGCGCGATATAGGGAAGTTTGAGACCAAGAAGGTGGAGGGGAAGGCAGGAAACGGATCCATGCTATGACGACGGCCCATCCTCCTGCTGCCGGAGAAACTCGGATCTGCCCCCACTGTAAGGCAACGATCCTCAAGAGCTCGATATCCTGCCCCGCCTGCAACCACGTGATAAAATACGAGGCAGTAAGAGCAGGTCATCGCCCTTATCCTGCCAGATGTCCGCTTTCCGTCGAAGGTACCATCCGTCACCCTGGCAGTGGAGAGGTGCTGGAGTATTCCGTGTTGCTCGAGGTCCATGACGAAACCGGGAAAGTGATCTCACGCCAAGTGGTGGGGGTTGGCGCCTTTCGCCAGGCAGAGACGAGGACGTTTTCCCTCCGTGTCGAGGTATCCCCCCCCGACAGGTCTGTCGTTATCCGAGACCTAAGGCCCGGCATCGCCTCGTAGCCCTCTCAGCACTCCCTTAAGCACACCCCTAACTCGTCCTCTCTCGAAGCCCATCAGGGCTTTATTCTTGCTTGATTTCCCTCTTTGGAGAGGCCTATACTCCAGTCGACAACTGGCAACTAGCTCATGAGGAGGGAGTTATGTTCCCGCATCTAAAAAATTTCAATTTGAAGCAATGGATCGATGAAAACAGAGGAAATTGGGGGCAGCGGAGAATCATCTGGGAGGATTCTGACTTCATTGCCTTTGTAACCCGAGGACCAAACAGCCGTAAGGATTTCCACATCGATCCTGGGGATGAGATCTTTTACCAGCTTGAGGGCGAACTCAACCTTCACTACATGACGGCTGAGAAAAAGCACGAGGTCGCAGTCATCAAGCCAGGAGAGCTTTTCCTTCTTCCGGCCAAAGTCCCTCACTCTCCGCGAAGGGGCGAGGGATCATGGACCTTCGTTGTCGAGAGAAAACGGCGCCCAGAGGAGCAGGATCTGTTTGTCTGGTTCTGCGAGGGATGCAACGCCAAACTCTACGAAACAACCGTGCGATTCAATGATCCTAGTGACGCTGTGACGAGGGCCACCAACGCCTTCCGCTCTGACATCAAGCTTCGCACGTGCACAAACTGCGGCGAAGTTCTAGCCCCCTGACCTGTTTTGCCTTTCAGTTCCCTCCTCATAGGGACGAACTCTGCTTTTATACCTGTTGCCGGGATGCTTTTGGCCGAATACCCTTTCAGTTCCCACAAAGGGCCGCGGGAGATCCCTGTTCTTGCTGATCTTCCAACAAAGATCACACCGTAATGTTTCTCATCACTTTGATTTTTCTCCAGAGCAATTTCAATAAAATGAGGATCGTGGGTGAAGATTGCAGCTCGAAGCGACGAGGCATGAGAAAACTGCGCCTCATCGGTTATTCCACGTTTGCCTTCCCCATACGCCGACATGGCCTCTACGCCCCGGTGACGTAACCCCTCGACTACCCGCACATCAACATTCTCATCCGTGTAGATTCTTAATTTGGCCAAGCTTGTACTCCAGTGCTGAGGAGTGCTTCTTTCGCAGCCAACTCCGGCAGTCGTGTTTTCACCTCGGAAATGGGTAGGGTCTTCGACATCGTGAGGCCTGTCCTTTACTTGACCAAAAATCTGGTCTACTGCAAGATCACGCCCGCCCTCGGGGCACCGATGTCAAGAAAAGGTATAGAAAAAGGATGATAATCAGTTCTTGGCAAACTGCTTGTGGAAGCTCTCGTCAATAAAGTCGGCGGCCTTAAACTTGCCCTTTAGCTTCGGACCTTCGGACTCCATGAGGAGCTCAAATCCCTTGACCGGAATCCTCCCATCGAATGCGAATGATTTCATGAACTCCTTGTATCCTGCCTCGGCGTATTCAGGAGCGATCTTCACCTCATCTATGAGGACCTTGACGCCACCGGATGGATTGGCTTTCAGCCATTCCAAGGCTTTAACATGCGCCTTGAGGTAGCGCACGACCTTATCGCGCCTATTCTTGAGAGCACTGGCCATCGCATAATAGCCGAGATAGGGCCAATCGGTGATGATGTCGTTGAGGTCGGCCAACATACGATATCCCTCGTTGATCGCGATCAACGTCACCGGAAACCACATAATAGTTCCATCCACACTGCCACCTTTCAACGCCGCATAACGGGCCGGGGTTGAGCCAATCTGAAGGATTGTCACATCCTTACCAGGATTCAGCCCAAGTTTGGAGATCGCATAGCGCGTCAGAAAATCAGATTGGGCACCAAACCTGCTGACAGCCAATCTCTTGCCCTTAAGATCTGAAGGCGACTTTATATTCGGGTGCACAAACAGCTTAAAGGGCATGAAGTTAGAAATGCCGAAGAAGAAGCGGGCGTCTTCCCCTGCAAGACGAATCGTAAAGACCTCCGTGCCCGATCCCAGCGCAATATCGATCTCACCCGCCAGGGCCGCTTGGGAATTGATGGTCCCGCTGGTAAAGACGACCGGTTCTACCGCGAGTCCTTCCTGCAGGAAATAGCCCTGACGTTTTGCCACCCAGACCGGCAGCGTGGTAGGGGCCAAAGACGTCAGACCCACCCTCATCCTCTCCTGGGCTTGAGCCGAAGGAGCGCAGATCACCAACAAAAGAAAAAAGAGAGCGGCGAAGGAAACCTTATTTTGAATCGTTGTCATCTCATTTTCCTCCTTTCACCTAAGGCTCAAACGGTTCAAGTCGTTCAAGTAGTTCAAAAAGTTCCAAACGTTTAAACGGCTCAAACAGTTCTAACGATTTGAACGGCTTAGACTACGGCCTAAGACCGTTAGAATAGTTCAAGAGGTTCAATATGTTCAAGTGGTCAAAACAATAAAAAAGCCTAGGTTCAAATGGCTCAGACCGGTTCAGCGGCTCTAACAGCTTGAACGTTTTCAACTAATCTTCAGTCACTGGTCTCGCCTTTAGCTTGTAGAGCGCGCCAAACCTTTGAAGGCGTGAGGGGGAGATCGTAGAGACGAACCCCTGCGGCGTTCGAAACGGCACTGGCGATAACCGAAGCGACGGGAAGAAGACTTCCCTCACCCATGCCTTTAGAGCCGAAAGGCCCTGGCCCATTACCGTTCTCAATCAGGGAAGAATGGAATTCCTTCGGTAAGTGTGCAAAGGTCGGCACCCGGTAGTCGATCAAATTAGGATTTAGCAACTGCCCATCTTCGTAAATCATCTCTTCGTAGAGAGTATGGCCAAGCCCAAAGAGAATCCCGCCCTCATCTTGCCCTTCACATTGAAGCGGGTTGATCGCTTTTCCGACATCGGCCACCGAAACGTATTTCAGCACTCGAATCTCTCCGGTTTCCGGATCGACCTCGACCTCAGCCCCACCCCAACCTACTTCCCAAAAGGTTGTGGGTGACCCTAGGACCGCCTTTTTGCTCTTCTTGTCTTGGTAGATCCCCTTCCCGATAATCTCGCCTGCCCTACTTCCGAAACACTCCGCAATGACCTGACGGTAGGAAATGCCTTCCCCCTTTCGAGCATGAACCTTACCATCTTTAAGCGTCAGACGATCCGCTCTTTCTCCCAGAATTTTGGCAGCCGCCTGAAAAAGCTGTCTCTTCGCGTCCTGCGCCGCCCTCTGTACAGCAAGCCCCATGACGGTCATAGAGCTGCTAGCGCTGGTGGAGACGTCATAAGGCGTGACATCCGTATCCAGCTGCGCCACCGAGATTTGATCCAAACCTAGGGCTAACTCCTCAGCCACCACCTGGCTTAGCGCCGTGCGGCACCCCTGCCCGATCTCCACCGTGCCAGTCAGCAAAGTAGCGCTGCCGTCTGAAGACATCTTCACCGATGCGCCTGCGATCTTATAGGTCCCGCCGGCATCTTTGACGCAGCAGCTTATACCCTTGCCGGTATAGGGCTTCGACGGCTTGCTTTTCCATTTCAAAGCCTGGGCTACCTTAAGCAAACCCTCTTTGAGGTCACAGTCCAGCGGCGTGTCCCCGGCGGTGTAGGCCTCGCCTTTTTTTAGGAGATTTTTAAGGCGGATCTCCAGAGGATCCATGCCTAACCTTTCGGCGATTAAATCCATCTGTGACTCGTATGCCCAGGTAACCTGGACCGAACCAAAACCGCGGAACGCTCCCGCAGGAACTGTATTGGTATACACCGCATGCGCATCAACCTTCACTCGCGGAATCCGATAGGGTCCCAATGAGCGATAGCCCGCCTTCTGCGTCACCCTGGGGCCAGCATCGGCATAAGCGCCGGTATCCATGTAGATCTCACATTCCCTGGCCATGAGACGCCCCTCGCGGGTCACTCCTGTCTTTATCCGGACCCGCGCCGGATGGCGGGTTATTGTTTTGAAACTCTCGCCCACGGAGAGAGCCAGCTTCACGGGACGGCGGCTCTTCCAGGATAACGCAGCGGCAATCGGTTCTGTCTTTACATAGAGTTTGCCGCCATACCCCCCACCCACGTAAGGGACGATGACCCGGACTCTGCTAAGAGGAAGATTGAAGATCTCGGCGAGATGGTCGCGCAAGGTAAAAGGATCCTGACACGAGCTCCAAACGGTTAACCGGTCCACCTCAAAATGGGCAATGGTCACATGAGGTTCCAAGGAGTAGTGCTGGACCTTCGGAAAGCGAAAGGTGTCTTCATAGACATAGTCCGATTTCTTAAATCCTTCTGCGAGATCTCCCCGACTGTAGCCAAAATGGTAGCAGACGTTAGTCCCCTTGAACTTTTGCGGAGCGCCATAGCGAGATCCTCGGAGCTCAGCTTTGACGGATTCGGTCTCATGCACCAATGGGGCCCCTGACGCGATCGCCTCCTCGATGTTCGTAACGGCAGGAAGCTCCTCATACTCGACATCGATGAGCGCCAATGCCTCCTCCGCGACGTCTTCGCCCACTGCGAGCACGGCGGCAACAGGGTCCCCTGCGTACCTCACCTTCTCCACAGCCACGATGGTTTGATCTTTGTAAGTGGCGCCGTATTGATAGTTGAGTCCGGCGAGATCGTTGCGTGTAAGAACGGTGAAGACTCCTGGCAAGCCTTCGGCCTTGCTGGCATCAATGTGGATGAGCCTTGCATGAGGGAAAGGGCTCCTTAAGACCTTTGCGAAGGCCATCCCTGGAAGCTCGATGTCTCCAGTATAGATGGCTTTTCCGGTTACTTTCTCAATTCCGTCTAGCCGTGGGGCACAAGCGCCGGCAATCTTAAGGGCCTGCTTCATTCAACACTTTCAATGATCGCGCCAAGACGCCAAGATCGCAAAGAGTCGATTCTTTCTCTTCTTCCCTTGGCGTCCTTTGCGCCTTTGCGCGAGTCACACTGCCAGCCGTTGTAACAAAAAAAGTCATCAGCCCGAAATTTCAAATACATTTGGCTAAATTTTAGATTAATCCGAAGCGAAAGAAAGCTTACTTGCGAATCTTCGGACTATCTTTTTCGGGAAAATAGAGATCGCAAAAGGGGCAGTGAAAATCCATACCTGCCCCTAACATATGGGGATTGGCGACAAAGATCTTCTTGCACTTCGGACAAGTAATCTCTACGGCTTGACCCATCTTACCTCCTCGTTACCCTCTCCCTCCCTCTCCCTGCTAGAGACTGTGTCGCAATTCCGTTCATGGTTCGACAGGCTCACCACGAACGGATGGTGACACTCCGAAACTCAAAAACTTAGCCGTTCGTCCTGAGGCTCTCGAAGGGCGGACGGCTAATTGCGACACAGTCTCGCTAGGGGAGAGCGACAAAGGGTGAGGGGTTAGCACCAATAAGTCGTCCTGTCTGTCGGAATATGTTGCAAGACCTCGCCGGGAATATAATCCTCCAACTTGATGCGTTCCATAGCATCATCCGGGCACTTCGAGACCGGCGAGAAGGGACGATCGAGCGGGCGCGTGGCATCGACGATCATAACTGATGTCTTGATCTCATCCAACAGTGAAGGGTCCAAGAAGTTACCGCGAAAAAGAGGCTGGAGGATTGAAACCTGCTGATGCGGTTGCACTCTGGTCGCCAACGCCCAGAGGATATCGGTTGGGTTGAAGACGTCGATATCGTCATCAAAGACAAAGACATTTTTCGTGTGATCGAAGGTTAGGGCGGCGGCCGCAGCCCGGCCTGGATCCCCTTCGGACATCTTCTTCATGGAGATGAAGACGTTGTAGTGAGCGTGGCGTCCCATTTTACAGACCGCTGTGACCCCTGGGACCGCCTCACGGCAGCGGCGCAGATAGGCCCCTTCACGGGGAAGATCCATCCACGGCTTGTCCCCTTCCGGGGTAATCACTGACTGGTACATGGCGCCCTTGCGATAGTTAATGGCCCGGACTTGATATTCGACACAGGTAGTGTAGCGCTGCGGGCCGAGATATCCCGGGGCCTCTCCGAATGGCCCTTCGACTACCCGTTTGCCAGGAATCAGCGCTCCTTCAATCACGATCTCGGCGTCGGCGGGAATGAGAAAATCATCTCCCCAGGTTTCTGACGGAGTAAGGCGTAGCGGTTCCTGAAGATAGCCACCGATGACGTCAAACTCGCTAACCTCAAAGGGACCGCTGTAACAAGCCCCCATGTGGTAGGCCGGGTGATGGCCAAGGACGGTCGCCACCGGACATTCGAGCTTGTTCTCCTCATGATCGCGGAAGATCCTCCAGAGGTGACGCGGCGAGGCGTACAGGGCGGTCATGTTCTTCGATTTGACTTCCATCCGATGATAGGAGCAGTTATAGATACCGCTCTTCCGGTCCTTGGTGATCGTGGACAAAACGATGTACGGCCCGGCGTCCATGTAGTGGTGGCGCATGATCGGTATGTCGTAGATGTCTACCTCTTTGTCAGCTTTTACGACCTCTTTGACGGGCGCCTGTTTCTTGTCAATAACAACAGGTGGAACCCGATGTTCCTCCCTCTCCAAACATACCTCCGCCATTCGGGCGCGATCCATCTCCTTGGGCAGCCCAAGAGCAATCTGTGCCTTGCGCTGCGATATTTCGCAGTTCATCACCAACTTCATCTCGCTCACACGCCCGTTCAGATTCAAAGGACGGTCGAAGATAATGATAGGGAATTTTTTCATTGCCCCTAGGTGCTTAATAATCGCCGTGACATCGTAATGGGCCGGATCAACTTGTTTGGTGATGTGTATGATTTCGTTAGGGATTTCCCTACGGCAATCATCCAGAAAGGTCCTAAGACTCTTCGCCATGGACTCCTCCTCGCTCAAAGAAAACTATAGATTTCATGCAGAATTTTATACAAAAGCTCTATCCCCTTGTCAAATCGGGAAGTAATTCGAGACCCTTTATTTTCTCTTTACAGATTAAGCAACCTCGCGGCGTTCTCCCCTAAGATTTTATCTTTTTGTTTCGTTGTGATATCGCTCTTCTCTCTGATTCCAGAGACCGTGTGCGGGTACTCTGAATCGAAGTGCGGATAGTCCGTCGCCATCAATATGTGATCCTCGCCTATCTCGGAGATGGGCAGGGTGAGATCTTTCTCATCCGCCTCGCAGGTGACGTAGCAGTTCCTCCTCACATAGTCCGAAGGAGGCATGCTGAGCACCCCTGACAAATGCGGAAAGTCCCTGGCCCATTCATAGTCATCGTCCATCCGATGCATCCAGAACTGAGGCCACTCCGCACTGCACTCGAAGAAGGCAACCCTGAGCTTCGGAAACTTCTCAAAAACCCCTCCTAACACCAAGGCAACGAGCGCTGGCGTGCAATTCATGACCCGGCCTAATACATGGGTCTTAAAGAAGTTATCGAACCGATCGGTAAGCTCACCGTTGCTGTTCGGATGGCAAAATAACGGCACGTTCAATTCTTGAGCGGCCTCATAGTATGGGAAAAAACTAGGATCGTCTAAATTCCGCCGCCCACAATACGGAACCAGATGTCCGGCCTTAAACCCTAGCTCCTTGACGCATCGTCGAAGCTCACTCGCCATTGCCTCCGGGCAACCGGCCGGCGCCATGGCCACAGGTAAAAACACATCCTCATAGCCCTTCACCAGTTTGGCAACCCAGTTGTTATATGCCTGGCAGAGGGCCAATCCCAAACCCCCTAAATTCTCCGTGGGGATGCTAATACCGGTGGGAAAAATGATCTCCTTCTCAATGCCTTCCTTCCTGATATCCTTGAGACGCCGCTCCATATCATAACCACCCACCTGACGCTCAGCGATTTCACCGCCTCGCCACTTGACCTTGGGGTCATAGATATAAGGATGTCTATGAGCCGCACGCCCTTGGGGATCACCTGGGTCAAGAGAATGAATGAACCGCGTTTGGTGATCTCTGCTATCCCCCATCTTAACCGGCGTGAACCTCGCATAAGGCCCTTCCAGCTTGTAGACCTCGTCCATGAAATAGCCTTCCCGCAAGTGAGAATCTAAATCAATAATCATGTGTCCTCCATATTATTTTGAATGCTTCCGATGAGAATCCGCTTCCATCTTAAAAAGCCTCATGGCATTAGCACATCTCTGGTAATCTCTATATGACCTCGCTAAAATGTTTGCCATTGAACCTTAGCCTCCTTTATAAATATAAAGCTTCTACCTTACAGAGCAAAAAGCTTCAGAGCGTTTTTATAAAGAATCTTCTCTTTTATGTCCTCTGAAAGATCCGGATGATTCCGAAGATGTTCTAGATTTTCTGGAAACTCGTTATCCCAATGCGGAATATCGGACGCGTAGAGAAAATGGTCCGCACCGAGATAATCGATGGTATGGGCTAACTGGCTCTCCCCTGCCTCTAGACTGAAAAACATAAGAGATTCGCGCACCATATCACTGGGCTTCTTCTTTAGGAGAGGCATTTCATATTTCCCCCGCTTCTCCCAGTGTTCATCCAGACGATCTAGGTAGTACGGCAACCAAGTGGCCCCAATCTCAAGAAACGCAAGCTTAAGCTTCGGAAAGCGCACGGGCAAACCCTGGCAGACTATACTGGTGAACTGAAGCATCACTCCCGCAGGAAAAGCATACGAATGGACCTCCGAAAAAGTCGCCAATCCTGTAGCTCCCAGCTCGCGAGAGGTGTTGCGCGTGCCATGGACACCCAGCACGACCCCTAACCTTTCGGCCTCGGCATAGATGGGGTCGTAGGTGGTGTCCCCAAGCGCAAGTGGCAAACCTGTCGGAAGAATCTCAAAGCCCCTAAGTCCCAGTTCCGTGACAGCTCGACGCAGCTCCTGCGCCGCCGCCTGGGGCGACCTCATCGGTAAGACACCAACACAACTAACTCGATCGGAGAGGGCATTGTATTCCTTGGCGAAGTGGGTATTGCAGGCGCGGGCGACAGCTAGTTGATAAGAAACCTCCTGTAGCTTCCCTAGGTTCCCGGAGCCCGTAGGAAAACAGATGGCGGTCTCCATCCCATACTTTTCCATGATGGCATGCCAGCGCTCGATTTGTTGGGTCGGGCTCAGGCCTTGCCAATCAACCGCCATTTCAAAGCTATCAAACAGGTTGGCATCCCATGGCTGGTCACCAGGCCAAAGCGGTGTCGAGCGCCGGTCCCATGGAGGTTCGAGGTATTTTCGGATGTCAGCCTGTCTTTCGAGAACGTGCCCATCAGTATCGATAACTCGAAGATCCTTCATTTTCTTTTCTCCTCTCTTTTTAACAACAGGATGGCCTTCTCTGTGGAGGATTCATAGTCTCCCCTAATTAACTTGAAGAAGTTTAGTTATTAGGGTACTAATAACTGCAAAACTATTCTGAAGCAAGCGTCCATTCCCCTTGTTACGAATACTCAGAACAGCCAAAGCTCGTCACGCACTCGCTCTTTTATCCCTTTTCATTGTTTGGTCCTGCAACCCGCACTCCCAAAGTAGTGATGAGAAGGTTTTCCGCGTAAACTTGGGGACAGAGCCCCCCAGTCTCGACTGGTCTTTGGCCACGGACCACGTCTCGTTCAATGTCATCGCCAATCTCATGGTGGGTCTAACGGAGTTCGACAAGGACCTCAAACCCGCCCCGGTTATAGCTCGATCCTGGGATATCCTCGAAGGAGGAAAAAAGATCCTCTTTCATCTGAGAGACGACGTCACCTGGAGCGACGGAAAAAAGGTCCGCGCCCAGGACTTCGAGTATTCGTGGAAGAGGCTGTTAAATCCTAAGACTGCCTCAGAATATGCCTATTTCCTGTTCGATATTTTAAACGCTGAGGAATTCCATCAAGGAAAGGTCAGCGATGAAATCCTGGTGGGCGTCAAGGCCCGAGACGACTGGACCCTGGAGGTGCAACTCAAACACCCTGCTTCTTATTTTCTTTCTATCACGACCTTCGAAGTCACCTATCCTCAGCGTCAGGATATCGTCGAGAAGTTCGGGTCCAAGTGGACAGAGCCAGGTAATATCGTCACCAATGGCTCTTTTTTGCTCTCTTCGTGGAAACATGAGAATGAGATCCAGCTCAGGGCGAATCCCAATTTTTTTCTGGGCAAGCCAGCGATTGAAAAAGTCGAGATGGTCATGATCAACGAAAGGTCCACGGCCCTGGCCCTGTACGAACAAGGCCAGCTCGATTTCATTGACAACCACAGCATCCCGACTCTTGAAAAGCCGCGCCTCACTAAATTGCCTGGGTTCAAAGCAGTCCCACAGCTTAGGGGATACTATTATGGCTTTGTCTTGGATCGTAAGCCTTTTGATGACGTGCGCGTGCGCAAGGCATTTTCGCTCGCTATTGACCGGAGTGTCTTCCCCAAGATTCTTCATGGCGGCGAGAAGCCTGCAATCTCTTGGATTCCGCCTGGAATGCTGGCTCACAATCCCAAAATAGGTCTCATGTACAACCCTCCGGAGGCCAGGAGGCTTCTCCGGGAGGCAGGCTATCCCGAAGGCAAGGGTTTTCCCAAGGTCACTCTGGGATATAACACCGATGAGGATCACAAGATTGTGGCGGAAGCAGCCCAGAGCATGTGGAAACGGAACTTGGGCATTTTGGTCCGCTTGGACAACCAGGAATGGAAGGTCTATCTCAAGAAACTCAATACGGACCCGCCTCACATCTTTCGTCTTGGCTGGGGAGCGGACTACCCGGACCCGGATAACTTCATGAAGCTCTTCACTTCCTTCAGCGGCAACAACAACACCCGCTGGAAAAATCCCCGCTACGATCAATTGCTGGATTTAGCCGCAAAGGAATTTAGCGAACAGAAAAGGAAAAAGCTCTACGACGAGGCGCAAAAGATTTTGTGCGAAATTGATATTCCCATCACTCCTCTCTTCACAACGACGGAGTACATCGTCTTAAACCCACGCTTCACCGGGCTGGAATTCAACTCGATGGGACGCCTGGTACTGCGCGACGTACGCCCAAAAAAGCCAGTGAGCCGTGAGCAACCGGCAGGTTAACCGAAAATCGATCCTCTATCCTCACTTTTAACTACTCATTAGTTTCATGATCCGCTTTCTCCTAAGACGTTTCCTTCACGGCCTCGCAGTCTTGTGGGTGGTCGCCACTTCAACATTTGTTCTCATGCATATCACCCCGGGTGGCCCCTTTGACCGTGAGCGTCGCCTTCCCCCTGAGGTGATGGCAAATATCGCGGCCAAATATCACCTCGATGAACCCTTGGCCATTCAATACACCCGTTACCTGAAAGAACTCATCCGCGGAGATCTTGGACCTTCGTATAAATATATCGACCGCAGCGTCAACAGGATTGTCCTGGAGACCTTCCCGATCTCTGCGGCACTGGGTCTTCTCGCTCTGGCTTTTGCCATCATCTTCTCCTTTCCCGCTGGCCTTTGCGCAGCCTATTACCATAACTCCTGGATAGATCGCTGGTGCCTGCTACTGGCTACCCTCGGTATTTCGCTCCCCCACTTCATCCTGGGGGCCTTGCTCATCTGGATTTTTTCTCTTCAACTCGGTTGGTTTCAGGCGGGAAGGTGGGGAGAGATAAATAACATGGTCTTACCGACCGTCACCCTCGGCGCAGCTCCCGCTTCCTACTTATCTTATCTTCTGCGCTCTACCATGCTGGAAACTCTCGGTGAAGACTTCATACGAACAGCCCGCGCTAAAGGGCTCAGGGAAACCGTCGTCCTTTTTAAGCATGCCTTGCGCAATTCCTTAGTCCCGCTTCTAACTGTTCTGGGTCCGCTGACCGCAGCTCTCCTCACCGGCTCTTTTGTCGTTGAATATGTTTTCGCCATCCCTGGCATGGGAAGGTTTTTCATCACTGCAGTGACGGATCGTGATTATCCGCTGATCATGGGGGTGACATTGGTCTATACGACGATCTTGGTGTGTGCCAATTTCTTGGTGGACCTGTTCTATACGTTGGTCGATCCGAGAATAAAAATTCATTGACTCCGACCCGTGGAAGAAGGAAAAAAACTCAGAGGACTTTGGAGCGGGCTATCCCAGAACCGAACAGCCCTATGGAGCCTAGCCATAATTCTTTTAGTCGGCCTCGGCGGTTTCCTCGCCCCGCTGCTTTCCCCCTATGCTCCGGGAGGATTGGAAGAAAAACATATCCTCGAAGGACCCAGTTGGAGTCACTGGATGGGGACTGATGTATTGGGAAGGGACCTCTTTACACGCATTCTGTATGGGGCGCGCGTCTCCATGACTGTGGGCGTCGGGACTGCCTTGGTTGCCTTAGTGATAGGGATGATCTACGGCCTTATCTCCGGCTATGTCGGAGGAAGATTGGACGATGTGATGATGCGCATTGTAGACATCTTTTACGCCCTTCCCGACCTTCTCATTTTTATTCTTCTCTCACTCGTACTTGGGCGCAACATCGGTGGTGTCCTCGTAGCCCTTGGTTTCGTCACTTGGGTCCGTTTTGCTCGCATCACTCGGGGACAGGCACTCCAGGCCAAAGAATTTATCTATGTCGATGGAGCCAGAGCCATAGGAGCTTCCCATGGGAGAATCGTCCTGCGCCATATCCTCCCCAATATCTTGGGACCTATCTTGGTAACTCTTACCTTCAGCATCCCGGCAGCGATCTTGGCTGAGTCAACTTTGAGTTTCATCGGTCTCGGGATCAACGACCCTTACAGCGAGTGGGGAACCAGTTGGGGGACGCTGGCGCAGGATGGTTGGCGAGCTATGCGAGCTTACCCGCATATCATCTTCTTTCCCGCCGCCGCGATCTTTTTAACCATCCTCGCCTTCAACTTCTTGGGCAACGGCCTGAGAGATATCTTGGACCCCAAGGGGAAATGATTCGTCTGTTGGCCATAATTGTTATATTGGACAATCATCGTTCGATTTAACCACTATCACACGACCCCCTAATTGAATAATCCCTTTTAAAACCAAGCCTTATATTGCTAGACCAAAATAAAAGCATTTGGCATGCGTTGTGCTGTTGTGGACTATACGAGCATGTCCAAGGACCTATCTCTCTTGAGAGCAACCCCTATGGCAGACATAGTGACAGCACCCGGGGTCGCGTCACTTACCAAGAAATGTCCTCAATGTGGCACTGTCCTGGAACTAACCATCGAGTCCTGCGGGAAATGTGGCGCAAGAGTGGACCCGGAAGTCAACTCGGCCTGGAACAAAGAGAAACAATTGTTTAAGCCCTATGGTGACAAAACCACTGACCTTCGAAAAGAGCTCTACGAAAGGCTCATGCAAGCCTTCACAGAAATGGATCCCCGTGAAAGACCGTGGTGCGGCATAGGGGTTAAAGAAGTGGATCTTCTCGCGGTATCGCCGACAGGCGTAACAGTCGCAAAGATAAAAGAGGTGAGCGGAGTCAAGAAAGGCGTCGTTCATGTCCCGCGGGATTGGCGAGAACGTTGGTATGTGGAAGCGATGGATAGCGAGAAACATGAGATACAAGGCAACCCTTGCGAGCAGGCCGAACGGGCGATAATTGCTATCAACGATAATCTTCAGTCTTTTCTGAGGGCCAATGGCCACCGATCCTTCCCGCGCATAAAATGCCTGATCATTTTCCCTGATGGATATGACCTTCAAGGGCTAAAGGACTTTTTCATACTTGAGGGCGACCAGGTGGTAAAGCTGAACTTACGAAACTTGTGTCATTTACCGGAGGCGATACACCAACCGACTCAATACCAAAGACTAGATTCCCGCATGTACAGGAAATGGATAGAAGGCGGTATTTTGAAGAGCAACGACGACTCCATCCTCGGGACATGGCTTGACCCATCCTTCGATAAAGCGGTGACAGAGTCCCCCAAGAGGCAGCCCTGGTCGTTACGTCGTCCGCACTCCGAAGAAGCGTCAACAGAGGAAGAAGAACTCTCTTTGTCGGAAAGTTCGCAAACGAGACCGATCGAGACGAAACTCAAAGGGCGCAAATTAAAATTCGTGATGGTCATCACAGCTATAGTGATATTTGGGACGGTTGGGTGGCTGGCCTCAGTCGCTTATTTACGTCGCCCTGTATCATCTTCGCGCGCGGAAAATCTCACAAAAGCACGTGAAGTCATTCAAACACCAATGCCTCAAGATATCCCTTCGTTATCGGAAGATGAGAAGCGGGATATCTTACCGTCTCTGGAATCTACAAAGGCCGGTGAAGTACAAGAGCCGGAATTGACAGGGAGGCAGCGACTTATCGAAAGCGCGAGTAACCCCGCCGCCCAGACACGGGCTTCCGATGATTCAGAGGTCAAGCGGCACAGAATAGAACTTCAGATACGCAGGGCCATTCTTAACCGGGCGATAACTGGCGTCACCGTTTCCTTCACTGGAGACACAGCCACCCTCCAAGGCAAAGTCGAAACAGAAAACCAAAAATCTGCCGCCGAACAGGCTGCGCGGAGCAGCCCAGGTGTTAAGGAAGTCCGCAATTCGATAGAGGTTTTAGCGCCTGTTCCGTGAGCGGCAGGTCCGGGGTCCTTTTCTCTGTCTAAATCGTCTTATTTAAACTCAGGCTTCTCCTTCAGATAATGTTTCTCCAGTAGCGGTCGGTAACGCTCCATAATCTCCTTATTGAGGTAAATCGGAGGTTTTTGATCGGGAGGCAAGAAGGATCTGTATTGGACGTCACCGATCTCTTTTTTAAACGTCGCTTTGGCCTCTTCAACCAAGCTCGCGTTAGTCAAAAAATCAACCACCGATGCAGCCAGTACTTTAGCTCCCACCACCGCCCCCTTGTGAGAAAGCGAAGTGGCTGGGGCAACCCCTGCGGCCCAGTGGTGGTTCGGAATCCCAGGAATGTTGGAAGGGAACGTAACCCTGCCCGTTGGAACAATCCAAGTAACCTCCCCGGCGTCGTTCGAGGATGCAGACTGGGAGGCCTCTCTTAGCGGGGCAACCTTCGTATGAAGGCCAACAACCTTCACGCCTTGTTTACGTTGTAATTCTTTTGCCAGGTTCTGTTCCTGCTCGGTCCATTTAGGCATTCCTACTAGCTCGATATTTTTTTGGGTCACCTCTGCTAGGGTCTTATTAGCCCGCGTCGGCCATATCGCGCTCAGAACCTGGACACTCCATTCTGTCCCGGTCATAAGGGCTGCACCCTGGGCAATCTTTTTGGCCTTTTCAAAAATCTCCTGTGCTTTCTCTGGAGTTCTCTCCCTGAAGAACCACCAGATCTTCGCCGTTCCGGGTATGACATTCGGTTGATCGCCCCCTTCGGTGATGACACGGTGGCTCCGGTGCGTTGGTTCGAGATGTTCGCGCAGCTTATCAAAGCCTATGCTCATGAGCTCTACCGCATCCAAGGCATCGCGCCCATGCCACGGCGCAGACGCCGAATGCGCGCTTTGCCCTTTAAAACTAAACTCGGCGGATATGAGGGCATATTGCCTAAGCCCATAGTCTGTTCTTGATTCATTTCCGATATGGGTGTGAAAGGCTATATCGACGTCCTTAAAATAGCCATCACGCACAAAGTAGGGGCGCGGTATCAACTGCTCTTCAGCGGGCGCGCCGAAGACTTTAATGGTCCCCTTCAGCTTAAATTCATCCATGGCCTTTTTGACCGCGAAGGCAGCGCCGATCATCACCGCCGCATTAACGTTGTGACCCTCAGCGTGCCCTGGCGCGCCCTCCACCAAGGGCTTGTGATCCGTCACCCCAGGAGTCTGAGAGTTCCCCGGCGTTGTGTCATATTCCGTATGGATGGCAATCACTGGTTTGCCTGAACCGTATGTCGCCATAAAGGCCGTCGGCATGCCTGAAATCCCCCGCTCTACCTTGAAACCCGCCTTTTCAAGGATCTGGGTCATAAGTTTGGAGGTCTCAAACTCCTGCATCCCAAGCTCAGCGAAGTAGAAGATATTATCCCCAAGAAGACCGATCGCTTTGCTGTTGCGCTCCACCACCTTGAAAGCAAACTCCTTCTGCTCCCGGTTCTGGGCAGCAAGGGATTCACTCAGGAAAAAGGTCAGCAACAAAAGAAAGACAAGCTTTTTCATGACCTTTACGCTCTGGAATTCTTTTCTGACATTGAATAACATAGATAACCTCCCTTGGTTGGTCCTAAGGGAAAATGTCTAGAGTAAACCACACGTTCTGTCAAGTAACTTTGGAAGGTCAAAGAGGAGTTCTTAAGATGCGTTTACTACAATTCTTGACTTTTGACCAAATAAGTGTAATTTTTATCTAAGCTCGACCTATAAGGTCTATGATCTAAATCGAAACAGCTAGGGGAGTTAGGAGGCGAAAATGGCCAAGACCTTCAAGCAGATTATGGATGAGGCGCGGAACGAGGTTAAGGAGATCTCGGTTCAAGAGGCTCAGAATCTCCTTAATAGGAACGGAAAATATCTTCTCTTGGATGTGCGCGAGAAGGACGAGTACCGGGAAGGACATTTAGATGGCGCTGTGTCGGTACCCCGCGGCTTTCTCGAGATCAAGATCGAGACCACAGTCCCTGAAAAATCGACCCCCATCCTTGCCTATTGTGCCGGCGGAGTCCGTTCGCTCTTAGCCGCCAAGGCACTAAAAGAGATGGGATACCAGGACGTCATTTCCATGTCTGGCGGATACACAGCTTGGAAGACAGAGGGATATAAGTGGGTTCAGGATCATCAATTCACACAAGAACAGACGACCCGCTATAGCCGTCACTTCCTCCTCCCAGAAGTGGGTGAAGCGGGCCAGGCCAAGCTCCTAAATGCCAAGGTCCTTATGGTTGGAGCCGGGGGATTGGGCTCTCCGTCCGCTTACTACCTAGCGGCGGCCGGAGTAGGAACTTTGGGAATCATCGATAACGACGTAGTGGATCTCTCGAACCTGCAAAGACAGATTCTTCACACCAACGATCGTATCGGAATGCCCAAGACCGAATCTGCCAAACTGACGATTCAGGCTCTGAACCCTGATGTCCGAGTCATACCCTATCAGCAAAAACTCACCTCTCAGAACATCATGGAGATTATCAAGGACTATGACATCGTGGTTGATGGGTGCGATAATTTTCCCACTCGCTATTTGGTCAACGACGCCTGCGTATTAGCCAAGAAGCCCAATGTTCATGGAAGCATCTTCCAATTCGAGGGTCAGGCCTCGGTCTTTTATCCGGGCAAGGGGCCTTGCTATCGCTGCCTCTACCCAGAGCCGCCTCCCGCTGAGATGGCGCCGAGCTGCCAAGAGGCCGGGGTTCTGGGGGTTCTTCCGGGACTCATAGGGGTGATTCAGGCCTTGGAAACCATCAAGCTGATCTTGGGAAAAGGAGAGACACTAGTAGGAAAGCTCCTCTGCTTTAACACGCTTACTATGGAGATCACCACGCTCAATCTCAAGGCTGATCCTGCCTGCCCGATGTGCGGTGAAAAGCCTACCATTCACGAGCTTGTGGATTACGAAGAGTTCTGTAATCTGCGCGCCGCCCATCCGGCGTAGGAACAGCAGAACAAATTGGTTCAAATCGTTCAAATTGTCAACGGCTTGAACGGCTTCTTTTGTCCCTACATCCCGACAGCTTTCTTCAGCTCGCTAACTTCCTTTGGAGAAAGAGGACGAATTTCACCCGGGCTAAGGAAACCGAGGGCGATAGGTCCCAGGCGAACGCGGATCAGCTTCTCAACGAAGTAGCCGAGCGCCTCGAACATCCGCCGCACCTCACGATACCGTCCCTCATGAATCTCCACTTCAAGCCAGGCATTCTTTTTTAGCATCTGCACGACCTTGACTCTGGATGGGGCTGCCATTCCGTCCTCCAGTTGAACGCCCTTGCGCAAACCCTCCAGTTCGATCTCAGAGGGACAGGCGCTTAGCTTAACCCGGTAGCATTTCTTAATCACGTAGCGAGGATGCGTCAGACGCTGACTTAGCTCCCCATCGTTAGTCAGTATGAGAAGACCTGAGGAGTTATAGTCCAATCTCCCGACGGGAAAGAGACGGCCTTTCTTCCCAAGAGATTCTAACCACTCACCTAGATTGGGGCGCCCTTGAGGGTCGCGCATAGAGGTGATGAGGCCTTGAGGCTTATGGAACAAAAAATAGCGCTTTGCGGGGTGAGAGATGAGTTTACCGTCGACCTTTATCTTGTCCTTAATCGGGTCGGCCTGAGAACCCAGCCTTTTGACCACCACCCCGTTCACCGTGACCCGTCCTTCCTGAATCCATCTCTCCGCCTCCCTCCGGGAGGCCAAACCAGCGCGGGCCAGGATCTTCTGAAGGCGCTCCATCCTCCCTTCACTCGCTACTTGTCTCTTCTAAGTTCTCCTTCCCGGAGATCTCGGGTACAGCCATCTCTTCCATCTCTTTGAGTGTAGGGAGATTGCCCAGGTCCTTGAGATTAAACATTTGCAAAAACTCGCTCGTGGTGCCGTAAAGAAAAGGCCTCCCTGGGACGTCCTTACGCGCCACGATCCGGATAAGTCTCCGCTCTAGGAGAGTGGAGAGAACTCCATCGACATCAACCCCTCGAATAGCTTCGATCTCGGCGCGGGTGATGGGCTGCTTGTATGCGATAATGGCCAGAGTCTCCAAGGTGGCACGAGTGACGCGCGCCGGTCTACCCCGATAGAGGCTCTTAACCCAATCGGCGTTCTCCTTGGGGGTCCGCATCTGATAGCCCCCTGCCACCTCGACGATGCGGAAGCCCCGTCCGGCTGTCTCATATTCCGATTGGAGCTCCTGGAGAACAGAGATAATCTCCTTCCTCTCGACCCCTTCAAGGAGTTCACCGATGCGATGGACAGTCAGGGGACCTTCAGCCGCCAACAGCAGACTCTCAAGGATAGACCTTAATCGATCATGCTCCATGTCCCTCTCCCTCGATCTGTTCCTTTGCCATCCTTTCTTGAATAGCTTCTACGGGGGCGGCCAGCTCGATAACGATAGGTCCCACGCGTTCTTCCTGCCAGACTCGAATGGCGCGAATCCTGACAAGCTCCAACATGGCAAGAAAAGTGACCACAACCTCCATCCTCGAGGTTGCGCCTTCGAAGAGCGACTGAAAAATCGCCTTCCCCCTCCGATGCAAATCATCCAGGAGCAAGCTCATTTTCTCCCGCACAGATATCTTCTCTAGAGTAACCTCATGGACCTCTTGTTCCGGCAACCGCTCCAAAACATTGCGCAAGGCCGAGATCAGGTCAAAGAGGGAGAGCCCCTCGAGTTCCACGGTTTCGATCTCCTCCGGAGCCTCAAAGGGACGGACAAAGACATCCCGCTTGAGGATCTCTCGCCTCTCTAACTCTTCGGCGGCCTCTTTAAATCTCTGATACTCCAACAGCCGGCGAACCAGCTCCTCTCGAGGATCTCCCTCTTCCTCCTCATCCTCTTCGCCCTCTTCTCCTAGAGGAAGGAGCATTCGCGACTTGATATGGATAAGGCTTGCCGCCATGACCAAAAATTCACCCGCGACATCGAGGTTTAAACTCTGCATCAGCTCCAGAGTGGATAGGTATTGTTCCGTAATCGTCGCAATAGAGATATCGGTAATACTGACTTCGTTCTTCTTGATCAAATGAAGAAGGAGGTCCAGGGGACCCTCGAAGATATCGAGCTGTACTTTAGTGCTCATTTCCCTATCTAGGACTGAGCGTCGGCATCATAGATGGAAATCCGCATAACACGGCTGTCCTCCGCCTGAGTATTAAACGATTGAATACAGACTTCTCACTGT
This sequence comes from Binatia bacterium, assembly GCA_050735075.1. Lineage (GTDB taxonomy): Bacteria > Desulfobacterota > Binatia > UBA9968 > UBA9968 > JAHFAO01. The sequence goes on from JBOHVJ010000194.1 coordinate 29,240, forward strand.
CTTGTCAAATAAACCTTCCTGGATGCTCTGCGACAGCTGTGTGTCTCTTTCGACCTGTTAGATTAGCCCTCTTCAAGTGCTCCGCTCACGACCTCTCTCCTTTTTCTAAGAGCGGGAATCAGCGGCGTCAGCAAAAAAACTAACGCCAGGACTATCAAGAGGCCAGAGATTGGACGGATAAAAAATATGCTGAAGCTGCCGCGGGAAATCAAAAGCGACTGGCGCAGCGATGTCTCCATGATCGGGCCCAGGACAAGGGCCAGGATGAAAGGCGCTCCCTCAAACCCGGCCTTCCGCATGAGAAACCCGATGATCCCGAATGCGATCATGATAAAGATCTCTACCACGTTGTTGTTCAGGCTATAAACTCCAATCAGGCAAAATAGAAAGATCAGCGAGAAGAGGATACTATAAGGAATCTTTAGAACCCTCACCCAGATCCCAATCAAAGGAAGATTGAGTACTAGAAGCATTACGTTGCCTACGTACATGCTCGCCACCACTCCCCAAAAGAGCTCGGGGTAATTCTTGATGAAGAGCGGGCCGGGCTGGATCCCGTGAATCATTAGTGCGCCGACAAAAAGGGCCATGACAATATTCGCAGGAATACCAAGCGAAAGGAGCGGTATAAAGGCGCCAGCGGTTGCGGCGTTATTGGCGGATTCTGGTCCCGCTACGCCCTCGATTACCCCGGTGCCAAATTTTTCCGGATAACGCGAGAGACGTTTCTCCATAGCATAGGAGGTAAACGAAGACATCGCGCCACTTGGTCCGGGAAGAATACCGATGAAAAAGCCTATCACCGAACCCCGTATAATGGGCCAAAAACTATCTTTCCAGTCTTTGAGATCGGGGAGCAGCCCCTTTATCTTTCTCTCATAGATGTCTCTACCCACCGTCGTCCCTAAATTGTCTAACACTTCAGCGATGCCGAACATGCCCATAGCCACGGGCACAAGCCCTAGCCCGTCCCCCAACGTCAAACTGCCGTAGGTGAAGCGCTCTGCTCCTGAAACCGGGTCCGCCCCTATGCTGCCGGCCAATAACCCTAACACGGCCATGATTAAAGTCTTAGTCATCGAACCCTGCGCTAGGTAGGATACTAAGGTGAGTCCGAGAACAGTGAGTGCAAAATACTCCGGAGGTCCAAAGCTAAGCGCTGCTCTGCCTAAAACGGGAGCAAACAACATGAGACCTACCACGCCGACGGTGCCGGCAATGAAGGAACCAAAAGCAGCGATCCCTAAGGCCGGCCCGGCCCTCCCCTGTCGCGCCATTTGATAACCGTCCAGGCAGGTGACGACTGAGGCCGCTTCGCCCGGGATGCTTACGAGGATAGATGTGGTCGAGCCCCCATACATGGCGCCATAGTAGATCCCTGCGAGCATGATGATGGCACTGGCCGGACCCATCTTGAACGTGAGCGGAAGTAAGAGCGCAATGGTCGCTACCGGTCCCAGCCCTGGCAATACTCCGACTAAAGTTCCAAGCAGTACGCCAATAAAACAGAACAGCAGATTTGTTGGCGTTAAGACAACAGAAAAGCCAAGGCTTAAATTGGCCAATACATCCATATCTTCCTTCAGAGGCCTAAGATACCCCCAGGCAAAGGGGTATTTAGTAATAATCCGAATACGAGATAAGTCGCCAGAGAAGTGAAGAAAGCGACAACGACGACCAAACTCCAGTTCTGCTGCTCAACAGCACGCAGTAAGAAGGCAATAAAAAGAAACGTGCTAATGATATAACCCAAGCTCTCGAACAGGACGCCAAAGACAACCAGTGCTGCTATGGCCAGGACAATTTTTTTCCAGATTGCTGATCCTCGGCGGGAAGCCCCGGATTCTTCTTTGGTCCCGCCGATCGCCTGTGCCGTAAGGACCAGGGAAAAAATGGCTAAGAAAATGGCAAGAATTAGGGGGAAAAAACCAGCTTGTGGCGAGCTCAACCTGCCGAATGGAAGTTTGCTTGCCTCGAGGAGAGCCGCTAAGGCTAGCGCCAATAACGTCAACGCGCTGATAACATCGGTTCTCCGCATGGATCTTTCTAGCTCGTTGCTAAGAGTTTTGGAGAAACTTCATTGCGGCGTAATCTTCGCAAACCTCGCCACCTCGCTCCATTTCTTGTGTTCCTCGGAAAGGAATCTTCCCGCCTCTTCGGGACCAAGATTTTCTACCGTTAAGCCTGCCTTCTCAATTTTTCCTACGATCTCTCTATCTCTCAACGCCTCTTGAAAGGCGTCGCCAAGTCTTTTTACGATAGCCTGCGACGTCTTTGCCGGCACCAGAAAAACAACCCACGCCCTCGGGTTGAGTGTTGGATAGCCTTTCTCGGCGGTAGTTGGAACGTCGAGAAACTCTTGCAGACGATTTGGAGAGGTTATAGCTAGCCCTCTCAAGGTGCCGGCCTGAAGGTGAGGGGTAGCGGTTCCTAAGGTGATGAAACACGTGCTGACGTGACCTCCCAAAATCGCCGTAACCATCGGTGTCTCCCCACCCATTGGGACATGGGTGAGTTCAGCTCCCGTCAGCATCTTAAAGAGCTCAAGAGAAAAGTGGTGGCTTGTCCCCGTGCCCGCAGTCGCCCAGGTAAGCTTACCGGGATTACTTTTCGCTTCGGCGATAATCTCTTCAAGGCTCCTCCAGGGAGCGTCTTTTTTTACCACCATCGCGAAGTAAAACTTTGCCGCCAAATTGATCGGAGTGAAATCTTTATAGGTAAAGCCTATATCTTTCCGCGCGAGGGGAATCTGGACGATAGGGGGTGGCGCAACAAGCACCGTATAACCATCCGCTGCTGCATCCTTTGCCGCCTTCATACCTACGGCTCCTCCTCCACCCGCCTTATTCACCACCACGACCTGCTGTCCCAGAAGTGAGTAGAGTTTATCCGTGAGCATCCGCGCCACGATATCCGTGGTTGCACCAGGTGGGAAAGGGTTAACGATCTGTATGGTTTTGGTTGGGTACTCGGCGGCGTATGCCGAGGATAAATACGCAAGACCGACAGAGCTTATAAGGACTCCGAGGCACCGAGCTAGAAAAAAACTTTCCCCCCCTCTTACGTTGGGCTTGTACATATTCGCGGTCCTCCAGACCTCATTGCACCGTAATGTTGGCGACCCTCGCCACCTCAGACCACTTCTTGTGTTCTTCGGCCAAGAATTTTCCCGCCTCCGCGGCGCCGAGATTCTCTACGATCATGCCCGCCTTCTCAATCTTCGTTAGAATCTCTTTATCTTTTAAAACCTCCTGGAAGACCTGAGCCAGCCTGTTGACAATGGGTTGAGGGGTCTTTGCGTGAACGGCAAATACAAACCAAGGTATGGTGTTCACCTTTGGATGACCCGTTTCGGCCGTGGTCGGAATCTCCGGCAACTCCTTCACGCGCTTCGGATGGGTGACCGCCAGCGCCCGTAACGTCCCAGCCTGAAGGTGGCTATTGACCGTACCTAAGCTTATAAAAGTCGTATCGGCATGGCCTCCTAAGATCGCAGTGGCGACGGGAGTCTCCCCTCCCATAGGGACATTGGTGATATCGGTTCCCGTGACCATTTTAAAAAGCTCATAGGTGAAGTGACCGGCGCTCCCGGTAAGTGGAATGGCCCAAATGAGCTTGCCGGGATTTTTTTTCGCGTCCGCGACAACTTCATTCAGAGTTTTCCAGGGAGCATCCTTTTTTACCACCATTACATACGCGCTACTGCCTGCTAGGTTGATTGGAGTGAAGTCACCCAGGTTGAAGCCGATTCCTTTGCGCGCTATAGGAATCAGCACGAGAGGTGGCGGGGCAACCATGATCGTATATCCATCCGCCGGCGCATCCTTCACGGCTTTTATGCCGATCGCACCACCCCCACCGGTCTTATTGATGACCACTACCGACTGTCCCAAAAGCGCAGATAGTTTGTCCGTAAGAATGCGCGCCAGGATGTCCGTGCTGGCGCCTGCCGGGAAGGGATTAATAATCTGAATCGTCCTGGCGGGATACTCAGCCCCGTGGACGGGCGCACCACAGGACAGGAGGACAGCAAGGAATATTCCAAGCGCCCCCGGGGCAAAGCTTTTTCTTCTTCGATAAGCTTTCCACATATAGGAGCCCCCTCTCTTCTTTCATTCCGAATTAATCGGGCTCCTACCACGGCAAAAAAACAGCGTCAAGGCAATTTGGGCCTTCAAGTTCCAAGCCCTACGGCGCCGCGAACCTCCTCCATGGTCTCGGCGGCCTTCCCTTGGGCGGCACGGTTTCCTGCCACGAGCACGTCCTCCACATCAGCGGGCCGCTTTTCATACGCCGCCCTTTTCTCTCGGAAAGGCGACAAATCCGCGACCACGTGCTTGATCATGACCTTCTTGCAATCCAGACAGCCGATCCCGGCGGTGCGGCACCCCTTGGAGACATAATCAATCTCATCGGGAGAGCAGTAAATTTTATGCAACTGAAAGGCGGGACACTTCTCCGGCTCGCCGGGGTCCTTCCTTGTGACCCGAGCTGGGTCCGTCATCATCCGGCTCAGTTTTTGCTCGATCTCCTTTGGAGAGTCTGAAAGAAAGACCGCGTTATTGTAGCTTTTACTCATCTTCCTCCCATCCAAGCCAGGGAGCTTTTGCGTCTCCGTCAAAAGGACCTCCGGCTCCGGAAAGATCGGGCGATAGACCTGATTAAAACGGCGCACGATCTCTCTTGTCAGCTCGACATGAGGGGCCTGATCTACCCCTACAGGAACTTTGTGCGCCTTGTACATGATGATATCCGCTGCCTGGAGGACCGGGTATCCAAGGAAGCCGTAAGTGGAGAGGTCTCTGCCCTCCAGCTCGCGCATCTGCTCCTTATAGGTGGGGTTTCGCTCCAGCCAGGGGACCGGCGTGATCATAGAGAGGAGGAGGTGGAGTTCCGCATGCTCTTTGATTCTAGACTGGCGAAATAGGACGCAGCGCTTAGGATCCAGACCAACGCTCAACCAATCCATCACCATCTCCCGGGTGCTCTGCTCGATTCCCCGCGGAGTAGCATAATCGGTAGTGAGCGCATGCCAATCAGCGACAAAGAAAAAACACCGGTAGTCATTTTGAAGCCGAACCCAGTTTTTCAACGCACCATGGAGGTGGCCGAGATGAAGACGTCCGGTGGGCCGGGCACCGCTAACGATAGTTTCCATAATTTTTCACTTTATATCATGCCAATGAATAGCCCAAGAATAAAACGAACGGCCGGGCCCATAAATGCATCCAACGCGTGGCTCATGAGCAAGAGCAGGATGATCAGAAAGCCGTAAGGTTCTATTCGAGCCACGGTTGAAGAATGAGGCTCAGGCAAAAGTCCTACCAAGACCCTACCGCCGTCCAGCGGAGGGATTGGAAATGCATTGAACACAGCTAAGACGACGTTGATGACTACACTGCTTTGCGCCATCATGACGAGGGGCCTGACAACAGCCAGCAAAAAGGATGAGGACGGATCGTTGGGCGAGAAGCCCATTGAGAGAAGAAACTTTAAAACTAGTACGCTTCCGAGCGCCAAGAGGATATTAGTCATAGGCCCGGCCAAAGCCACCCAGACCATGTCCCTTTTAGGATGATTCAGATTGTAGAAGTTCACTGGTACCGGCTTAGCATAACCGAAGAGGAATGGGGCACGGACGATAATCAAGAGCAGCGGCAGAAGGATGGTGCCGAAAAGGTCGATATGAGAAATCGGGTTGAGGGTCAATCGCCCCATGCGAGCAGCCGTCGGATCGCCCAACCGAAAAGCCACCCACCCATGGGCTACCTCGTGGAATACAATCGCGATCAGGACCGGCAAAGCCCAGATAGATATCTCACGTATAGTCTCTCCAATCACTGGACCCCTCGTCTCATTGGCTCTATAGCATAAATTGAAGGGGGCGAATAGCAAATAACTGCCTGGAGACTTCAGAGAAAGGGTAAAAAGTCGACCTCGCATTTGATGATTCTGATGTCATGGCAGGTGATCGCTAGTGAGTTGATGGAAAAGACTGGACTCGCGCTTGTAAAAGCCTTCGGTGTGGAAAGAATTTTGGAGCCTGAGAAGCTCATAGTCCAAGTGGTGGCAAAGCTCATGGATTAAGGTCCTAAGGAAGGTGCGGAAAGCAACGACTTGATGGCGCTCAGCGGTGCGCATCCAAACGGTGATCTTGGGCGGTCTTCTTCCCTGTGGCGGGTTGTATAGACCATGAAGCTCACCCCAGCTGCGGGACGGGCGGACCGCAAGCACCTCGACTCGGACAGGAGAAACTTTGAGACTTGTAGTTAGAACAGACATGAGCCTTTGGCAGGCTGCTTCTGTCTCTCGACGATCCTCACGCGGCAACGCTTCCGCCACTCTCTCCACCAGCAGACTCAGAGGGCCGATTGTGGGCAGGCGAATGCTGCTTACCTCATCACTGAGCCGGTAAATCCGCTGCTGGGCGCGTGTCAGCCGCTTATAGTAAGAAAAGACCATGAATGTGGCTCATGGCAGCGAAGATCGGGTGGCCTGGAGAGGTGATACTCCACTGCAAGCCATAGATTCTCCTCATTGGTCTACGCAGCGACTTGCTATTTTCCGGGAGCCCGCTCCCGCGGATGGTAGCGGCGATGAATCTCCTTGAGCCGGGAGCTATTCACATGGGTATAGATCTGCGTGGTGGAGATATCGGAATGGCCCAGCATGGACTGAACCGAGCGGAGATCGGCGCCGCCTTCCAGGAGATGCGTGGCAAAGGAATGGCGCAAGGTATGCGGAGTCACTCTCTTATCAATCCCGGCGGCCAGGGCATAGCGCCGGATCAACTTCCAAAAGCCTTGCCGCGTCAAAGGCCTTCCCGAACGGGTAAGAAAGAGGAAGGGACTCGCACGTCCTTGAAGCAACTTAGGTCTAACCTCTCTTAGATAGCGCAAAAGTCCCTCTTTGGCCCATTTTCCGAAAGGGATCATGCGAACCTTCGCTCCCTTTCCTCGGACGGTCAGGTAATCACCCTGAAGATTGATCTCATGCGTCTGCAAGGAGACCAGCTCTGAAACCCGGACCCCGGTAGCGTAAAGCAGCTCTATCATCGTCTGATCCCGCGATCCCAATGGCGTTCTAGCGTCTGGCTGGGTTAACAGACCCTTGACCTCGTCCGGACTTAAAGTACGGGGCAGCCTCCTAGAGGTGCTGTGCAAGAAAAAAGAAGGAACAGGATTCTCCGCGATAACCTCTTCCTTTTCCAAAAACCGATAGAGCTGGCGCAAGGCTACGATATAGCGGGCAATCGAGCGGACGCTCAGCCCGCGCCCCCGCAACCAAGAGACATAGGAGCGCAAATGGACGCTTTGGCTCTCTTCCCAAGTCTTAACTCCCTTACCC
>JBOHVJ010000195.1:0-4368 GCA_050735075.1 Binatia bacterium
TTGCTTCCCTTCTTGCAGAAATATATTCCAGGCAACCCCACCATCGTTAATGAATACATGCCCGGAGGAGGAAGTCGAAAGGCTGCAAACTATATCTATCAATCGGCTATTCCCGATGGACTGACTATTGGAAACGTGGGTTCCGGCATGGTTGCAGTTGCTGTGCTCGTACAAGACACCTTTCTCTCCGAGATGGAGATCGGAACTGAAATATGCGAGGTGTTGGGCGTAGATCCCAATCTTAGCGAGGCTTGGGAGAATTTGAGAGGACTTGAGGAAAAGCGGGAGGGAAAAAATTTTCTTCCCTCCCGCTTCACGGGAATATCTTGTGAGGGAATTATCGCGGACTGAGCGATTTTACCCTGACATCCCCTCCTCCCCTGTCATCGAATTCGACTGTGACCTTGGTCCCCTTTTTGAGGAGATCGGCCTTATCCTTCGCAACGGCACTGCTGACTTTGGCCTTCTGCTCCCAATCCTTCCCCTTTATCGTCACCATCCTCGAACCATCGTCGTAACTGTCGACTGTGCCCTTTTTCTCCTGAGCGAGGGCAAGGGCGGGGATCAGCGTCAAAGCCAAGAGGACCGCAATGATCTGCCTTTTGAATGTCATCTCCATTTCACCTCCTTTCCGCTTAAAATTACTTCTTAGACGAAGCAACCTATATGATTATTCGAAGATGTCAAGAGGACTTTCAAAATTCACTATTGACAACTCGTTGGCGATTCATTATGGCTTAATAAAAATCAGTAGCTGCCGCGCAGGCTTTTGTCGCCGAGATCAACTCTTCAGAGCCAGAGATTTATGCGGTGGAGGTAGAGACATGCCAAGAGGTAGAAAGAAAATAAAGGGACGTCTCGGTAGGGGAAGGAGTCACGGCTACCTTGAAGATCCTGACCGCGAAGAACCGGATGAGGAGGGGCTGCCTAGCGATGAGGCTGGGAGGCTCAAGATCAAGAGGAATTACGAGGAGCTTCTAGGAATTCGGCTTGAGAAACTCAAGGGCCGAGTCCTCAATCGAGAAAAAATCAACAAAAGCATCGATGGGATCTACTTCATCTGCGCAGAGTGCAAGAAGGTCTGCCATAATCTTGACGAGGGACTCGTCGAAGATCCGCAACACCAGGTCAACCTTTGCAGCGCGTGTGCCAAAGCGAAGGGCTTAAGGGGCGCCGCAGCTTAGCAAGGTCCCGAAAAAGCGTTTTTCACGCTTCGACCCTTCGACTTGGGCTCAGGGCAGACTCTGAGCCCTTCGACATTCCAGCCGTTCGTCCTGAGACTGTCGAAGGAGACGGCTGGCTTGCTCGGACAGGCGTGTCGAAGGGCAAACGGAGGTTTCTGAGCACCTTGTTAGAGGTTAATACTCAGACTGTCCAAAACTTCCCTTAGCTCTTTCGGCAAAGGGCTCTCTATGGACACATCCTCGCCGCTCCCGGGGTGGCGAAATCGCAGATAAAACGCATGCAGGAACTGGCGTCCGAGAGCGAAAGGATCAGGTCGATCCCCACCGTAGAGAGGATCTCCGACCAATGGATGTCCGATCGCTTCCAAATGAACCCGGATCTGATGGGTTACACCCGTCTCCATTTCAATCTCAAGCAGACTAAATCCTTTAGAATGGCGCAGAAGCCGGTATCGAGTTGAGGCTGGCCATTTTCTTGCTTGATTTCTCTTGCCCCTCTCTTCCGTGACCGTCCTCATCCTTCTCCGATCTGCGGGATCATGGATGAGGGGAGAAGCGATGACCTCCTTCTCACTTGTCGTGCCCCAAACTAAGGCCCAATATTTTTTTTCGATCAACCCGCGCCGAAACTGGGAGCGCAGATTTTCAAACGAACCCTGATCTTTTGCTACCAGGACAATGCCCGAAGTGCCACGGTCCAGCCGGTGGACCAATCCCGGCTCCCATCGACTTTTCCCCACTGCACGAAGAGACGGCCGGAAGGCTGCTAAAAAATTGGCCAATGTTTTTGTCTCCCTGCCGGAAAATCCATGGGTGGCCACCCCTGCGGGCTTGTCCAAAGCCAGAACAGATCTGTCTTCGAAGAGTATGGGGACTGTGAGATCCGGCGCGGGTAAGGGAGATCGGGCTAACAAATGCGGCGAACCTCTAAGGGTGAGAACCTCTCCGCCAAAAAGCCTATCCCCTTTCCTCCCCGGTCTCTCATTGACCCAAAAGGCCCTCTCCTCGATGGCTTTCTTAACCTCTCTCAGAGAGAGATGGGGGAAGCAGCGGCGCACGAAGGTATCGAGCCGAATTGCCCCCTGAGCGGCGGGGACAGTCCAGGAGGGCAAATTCTCCACCTTCATTGACCCTTGATACAGCCGCCTTCCTCTCATAATATGAGAGCCTTTCCAACTGGAACGATATGAAAGCACAGAGCTATGCCGTGATCATGGCGGGAGGGAGAGGGACCCGCTTCTGGCCTCTGAGCCGCCCCCATCGACCCAAACAGCTTCTCAAGATCTTGAGTGGAAGAAGCCTGATCCAAGAGACCGTGGATCGCGTCCTGCCGCTTTTTGGTCGCGATAAAACGCTCGTGGTCGCAGTTGCAGAACATTATCGCGCGGTTCGTAAAGAACTTCACATCCTGCCCAAAACAAATTTTATCATCGAGCCCCAGGGAAACAACACGGCCCCCTGCATTGGGCTTGCCGCCATTGAGTTGGCATCAAGAGATCCTAACGCCATCATGGCCATTCTGCCAGCCGATCATTGGATCTCTGATATCAGCTCTTTCTCTCGAACGCTCAAGGCTGCCGTGCAATTAGCCGAGGAGCACGACTCCCTCGTGACCATCGGGATTCAGCCCAGCTATCGAGAAACAGGTTACGGCTATATCTTGAAGGGGAAAGGAATCAAAGGTCCTCGAGGTGTCCCCGTCCACCGAGTCAAAGGCTTTAAAGAGAAGCCTACTCCGAAAATGGCAGGCCACCTAATAGCATTGGGTTCCTTATGGAACAGTGGGATCTTTGTTTGGAGGGTCTCGACCATCTTGGAATTGCTGCGCCGCTTCTCCCCTTCTATCTTTCGCGGCCTCCAGAGAATCCAGGAGGGGCTCGGGGCTCCGCCCCCCAAGCTCCAAGCTATTATCCGAAGGGAATACAAAAAAATGCCCAACCTATCGATTGACTACGCCGTGCTGGAAAAGGCCGGATCAGAGGGCAGGGTCTTAACCCTGGAGGCGAATTTCGGTTGGAACGACGTGGGGAGCTGGGCTGCGGTGCACCGGATGCTTCCACAGGACAAGAAAGGCAATGTCGGAGTAGGCAAATGGTTGGGGCTCCAATCAAGCGACTGCCTGGTTTATTCACCCAATCGTCTAGTCGCCCTGTTGGGAATGAAAGACACCGTGGTTGTGGACACGCCGGATGCCCTCTTGGTCGGAGACATCAAACGGGCCCAGGAGGTTAAGGATCTGGTCGAGGAACTCAAGCACAGAGGCTACGGACGCTACACTGTTAAATGAACTTTTCCGCCAGCCAACCGAGTCCATAACCTACCCCACAGGCAAGAACTCCCAGAAGCGTGGTTTCCAATCCAGATCGTAGCGGTTTTACCTTCGTCAATCGGGTCTTCATGACACCCATGAGAAAGAGAAAAAAGACTGAGAACAAAACAGCCACCCCGATGGCGGAGTGGGGACTGTGGGCAAAAAAATAGGGGAGAATGGGCGGCAGGGAGCCTACGACAAAAGAAAGACCCATGATCAAGGCTACCTGAAGGGGTTCATCGAGATGCTCGTCTATGAGACCGAGTTCCTCCCGCTTCATGAAGCGGAGTAAAAGCTCCTTATCAGAAGTCACCCGGTTAACGATCATGTCTTGCTCCGAACGGCTAAAGCCCATTTCCCCGTAGATGTCGCGAATCTCTTGGGCTTCCTTTTCAGGCATTTTCTCGATCTCCCACTTCTCACGGTCTATCTCGGACTGAAAGAACTCCCTCTGTGACTTGGTGGCAAGATAACCTCCAATGGACATCGAGATAGCCCCGGCCACAATCTCCGCCATCCCAGCCAGAAGGATATAGCGACTCTCAGAAATAGAGCCGGTAACTCCGGCTAGGAAGCCGATGGTGGTTACCAGGCCGTCATTCATCCCAAAAATAATCTCCCGGATCGCTCTCCCCTTCGGGGTATGCCACTCCTCATGGTGATGTCGTTGGGGATGCACCTGTGTCTGATCTGCCATGCCAGAGTGAAAACTATCACCTCCTTTTTCGAAAAACCAACGCCACAAAAGCGTCAAATGCTAACTAGACTGTTGAAAAACTCTCCGTTCACCCTTCGACCAGGCTCAGGATGAACGGAGGAAGTCATGAAATCATTGATAATTTTCCGTTCATGCTGAGCTTAGTCGAAGCATGC
>JBOHVJ010000196.1:0-5719 GCA_050735075.1 Binatia bacterium
ACCCGCGACAGGGTTGTCCCGGCGAACTCCCTCTCGACTTTGTAGAAGGTTAGGGCTTTGACCAGCTTTCCGTCCCGCCCCGGGAGCGGGAAGGTGATGCTCCCTTCCTTGGGATAGAGCCGTCCCACCACCAGGGCGAGATATTCCTTATTCACCTCGCCTTCTTCAAATCGCCTTTCTAACTCCTTAGCCACATCATCCCTCTTGGCCACCACCAGGAGGCCAGAGGTCTCCTTGTCAATCCGGTGCACCAGCCTTGGGATAACACCCCGCAAGCGATATGCTGCCTCGAGCATTCCTAGGAGGGTTTTAGCCTTGAGAATCTCTTTTCCCTCATGGACTGAGATACCGGCCTGCTTGTTGATCACCAGAAAGTTACCGTCTTCGAAGAGAATATTCGGTGTGATCCTAGGGGCTTCTTTTTCCCCTTTGCGGGCTTGCTTTTCAAAGGGGATAAAAAGCTGTACCCGGTCTCCGGGACGGGCAAGTTCTTCTGGGCTGGAACGTCTGCCGTTAAGCCTAACTGCCTTTTTCCGAAACAGTTTCCTCACGTATCCGATAGGGAAACGTTTCTTAAGGAAGTTCTCGATCCTCTTGGGCTCCTCGGTTTGCGGAAAAATAATCTCCCAGGCCATTCATTTAATACTCATAACGGGCTCTTCCGGGTCTCGTCAAGGGGGGAATAGATATTTGCAATTTGCTAGGAATTAAGCTAGGTTAGGCCAGTGTTAATGTTGTTGATTCGGAAAAGAGTGCGCCCGGGTGAGGTTTTCATTGAGCCGTAAAGAGTCGGTCGATGCGCTCAGAAAAAAGATCGATCAAGTTGATGAAAAAATTGTAGGGCTTCTAAACGAAAGGGCCTCGCTTGCCCAGAAAATCGGGCAGACAAAAAGTTTGGGCAGGGAAGAGGCCTATGTTCCCAGCCGTGAAAAGGAGATCTTTAAAAGGATTTCCAGCTTAAATCGGGGCCCGCTTCCTGAACAGGCCATCCGCTCCATCTACCGGGAGGTTCTTTCTGCCTCCCGTTCCGTTGAAGCAGCTATTAAGGTCGCTTATCTGGGTCCTGAGGCAACCTTCACGCACATGGCGGCGCGTGAGAGGTTCGGCTCTTCGGTGAATTTTATTCCGCTTCCTAGCATAGCGGAGGTTTTCATAGAGGTGGGTCAGGGCAGAGCAGACTATGGTGTTGTGCCGATTGAGAATTCCACAGAGGGGGTGGTGGCGCATACCCTTGATATGTTGGTCGAGGCAGATGTCAGGATTTGCGCTGAGGTTTCTTTAGAGATCCATCTGCTCCTTTTATCCCGATCAGGCCGCTCTGAAGATATCCAGCGAATCGTCTCCCATCCTCAAGCCCTGGCCCAGTGCCGCCGTTGGATCGGAAGCCATTATCCCCACGTCAAGGTTGATGAGGTGACCAGCACAGCCCAGGCGGCCTTGATGGCAGCGGTGGATACAACCTTGGGTGCTATTGCCAGCGGCTTGGCCAAGGACGTCTACGACTTGGAAGTGGTAGAGACGAACATTGAAGATCAGGCGAATAATATTACCCGTTTCCTTGTCATCGGAGATCAGAAGCCTAGGCCGAGCGGAGACGACAAGACATCGATCGCTTTTTCGGTCAGGGATGAGGTTGGAGTTTTGCACCGGATGCTGGAACCCTTTGCCAAGAACCGAATCAACTTGACCAAGATCGAGTCGCGACCGTTGAAGAATAAGCCTTGGGAGTACCTCTTCTTTTTAGATTTTGAAGGACACATGGATGAGTCAAGGATCCAGAGGGCAATAAGAAGGTTGGAAAGGAGCTGTGTCTTTATCAAGGTCCTCGGCTCCTATCCCTGCGGTGTATGAATATCATTGATCAAGTCCCGGAGTATATCCGCTCCCTCATTCCCTATGCGCCCGGGAAACCAATGGAGGACGTGGAGCGGGAGTATGGCATCGAGGGTTCGATCAAGCTCGCCTCTAACGAAAATCCTCTGGGTCCTTCCCCTAAAGCTATAAAGGTATTGAAGGAAAGGCTGCATCAGCTCCATCTCTATCCGGATGGGCACTGCTTCTATCTGAAGCAAGGACTGGCGACAAAATTGGGCGTATCTCCAAATCAGTTGATTTTTGGTAATGGCTCCAACGAACTCATCGAGCTTGCAGTGCGGACCTTCATGCGACCTGGCGATGATGCGGTGATGGCCCATCAGGCGTTTGTTATTTATCGCCTTGTGGTGCAAGCGGCAGGTGGTTGCTGCAAGATAGTTCCGCTTAAGGATTTTACCCACGATCTTGAGGCCTTGGCCCGGGCGATAACCCCCAGGACTCGACTCCTCTTCCTGGCCAATCCTAATAATCCGACGGGGACGATTTATCGCAGGAGAGAGTGGGAGAGGTTTCTGGAGCGGATCAAACCCGAATTTCTCGTGATCGTGGACGAGGCATACTTTGAATATGTCAGAGATCCGGACTATCCTGACTCTCTCTCTTACCACGGCAATGGAAGAAGCATTTTGACGCTTCGTACTTTTTCCAAACTTTACGGCTTGGCAGGGCTTAGGATAGGCTATGGCATCGGAGCCGAAAGGATGATTGATCTGATGCATCGGGTGCGTCAGCCCTTTAACGTCAATGCCGCAGCCCAGTGGGCGGCTTTGGCGGCGCTGGAGGATCACGATCATGTGAAGCGAAGCCTGGAGGTTAATAGTGAGGGGATGAGCTACCTTACGGAGGAGATAGCCAGTTTGGGCTTGGAGCAGGTCCCTAGCCAGGCCAATTTCATTTTTGTCCGTGTCGGTAACGGTCAAGAGCTCTTCAACCAGCTTCTCAGGCGCGGGGTGATTGTACGGCCCATGGGGGAGTATGATTTTCCTGAATACGTCCGAGTAACGATTGGAAAAATGGAGGAAAATAAACGATTTATAAATGAGTTAAAAGAAGTACTTAAAGTGAAGTCTAAAGCTTCGGAGGAATGATGATGATTGTAGTTTTGAGGCCTGGCTTAACCCAGGATGAAATCCACAAGGTGGTAGAGAGAATCGAGGGTTTTGGGCTCAAGGCCCATATTTCCGAGGGAACTGAGAGAACGATTATCGGGGCCATTGGAGATGAGCGGCTTCTCCTCGATCAGTCGCTGGAATCATTCCCTGGAGTGGAGAGAGTGCTGCCCATATTGAAGCCCTATAAACTCGTTAGTCGAGAATTCCAGACAGCCAACACCGTCATCCATGTGAACGGTCACAAGATCGGGGCAAAGAAGATTCATGTCATGGCAGGTCCATGTTCGGTAGAGTCGCGTCAGCAGGTCCTGGAGGCTGCCGTCCCGGTGAAAGAGGCAGGCGCGACATTTCTTCGCGGCGGGGCGTTCAAACCCAGGACCTCTCCTTACACCTTCCAGGGTCTCGGTGAGGAAGGATTGGGTTATCTTGCCCACGCCCGGGAGTTAACCGGCCTTCCGGTCATTACCGAGGTTCTCGATCCGCGCGATTTGGAGGTCGTTTACCGCTACACCGATATTCTCCAGATCGGGGCGAGAAACATGCAGAACTTTAAGCTCTTAACCGAGGTGGGAAAGCTAGATAAGCCGGTCCTTCTGAAACGTGGGATGAGTGCGACGATTCAAGAGTTTCTCCTCTCGGCAGAATACATTGCTACGGAGGGTAACCGGAAGATCATCCTTTGCGAACGGGGCATCCGAACCTACGAAACGGAAACGAGAAATACCCTGGATCTAAGCGCCGTCCCGCTCCTCAAGCAGCTTTCTCATCTACCGGTCTTTGTCGATCCGAGTCACGGGACTGGCAGATGGGATCTGGTAGCCCCCATGGCCCTGGCTGGGATTGCCGCGGGTGCGGACGGGCTACTCATCGAGGTTCACCCGCATCCTGAATTAGCCTTGAGTGATGGTCCCCAATCGTTGAAACCTCTAAAGTTTGCCGCTCTTATGAGCGATCTTAAGAAGGTGGCACAGGCGGTCGGGAGAGAGATCTAGTGGCCTTCATGTTTCACAGAATGGTGGTTGTTGGGGTAGGGTTGGTCGGTGGTTCGCTCGCTTTGGCAGCGCGAAGACGTGGTTTGGCCAAAGAGATCATCGGATATGGACGCGGAGAAAAAAATCTCCGCTGGGCTCGAAGTAAGGGAATCATAGACCGCTACTTCTCGCACGAGGAGAGCATCCCCAAAGGGGCTGACCTTTTGATTTTAGCTACACCTGTTCAAGCAACGGTCTCTTTAACAGCATCTTTTTTGCCGAGTCTGGAGCCAGGCTGTCTGGTCAGCGATGTGGGGAGTGCAAAAGCAAGGATCGTACAGGAGATGGAAAGGCTGCTTCCCTCCCATATTCCTTTTGTAGGTGCTCATCCCATTGCCGGGAGCGAGCAGTGGGGTGCCCAAGCGGCTGTGCCGGATCTTTTTTCCGGCCGGCGCTGCATCCTCACGCCCACCCGGAATACCGATGCCCACGCCCTAAAAAAAATGATGGTTTTCTGGCGCCAAGTCGGGGCAAAGGTAGAGGTTATGGAGCCCGATCTCCATGACAGGATTTTGGGCGTGGTCAGCCATCTTCCCCATGTCCTGGCATACGCCTTGGTGAACACCTTAAGCCAGACCGACGTCGACTCGGTGAACTTGAAGAACTATTGTGGCGGAGGATTTAAGGATTTCACCCGCATTGCCTCTAGCCGTCCCGAGATCTGGCGTGACATATGCCTGGTTAATCGCCGGGCAATTGCCAGAAGCCTGGGTCATTACATCAGACGTCTAGAGCTGTTGAGGAAGTGGATCCGTGATGGGGAAGGTGATCTGCTGGAGAGGGAATTTGCCCGGGCCAATGAGGTCAGAAGGCAGATTGCTTAGATCATGACGAAAGGCAGAATGAAAAAGATCGAGCCGGTGAAGGGGCCGCTACGGGGAGAAGTGACCGTTCCCGGTGATAAGTCGATCGGCCACAGGGCAGTCATCTTTGGCAGCATAGCCAAGGGTGAGAGCCGGATCTTCAATCTCTCCGCTGGGGAGGATAACCTCAGAACTGTTCAGGCCTTTAAAGATCTGGGGGTAAGAATTTGGGATGAAGGTGAGGTGTTATGCATCGATGGCAAAGGCTGGGACAGTCTTTGCCCGCCTGGTAGAGTCATTGATTGCGGCAATTCGGGAACGACCATGCGGCTCCTTTCCGGGGTATTGGCGGGTCGCCCCTTTGTTACAACTTTGGATGGGGATGCCTCTCTTCGTCAGAGGCCGATGCAGAGAGTTATCGATCCGCTCACTCGAATGGGTGCTGCAATCTTTGGTCAAAACGGAAAGGGGATTGCGCCCCTTGAAATTCGAGGAGGACAGCTCCGGGGCATTCATTATGTTTCTCAGGTTGCCAGTGCCCAGGTAAAATCAGCGGTTCTTTTGGCTGGACTTCAGGCGGAAGGGACGACGATAGTGGAGGAGCCACAGCAGTCAAGGGATCATACGGAGATCATGGCTCGAGCGTTTGGGGCGGAGATGAGAGTCGAGAACAGATCTGTCTCCCTCAGAGGTCGCCAGCGGCTTTGCGGAAGAGATGTGAAGGTTCCGGGAGATCTCTCGTCAGCGGCTTTTTTTCTGGTAGCGGCCGCGTCGGTGACAAGATCTGATCTTCTGATCCGCGGCGTAGGCCTCAATCCCACCAGGAGCGGGGTGATTGATATCCTAAGACGCATGGGGGCTGCCATTGAAATTCTGCGCCAATGGGAGGAGACCGGGG